>JAZJZP010000134.1:0-248 GCA_040389805.1 Pseudomonadota bacterium
AAGCCGAGTAAGCCCAATCCACCGCCGAGTACTTCAGGCCGAAGGTTTCCTTAGGAATGCCTTCTTCAGACACGCTAGGCGACACCGACGAGATCAGCACATTCTTGAGCTTGATCACGAGGTACTTGACGCGTGCATTGGCGGTACCGCTGTTAAACGAGCCCGTCTGGCCGCTGGAGCGGTAGAACGTGATTTCAACTTCAGGCGTCACCAGACCTTGCGAAGCGGCTTGCCACAGTTTGGGGCTG
>JAZJZP010000134.1:258-1686 GCA_040389805.1 Pseudomonadota bacterium
CTGGCCGAGTCGATGTCTTTGACGAAAACCATTTCGTCATGCTCGCAACGCTCAGAGGTGTGACCACCGGCGGTCGAAGCCGAAGCCGACTTGGGCTGGCGAATCAGGTGAGCCCAGGAGTCCACTTCGATCGTGGGCTTGCTGTTTTGGCCAACCGCTGCATTGCTGCCGTGCACGGAGTCGCGAACGTCGCCCTTGATGGCGGAGCTCTTGAACTCGATGTAGATGTCTTTCATTATTTTTCCTTCCGTGATTTCTAAAAAAAGAATGCGCCTTAAGCGCCGCTGGGCAGCTCTGCGACCAACCGCAACGACACCGACAGCTCATCCAACTGAAAGTGCGGGCGCACAAAGGCCACCGCACGGTACACCCCAGGACGTCCGGGGACCTCCTGCACCTCAATCGATGCCTCGCGGAGGGGGTATTTGGCTTTGGCTTCTTGCGACGCACTGTCGTCAGCCAACACATACTGAGAGATCCACGCGTTGAGGAAGCTCTCGACATTGCCCGCCGAAGCAAAGCTGCCAATCTTGTCGCGCATCATGGCCTTGAGGTAATGGGCAATGCGGCAGACCGAGAAGATGTATTGCAACTGCGATGCCAAGGTGGCGTTGGCCGTGGCGGCGGGGTTGTCGTATTTTTTGTGCTTTTGCACCGATTGCGCGCCAAAGAAGGCCGCGTAGTCGGTGTTCTTGCAATGGACCAAGGGAATGAACCCCAGGTCGCTCAACTCTTTTTCGCGGCGATCGGTGATGGCGATTTCAGTCGGGCACTTCAGCGCCACTTCGCCATCGTCGGTCTTGAAGGTGTGCGTGGGCAGGTCTTCAACCAGGCCACCACCTTCAACGCCACGGATGGCGGCGCACCAGCCATACATTTCAAAGGCGGCCGTCAGGCGAGCGCCGAACGCATAGGCGGCATTGACCCACAGGTACTTGCTGTGATCGGTGCCGTCGATGTCTTCCACGAAGTTGAAACCTTCGGTGGTGTTGCCATCTTTGGGATCGAAGGGCAAGCGGCCCAGGAAGCGAGGCAGCGTCAGCGCCACATAGCGCGAGTCGTCCGACTCACGGAAGGACTTCCACTTGGCGTATTCGACCGTATCGAACACCTTGGCCATGTCACGCGGCTTGCCCAAATCGGTGAAGGTATCCAGGCCCATCAACTCGGGCGATGCGGCCGAGATGAATGGAGCATGGGCGGCAGCAGCCACATGAGACATCTGCTCCAGGAAGTACATGTCTTCAGCGCCACGACCGGCTTCAAAGTCGCCCACCAAGGCCGCAAAAGGTGCGCCACCGAAGGTGCCGAACTCTTCTTCGTAGACCTTTTTGAACAAGGCCGATTGGTCAAAATCAATGGCGGTCTTGAAGTCCTTGACCAGCTCTTTTTTTGTGGCGTTGAACACCTTGATCTTGAGCTTCTCCA
>JAZJZP010000135.1:0-6200 GCA_040389805.1 Pseudomonadota bacterium
ACCAGCCAGGCCCACAAACAGCCCGAGCACCAAAAAGTGCCAGTACTGGGTGGCGTAGCTCATCAACCAGATGGGCACCACGCAGAGCAGCATCGTCACGAACAGCACGATGCGACCGCCAAAACGGTCGGTCCAGATGCCCAAGGGGACGCGGATCAAGGACCCCGTCAACACGGGCGTGGCGGTCAACAGACCAAACTCTGTGGCGTTCAGGCCCAGAATTTTCTTGATCGGGATACCGATCACCCCGAACATCATCCACACCATGAAGCACACCGTGAAGGCCAGTGTGCTAACTCCTAAAACCGACAAAGCCTGACGTCGCGAAGACATAGGAAACTCCTTTTCCAATGTCTAGCAGTGTCAGAAAATCGGTCGGTTTTGAATATCCCTCTCTCGGGCAAGCGCCATCGTTCGAAAGGAGTAGCTCTTGACTAAACTTGATCTGGATCAGTAACCGCGTACACCGCCGCCTGCACCCGAGAGGTCAGGTTGAGCTTGCGAAAAATGTGCTGCACATGGATCTTGACGGTGGTTTCCGCAATATTGAGGGTGCGGGCAATGGCCTTGTTGCTGGCCCCGAGGGCGATCTCGCGCAGGATGTCGCGCTCACGGGGGGACAGGCGAGAAGGCCCCAAGGGCGCCACGGCGAGCTCATCGCCAGCGACTTCCGCCGCGGTAGCCTCGACCGCGTCGGCCGGCGCGGTGACGACGGCATGCCGAAACGCCGCCACCAGCTTGCTGGTCATCTCGGGGGACACCACCGACTCGCCGGCCCGCACGCGCAGGATGGCGCCGACCAGCTCATCGCCCTCGACCGTTTTGAGCAGGTAACCGGCGGCGCCGCGTGCCAAGGCCTGGGCCAGGTCCTCGGCGTCCTCGCTGACCGTCAGCATGACGATGCGGGATTGAGGGGCGGCCGCATACAACTGGGGCAAGGCCTCCACGCCATGCACCCCGGGCAGGTGGTTGTCGAGCAAGATGACATCGGGCTGATGACGCTGGGCCAGCTTGATGGCATCGCCCGCATCGCCCGCCTCGGCCACCACGCTGAGGCGCGCATCGCGTGACAACAGGGCGATCAAGCCACGGCGAAACAGATTGTGGTCATCGACCACCAGAAGACGGACAGGCGCTTGATCGTTCATACAGATTCGGTGAGGTCCTCGGACCGGTCGGAGGTGGGGCTGGCCACCAGTTTTGGCAGCCGCAGCTCAATGCGCGTGCCATCGGCGGTGGAGGCAAAGTTGAGGGTGGCGCCGATGCGCAATGCCCGCTCGCGCATGATGCTCAGGCCCACATGGGTGCCATCGGGCGGGCCCGCGTCGACATCAAAGCCGCGGCCATCATCGGACACCGACACGCACCAGGCAGGCTGGGTTTGTACATCCACCCACACCTGCTGCGCCTGCGCATGTTTGCGCACGTTGGACAAGGCTTCTTGCACGATGTGCAGCACCTGGATCTGCACATCCGAGGGCAGCGGCAGGCCCTGGCTGTGGACCGTCAAATGGCCGCGCAAGCCCGATTGGTGCTCGAACTTGGACAAGGTCTCGCGCAGGGCGGGTTCGATGTCCTCGGTGTGGGTGCGCACCCGAAAGTGCAGCAACAACTCGCGCACATCGCTGTAGCTCTCGCGCACCCCGGCGTCCAGCTCACCCATGGTGAGGTTGATGGCGGACTGATCACCGCGGGCCATCGCATCGCGCAGCAGTTGCATCTGGATCTTCAAGAAGGCCAGGGACTGGGCGATCGAGTCGTGCAGCTCTTGCGCCAACAACTGCCGCTCGCCCGCGATGGCCGACTCGCGGTCCAGCGCCGCCGCGCGCAGGCTCTCCATGGCGCCCGCCAGGTGGCTGGCCAAGGCCTCAAACAGACCACGCTCTTCTTGCGTGAATTGGGGCTCGCCGCGGTAGAACAACTCGATCTCGCCCAGCACGCGCTGGTGCAGGCCCAGCGGCACGGTGACCAAGGTGGTGTACCCCGCGCGCTCGCAGTGGTCTTGCACCATCTTGCCCGCCGCCTTGCGTGCGGGGTCTCGCGCCGCTTCGAGGATGGGGATCACCTTGAGGCCGGGCATCAAGCCGGGCACCACCGCAGCCCCGCACAAGCAATCGCCCGACAAGACGCACTGCTCGTCTTCGGACATCACCTTGGGCAGGCAGTCGCTGGCCAGCAGCACATAGCGTTCATTGGCCTCATCGGACCAGCGGATGGCCAGGGCATCGGCCTGAGAAATGCGACGCATCTGCCTGGCAAAGCCTTGCGCCAGCTCCTGCAGGGTATCGGCACGGGCCACAAAGGCGGCCACTTCGTACAAGGCGCTCAGGCGCTGCTGCTTGATCTCCAGACCCGCTGTTTTTTCACTGACCTTGGACTCCAGGTCGCCATACAAATTCTGCAGGTTCTCGGCCATGCTGTTGAAGCCATCGGCCAGGGCGCCCAACTCGTCCTGGGTATTGACCTCCACGCGGGCCGAGAAGTCGCCGACCTCCATGCGTCGCAAGGCGCGCTGAATGCGCTCCACCGGCTCCAGCACCACGACATGGCCGGCGTACAGCATGGCCAAGGCACTGAGCACCGCCAGGGCCATCATGGCCAACTGGAACGTGCGCAAGAGCGTCGTCCAATGGGCGATGTGCCGCTCAATGGCTGACACAAAGGCGTCGATGCGTTCGACAAACTCGTCCACATTGCCACGCAGCGTCGGCGGCACCTGGGCGCCCTGTGCGATGTCCAGCGCCTGCTGGCGCAGCACGCCCCAGTCTTGGGTCAGGCCCTGAAAGCGCGCCCGGGTGTCGTCATCCCAAGGCACCGTGAGCGGGCGCCCCGGATCCCCGGCGCGCAGCAAGGCCAGGCTGTCGTCAAAATCGCGCAGGCGCCGTGCCACATCGGGCAAGAGCTGCGCGGGCGGGAGGATCGGATCCTGCAAACTCAAGGCCAACTGGTAGCTGCGCATGCGCATGCGACCCGCCTCGTTGACGGCCGCCGCACCGCCTTCAAGCTGCCACGTGACCCACAGCGTCAGGCCGATGGAGGCCAGCGCCAGCACCAGAAACACGCAACCAATGGCCAGCAGCTTGGAGGCCAGCGCCACACTGGCCACCCGCACGCCTGCACCGACGGGCTCGGCGAGCTCGGCCATCACCTCCATCGGTTTGAGTTCGTCAGTAGAGTCCGCCACCCATGCCTCCATCGGGGCACCCGCCCCGGCTCAGATGCCGCATTGTCAACTGACAACGGCCTCAACCGCCAGTTTGGGACATGAATCGCACAATCTGCTGCGGCCGCTCGTTGAACTCGTGCCGTTCTGGCTTGGCGGCAATGCCTTGGTGGATGGCGGCCACCAGGTCAGCATCGGTGGCGCCCTCGCGCATCATGCGACCCAAGGGCACCTGATCGTTCTGGCCCAGACACAGGTACAAGGTGCCATCCACCCCCAGGCGGACCCGGTTGCAACTGGCACAAAAGTGCTGCGACATGGGGGTGATCACGCCCAGACTCATGCCGCCATCGGCCGTGCACCAGTAGCGGGCCGGGCCAGCGCCCTGCCCCATGATGTGCGGGACCAGGCCATGCTGGCGAGCCAATGTTTCGCCCAGGCGCGTGAGGTCCACGCCTTGCGAGGCGCGGCCGGTATCGCCCACCGGCATCGGTTCGATCAAGCGCAGCACGAACCCCTGCTCAATGGCAAAGGCGACCATCCGGCTCACCTCGTCCAGGTTCACATCGGACTGCACCACCATGTTGAGCTTGATGGGATCAAAGCCCACCGCACGGGCGGCGCGCAGGCCATCGAGCACGTCGCCCAGGCAGTCGCGCCCGGTGATGCGGGCAAAACAGGCGGGATCGAGCGAGTCCAGGCTGATGTTGAGTCGGGTAACGCCCGCCTCGCGCAAACCGGCGGCATGGCGCGCCAGCTGGGTGCCATTGCTGGACACCGACAGATCAGTCAAACCGGGCAGCCGGGTCAGCTGCCGAGCCAGTTCCGTCACCCCGCGGCGCAACAGAGGCTCGCCACCCGTCAGTCGCACCTTGCTCACGCCCTGCGCCACGAACAAGCCCACCAGGCGCGTCATTTCGTCGTGGCGCAACCAATGCGCAGGCTCTTCAAAACCTTTGAAGCCCTTGGGCAGGCAGTAGGTGCAGCGCAGATCGCAGCGGTCCGTGACGGACACGCGCAGGTAATCAATGCGGCGCTGGAACGAGTCGATCAAGCGGGTCATGGTGACGGCACTTCTAGGCGGCCTCTTGGCAGGTTCCCTCACTGTAGGGAACACCCCGGCGCTTGACCATCGATCAGAAGAGGTAGTCCTCCAGGGTTAAGGCGCGACGCCCGCAAACATGCTATCAATACAATATGCGTCCGCCCATTCAGCCCGTTGCCCCCCGCATTGATGACCCCATCGAGTTGCTGCTCGCCTGCCATGACAAGGTGCGCCGCTTTGCAACGCTGGCGCTCAAGCTGCGCGATCACCTCGCACAAACCGGCCCCGACCCGCAGGCCCAGGAGGCGGCGCAATCCATCCTGCGCTATTTCGAGATGGCGGCGCCCTTGCACCACCAGGATGAAGAGCTCGATTTGTTCCCGGCCTTGCGCGCGCTGAACCAGCCCACCCTGACGGCCTGCATCGACGAGCTCGACGCCGAGCATGCCGAACTGGGCGTGCTGTGGGGCGCTCTGCAGCCCTGGTTGAGGGACACGGTCGCGGGGCTGCCCACCGGCACGCCGCCCCAAGTTGACGAATTTGCCCAGCGCTACACCGCCCACGCCCAGCGCGAAGAGGTCGAGGTCTATCCCAGCGCCTCCCAACTGACGCCTGAGCAAGTCAAACGCATCAGTGCCGCCATGGTCGTACGGCGCACAAGCAACGGAACGCATTCACCGGACTAAAGAAGCGAGGCCAGATGACCGAAATAGTGGGTACCTACATTCGCGCACCTTGCCGTGACTTTATCCACACATTCCACCGCCGAAGCCCACCAGCCAAGCACCCAGCCTCCCAAAGGCAGTGGGATCAAGGGTGCGCTGACCAGACTGATCCTGAGTTCAGATCCTGCCCGTCAGATGAATCTGAAGATCACGATCAGCGCCCAGCCCGCGTACCTGGCCAATCTGATCCTGATCTGGCATTGCGTGCGCAGCGGCCTGATGGACCCTTCACTGGCTTGGCCGATGTCGCTGCTCATCGTGATCCCGATGCTGATGATTTATGCGGTCATCCGATTTGGCTGGACACGACGCTTGCGTGACCCGGCAATCACCGTGCCGCAGATGATGAATGCCCTCGTGTTCATCGCCATCGGCAGCCTGACCTCCTCGCCGATGCACATCGCCTTGCTGTCGACGGTAGCGGTGACCATGGCCTACAGCGTGTTTGCCCTCAAGGGTCGGCAGGTGGTGTTTGTGCAAGCGTTCAGCCTGGCCTTGTTTGGCCTGGGCAGCCTCGTCATGCACCACCTCCAGCCGCAATATTACAAGCCAGAAGTCGAGATCCTGCTCATTGCCATCCTGGCGACCACCGTGGTGATGCTGACCTGGTCGGGCAGCCAGATTGCCGAACTGCGCGCACGCCAGCGCCGCCAGCGGGAAGAGCTGGCGCAGATGCTGACCCGCATCGAGGAGCTCGCCACGCATGACGTGCTCACCGGCCTGTACAACCGCCGCCACATGAACGCGCTGCTCGCGCACCACGTGGAGCGCACCCAGCGTTACGGCCCCCCGCTGACGCTGGCCATGCTCGACCTGGATCACTTCAAGCAAGTCAATGACACGCACGGACATGGCGTGGGCGACGATGTCCTGAAAACCTTTGCCAGCACCGCACAAGCGGCCTTGGACGGCACCGACACCCTGGCGCGCTGGGGCGGTGAGGAATTCTTGCTGATGAGCACGGCCAACCCGCCAGACGTGTTGGCGCTGCTGGAGCGGCTGCGCCAACAACTGGCGGACACCCCCGCGTCACCGCAAGTACCGAGTTTGCGCGTGAGCTTCTCGGCAGGCGTCGCCTTCCATCGGGTCGGCGATGCCATCACGCATACCATCAACCGTGCGGACGAGGCCCTCTACGAGGCCAAGTCAGCAGGGCGTGCCCAAAGTCGGCTGGCGCCAGACACCCAGGCCGGCGAAGGGACTATCGTGTCCACCAGCCTGGCCCCTGCGCCCGTCCCAGCACCGGCCGCAGCACTCGCGCAAGCAT
>JAZJZP010000136.1:0-2673 GCA_040389805.1 Pseudomonadota bacterium
GCTGACCTCTTGCATGCCATGCAAGCGCTCTCCCAGCTGAGCTATACCCCCGTTGGACTCTCAACTTGCTAACTTCCCAAGCTGTCAATCCTCTGGTTTGCCCGGCTGCTTTGTCAAAACAAAGCGTCGTTCAAGCGAGACCAAGAGTATACACCGATTTTTACGTTTAGATCAAGTCAGGCCGACAACTGCAATCTTTGCAGCACGACTTCACGATCAAACAAAGCCAGCACGGCATCCACCGAGGGCGTTTGTGCACGACCACACACCAGCAGGCGCACCGGGATGGCCAACTGCGGCATCTTCAAACCGAACTCGGGCAAGGTGTCCTTGATGGCCTGGTTGATGGCTGCCTTCTCCCACACCACGGTTTGCAGGCGTGCAGCCAGTGCCGCGATCGCCGGCTTGGTGGCTTCGGTGAGTTGTGCGGCCAGCTCTTGCGCCGGCGCATGGAGATGCTGCACATACATGGTCAGCCAGTCGGCCAACTCCACCGTGGTGGCGCAACGGTCCTTGAACAAGGCACACAGCGCGGTCAGCTTGTCACCCGCTTGCAGCGACGCCGGCAGGGTCACACCACGGCTGGCAAACTGCTCGCGCACCAGGCCCGCCAGCATGGCGTCATCGGCCGTCTTCATGTGCTGCTGGGCCACCCAGTTCAGCTTGGCTTCGTCGAACTGACCAGCGCTCTTGCCCAGGTGGTCCAGGTTGAACCAAGACACCAATTGCTCGCGCGAGAAGATCTCGTCGTCGCCATGGCTCCAACCCAGTCGGGCCAGGTAGTTCACCACGGCATCGGCCAGATAGCCTTCGTCGCGGTAGGCGGTGACGGCTTTGGCGCCATGGCGCTTGCTCATCTTCTCGCCCTGGTCGTTCAGCACCGTGGGCAGGTGAGCGTAGGTCGGGGGCTCTTTGCCCAAGGCCCGAATGATGTTGATCTGGCGCGGCGTGTTGTTGACGTGGTCGTCGCCGCGGATCACATGGGTGATGGCCATGTCCAGGTCATCGACCACCACGCAGAAGTTGTAGGTGGGCGTGCCATCGGGACGCGCAATGACCAGGTCATCCAACTCGTCGTTGCTGATCTCGATGCGACCCTTGACCTTGTCGTCCCACACCACCGAACCGCCGATCGGGTTCTTGAACCGCAGCACAGGCCGCACGCCTTCAGGCACAGGGGGAAGGGTCTTGCCCGCCTCAGGGCGCCAGGTGCCGTCGTAGCGCGGCTTTTGCTTGGCGACCATTTGCGCTTCACGCAAGGCATCCAACTCTTGCGTGCTCATGTAGCAGGGGTAGACCAAACCTGCGTCGACCATCTCTTGCAGCACCGCCT
Organism: Pseudomonadota bacterium; assembly: GCA_040389805.1. GTDB lineage: Bacteria > Pseudomonadota > Gammaproteobacteria > Burkholderiales > Burkholderiaceae_C > Aquabacterium. Next base: position 1,334 of record JAZJZP010000136.1, read on the forward strand.
TGTAGCGGTCCATGCGCTGCATTTGGTAGAAGGGGCCTTCGTCAAAGTTTAAGCCCAGCCACTGCATGCTTTCCAGGATCACATCGACGGCTTCTTGCGATGAACGCTCAACGTCGGTGTCTTCAATGCGCAGGATGAACACGCCCTGGTTGGCGCGCGCAAAAGCCCATGGATACAGGGCCGAGCGGATGTTGCCCAGGTGGATGAAGCCGGTGGGCGATGGGGCAAAACGGGTGCGAACTTGAGTCATGGTTCAGGCCGGTGAGGCAAGGCTGTCCAGACCACAGGCCAGGTCGGCCTTGAGGTCTTCAATGTGTTCCAGGCCCACGGACACGCGGATCAGTCCCTGCGTGATGCCGGCGGCCTGGCGTTGATCTTCAGAAAGGCGACCGTGCGAGGTGCTGCCTGGGTGCGTGATGGTGGTTTTGGTGTCGCCCAGATTGGCCGTGATGGAGCACAGTTTGGTGTGGTCGATCACATGGAAAGCGGCTTGGCGTGCAGCATCGAAGCCCGGCGCACTCTTGGCCACGAAGGACACCACCGCGCCACCACAGCCGTTTTGCTGCTGCATGGCCAAGGCATGTTGCGGGTGACTCTTCAAGCCGGGGTAGTACACACGCTCGACCTGCGGGTGGGCTTGCAGCCATTGCGCCAACTGCATCGCACTGGCGCTTTGCGCGGCCATGCGGATGCCCAGGGTTTCCAGGCCTTTGAGTACCACCCAGGCATTGAAGGGCGACAGCGACATGCCTGCCCCACGCATCACCGGCATGAAGGTGCCGTTGATGAGTTGCTCGGTGCCACAAATGGCCCCGGCCAGCACCCGGCCTTGGCCGTCCAGGTACTTGGTGCCGGAGTGAATGATCAGGTCCGCCCCCATCTTGACGGGCTGCTGCAATGCGGGCGAGCAAAAGCAGTTGTCCACGGCCAGCAGGGCGCCGTTGGCATGGGCCAGGTCAGCCAATGCACGGATGTCGCACACCTCGGTCAGCGGGTTGCTAGGCGTCTCTGCAAACAACAACTTGGTGTTGGGGCGGATGGCGGCTTTCCACTCATCGACATTGGTCTGCGAGACAAAACTGGTCTGCACACCGAACTTGCCGAACTCGCGCTCCAGCAACACGATGGTGGCCCCGAACACGCTGCGCGAACACACGACGTGATCACCCGCCTTGAGCAAGCCCATGATCATCAACAGGATCGCGCTCATGCCGCTGGACGTGGCGATGGCGGCCTCGGTGCCCTCCAGCGCGGCCAAGCGACGTTCGAACATCATCGTGGTCGGGTTGGTGAAGCGCGAATAAACGAAGGACTCTTCTTCGTTGGCAAAGCGCTTGGCG
>JAZJZP010000136.1:2683-6551 GCA_040389805.1 Pseudomonadota bacterium
GGAGGACGGGAGCGGGACGCGGTTCTGCGCGCCGTAGCGGCGGCGGTGGCCGCGTCTGGATGCACAAAGCTGCTGGTCAAGAACAGCGCTTCCGAGTGCTCCCCCCAGGCACTGGCAGGCAGGCCCTCGCGCACGGCCAGGGTTTCCAGGCGCACATCGGCCGCGAACTCCTTGCGGGGCAGGCGCTTCTTCTCGGGTTGAGGGTCCGTCTTCTTGTCCATGGTCTCTGCTGACGTTTGAGATGATCAGTCGGGCGTGTGTTGTAGTGCCAAACGCGAGTTGCCGTCCTCTTCTTCACCCTTTTGGGTCAAGCGTTGGGACTGGATGGCGGCAAAGTCGTCGGCAGAAACATCGCCCGTGACGTAGACGCCGTCAAAGCAGGAGGCCTCAAACCCTTTGATGTTGGGGTTGAGCTTGGCCACCACTTTTTTCATCGCGTCCACGTCTTGATAGATCAAAGCATCGGCGCCGATGATCTGGCGAATCTCTTCAATGCTGCGGTTGTGCGCCACCAACTCGGCATTGGTGGGCATGTCGATGCCGTACACATTGGGGAAGCGCACAGGGGGCGCCGCCGATGCCAGATAAACCTTCTTGGCGCCAGCCTCGCGGGCCATCTGCACGATCTCTTTGGAGGTGGTGCCGCGCACGATGGAGTCGTCCACCAGCAGCACATTGCGGCCCTTGAACTCCAGGCCAATGGCATTGAGCTTTTGACGCACGGATTTCTTGCGCACGCCCTGCCCTGGCATGATGAAAGTGCGTCCCACGTAACGGTTCTTCACGAACCCTTCACGGTAAGGCTTGCCCAGCTTTTGCGCCAGTTGCATGGCCGAAGGACGGCTCGATTCAGGGATGGGAATGACCACATCGATATCAGACGGGGGCATGGTCGAGATGACGCGCTGCGCCAGCGTCTCACCCATGTTCAAGCGGGCTTGGTACACCGACACGCCATCCATGACCGAATCAGGACGGGCCAGGTACACGTACTCGAACATGCAGGGGTTGAGCACGGGGTTCTCGGCGCATTGTTCGGCCGAGATCTTGCCGTTCAGGTCGATGAACAAAGCCTCGCCGGGCTGAACGTCGCGCACCAGATGATGACCGGTGCCTTCTAAGGCGACCGATTCGCTGGCCACCATGACCTCAGGCCCTTCAGGCAGGTCGGCCACGCCGTAGCACAAGGGACGAATGCCGAAGGGATCGCGAAATGCCAGCAGGCCGTGTCCTGCGATCAGACAGATCACCGCATACGAGCCCTTGATGCGCTTGTGCACGGCGCGCACGGCCGTGAACACCGCAGCAGGAGTCAGCGGACCCTGGACGCCGACTTTCTCCAACTCGTGCGCCAACACATTGAGCAGAACTTCGGAGTCGCTTTCGGTGTTGATGTGGCGGCGATCAATGTCGAACAGGTCCGCCTTGAGACCGTGGGCGTTGGTCAGGTTGCCGTTGTGCACCAGCACCAGGCCAAAGGGCGCATTGACGTAGAAGGGCTGCGCCTCTTCTTCGTTGAAGGCATTGCCCGCGGTGGGGTAACGCACCTGCCCCAGACCTACAGTGCCCGGCAGCGCCCGCATATTGCGGGTGCGGAACACGTCCTTGACCATGCCACGCGCCTTGTGCATGAAGAACTTGCGCCCCAACGCATCCGGGCCTGCTGTCACGATGCCGGCTGCATCTTGGCCACGGTGTTGCAGCAGCAACAGCGCGTCATAGATCAGCTGGTTGACTGGCGTCTTGGAAATCACTCCGACGATGCCGCACATGGTTCACCTCTTCCGCAAAAACAACTCAAATTCGATCAGGACTGCTCGGGCAGGAATTTGATCACCTGCTCGGGCAGAACGGGACGCAATCCCGTCATGAAAATCTGCAACCACGCGACCCCGCGCGATGCCTGCCACGGCTCCCATTTGGCCAGTGGCGTCATGCTCACGAGGGTGCAAACCACCAGGGCCACCACCACCCCTCGCGCCAATCCAAAAAATGAACCCAACAAGCGGTCCGTGCTGCTCAACACCGAGGCCCGCATCATTTGCGACAAGGCCCAGGACAACAAGGCCCACCCCAGCCACGTCAGCACAAACACCACCAGCATGCCCGCGATCAGATTGAGGCGCGATCCAGGCGTCCCCACCGGCACCATGGCCGCTCCCAGCGGGCCAAACCATTGCGCCGAAAAATAAGACACTGCCCAACCCAGGAGCGCCAGCACCTCGGTCAACAAACCGCGCCAGGCCCCCACGATGACCGACAGCGTCAAGCCGATGAGCAGCACCAGGTCGACCACGCTCCAAGGGTTGGCGCCCAACTCGGTCACGAGGCCTGCTCCGTACGACCCATCCGCATCACAGCGTCAACAAGGCGCCGGACAAGCCCGCCTTTTTCAGGGTAGCCATGGCCTTATCGGCGTCGGCTTTGCTGGCGTAGGGGCCAATCCGAACGCGAACCTTTTTGCCCGAATCGGTGGTGACCACCTGGGTGTACGTCTTGATGCCCGCCCGCTCGGCCTTCATGCGCACTTCATGCGCGGCCGGACCTTCGGCGAAGGCACCAATCTGAATCACGTAGCGCGTCGCCACGTCAGCAGCTGTAGGCTTGGACGGGGCCGGTGCTGGTTTGACGGACGGTTTAGCCGCCGGTTTGGCAGCGGGCCGATCCAGCACGGCAGCCACAGGTGATGACCCCGCAGACACACTGCTGCGGCTCGTTTGGCTGGCTGCTGGACTGGGTTTGGGCGCAAACACAGGGGCCGGCTCGTCAATCACCGGACGCACCGCCAAGGGCTCAGGCGCGCGAGGCATGGGCGGCGTGACGGCCACGATGGTCGGCACCGGCCCCGATGGAGGCGAGACATTGGCGCGCGACGACACGGTCGACACCACTTGCACATCGGTCGACATGGGACGCGGCTGCGTCTCGAACAACCAAGGGAAGCCCACCACCCCGGCACCGACCAGGACCACCATGCCCACCAAACGCCGACGCGCGCGGGCGCGGGCCACTTCAATGTCAGCAGAGGACAGCGGTGAGGCGTCGGCCACCGGCGCTGAAGTGCGCTGGCTTAGACGCTGTAAAAACGAAGGCAAGGGCATGCGTTTGAGTTGGCGTAGAAAGTAAACAATCAGCCGTGGGCAGGACCGGCCGCCGCAGAAACCTGCAAATGAGGCGCGTTGAGTTTGGGCAAGCCCTCGTGCAACACACCTCCGACGGTGAAAAACGATCCAAAGATGACAATTCTATCCGTGGGGTCGGCCGCGGCCAGCGCCGCATGCAATGCCGCCATCGGATCGGTATAAGTCGACACCTGGGGCGGCTTGGGCACGGCCTGCAGCACCTCGGCCAGGGTGGAGGCCTTGGCCGCCCGATCCGTCGGCAAATCGCAGCAGTACCAGGCTTCAACCAAGGGCCGCAACTTGTGCACCATGCCCGCGAGGTCCTTGTCGGCCATGGCGCCCCACACGGCATGCGTGCGGGGGAAAAACCCCATCTGATCCAGATTGGCCGCCAACGTCGCCGCCGCATGCGGGTTGTGCGCCACATCCAGAACCAAGGTGGGCTGCCCCGGGACAATCTGAAAACGCCCCGGCAACTCGACCGTGGCCAGGCCAGTGCGCACCGCTTGCGCCGACACTGGCAAACGGTGCCTGAGCGCATCCAGGGCCGCCAGCACACCCGCCGCATTCAACAATTGATTGGCCCCACGCAGTGACGGGTAACCCATGCCACTGAAGCGCTTGTTGCGCCCAGCCCATGACCACTGTTGTCGGTCGCCAGAATAATTGAAATCGCGCCCCGACAGCCACAGATCGGCCCCAAGGCTCTGCGCGTGCGTCACGACACTCTGAGGGGGCTGAGGATC
>JAZJZP010000137.1:0-4483 GCA_040389805.1 Pseudomonadota bacterium
AAAAGTACGGCTCGGTGGAGCTGTTCAAGAATCGCAACATCCTCTTGGCGGCGAGCAGCCTGTGCGTGCTCTGCTCGGGCACCTCGGCGGCACATGCCAGCGCAGTGGGACTGCAGTTTATGTGCGCCCCCGAGCAGATCCATGAACTGCGTCCCGCCATGGCTCGTTACCTGCACGACCTGGGTATCCAGCCCCATGACTTCAACATGGTATCTGCACCCCAGCATGGCACCCTGACCTACACCCTGACCACCGAGGCCGACGATACCAATACCTTGAACCTGTCGACCCGGCAGAACTTCGCCTTGAACGACGAAACCGTGCGTTTGCCTGACCGCGACAAGACCTGGCGGACCGTCGAGACCGTCTCACAGAAAGAAATCGTCCTGGCGCTGATGCAGCACGGTCGACTCAGCACCTTTGCTGGCCGTGCCTGCGATGTACAGGCGCTCAAAGACCATGTCGGGCTGCGGCAGAACATCGTCGCGTGGTCAGAACAACTTCAATGGGGCTGGCCGGACGGCGGCTATGCCAAATGGCACACCCCATTTTGGGACCACGGCACCCCCTCGACCCAGTGGCCTCTGGAGGTCGCGCTGCTGGACGCCTTCACTGCCCAAAGCGAGTACGTGATCGGTTGCTACACAGCGACCAAGTTGGTGGTGCTGCAAGGCATCACGGATTACTACCGCCGCGTCAAGCGCGACCCCATCGGCACCGCCATTGTGAGCAACCGGGTGATGGCCGATGGTGACCCGCTGGTCAACGTCGAGCCCGGCCAGATGTGGTCCTTCGAAGACAATTTTGCTCCCACCGAGATGCAACGCCCCGGCAAGCTCGTGAAGATCCAGTACGGCGTGTCGCCCAAGAACTTCGTCCCGGGAGACTGGGTCTATCTGCACAACACCGATCCAGTCACCCACAAGAAAATTGGCTATGAGGGCTCCAATGCGCTGTACTTGGGGCGCAATCGGTTTGATGACTATTACAACGACCACGCGCACGCCTACACCTATGAGGAGAAGATCGATGAGGTGTATCAATGGCGACATGGCGTGTTCAGCCGACGACGCGACTTTGCCAACATCCAACCGTTGACCAGACAGCAGCGCGAGCGCCTGGACCTGCCCCCCGCACGAGGCGGCTTGGTGTCCGACTTTCGCGCCGCCCCCTACCTGTTTGGGTTTGAAGACCTGCCCCGCATCGCAGCAACACCAGCCGCGCCCTGAGCCCCTGCAAGGGTCAATGCCTTGATGCGCTGCGTTCCGGGTGACAATTGACAGGCTTCCCCCCACCTGAGAACAGCGCCAATGTGCACAATTTGCGGCTGTGAAACGGCCACCGACGCGGCCCATGCTCACGGACATACCCACGGTCATGCCCATGCCCACGACGTCCCCTCCCGTTTGATTCAACTGGAACAGGACATCCTGGCGGGCAACAACCATGTGGCGGCGCACGTCCGCGAACACCTCGCCGCCCAGCACACGCTCGCGTTGAACTGGGTATCGAGCCCGGGCTCCGGCAAAACCAGCCTGCTGGTTGAAACCGTGCGGCGCCTCAAAGACCAGCGCCCGGTGGCCGTGATTGAGGGCGATCAACAAACCAGCCTGGACGCCGACCGCATCCGCGCAACCGGCGTGTCCGCCGTACAAATCAACACCGGCAAAGGCTGCCACCTGGACGCCCGCATGGTGCACGATGCCCTGCATGACCTGCCCCCATTGCCCCATGGCGTGCTGATGATTGAAAACGTCGGCAACCTGGTCTGCCCGGCCGCTTTTGACTTGGGCGAGGCCACCAAGGTGCTGGTGTTCTCGGTCACCGAGGGCGAAGACAAGCCCCTCAAGTACCCCGACATGTTTCAGGCGGCGGGCCTGATCCTGCTCAACAAGTGCGACCTGCTGCCCTACTTGCAGTTTGATGTGGACAAGGCCTTGGCGTATGTGCGCCAGGTCAACCCCGATGCGCCGGTGCTTCAAATCTCGGCCACCACCGGCCAGGGCTTTGACCCGTGGCTGGCCTGGATCGAACGGCAATGCATCACCGCCGCCTAGCCGTTCGGGGTCTGGTGCAAGGGGTCGGTTTCCGGCCCTGGGTGTGGCAACAAGCCACCGCGCTGGGCTTGATCGGTTGGGTTCGCAACACCGGCTTCGGGGTCGAAATTGAATTGCAGGGCGAGCCGGCCCTGATGGATGAACTGCAAGAGCGCCTTTGGCAGGTTCCTGCCCCCGCCCGGGTCGAGCACGTCGAGGTGCTACCGCCCTTGCCCGCAGACCTCCCCGCGGTGCCGCCCAGCCTGCGCCCCTTCGAGATCCGACCGAGCCTGACCACCCCCCACGCCTGGACCACCACCATCGGCGCCGACCTGAGTGTGTGTGCCCGCTGCCAGTCCGAGTTGTTTGACCCGGCCAATCGCCGCTGGCGCCATCCCTTCATCCACTGCCCTCAATGCGGCCCGCGCTACACCGTCACGCGCAGCCTGCCCTTTGACCGCGCCCACACCAGCATGGCCCGGTTCACGCCCTGTGCGGCCTGCGATGCCGAATACACCACCCCGTCGGATCGGCGCTTTCACCACCAGACCAATGACTGCCCGCAATGCGGCCCCAAGCTGTGGATGACCCAGGCCGATGGCAGCACCGCCGAGGGTGACCCGATTGAAAGCACCCTGGCCCTGCTGCGCAAGGGGAGCATCGTGGCCATCAAGGGCCTGGGCGGTTTTCATCTGTGCTGCGACGCACGCAACCCAAACGCCGTGGCCACCTTGCGCCAACGCAAAGGGCGACAAGGCAAGCCATTGGCGGTGATGGTGGCCAACCTGGGCGCGGTGCCGGCCTGGGCCGAAGTCTCCGGGCATGAAGCGCACTGGCTGGCCTCCAGCGCACGCCCCATCGTGTTGCTCAAGCAGACCACCCAGGCCCAACGCGAACTACCCGGCATCGCGCCTGGCCTGGCGTGGTTGGGCATCATGTTGCCCTACACCCCGCTGCACCACCTCTTGTTCCATGACGACCCCAGCCTCGTGCTGGTGATGACCAGCGGCAACCCCTCCGGCGCCCCCTTGGTCATCAACAACGACACCGCCCGCCGTGAACTGGCCACGGTGGCCGATGCCTGGTTGCTGCACGACCGCGACATCCTGGCCCGCAATGACGACTCAGTGCTGCGCGTGCGGCCCGACGGCTCCGCCTGTTTCATCCGACGTGGCCGGGGTTACGCCCCCATGCCCGTGGCCATGCCCGCGCCCGAGATCACGCCCGCCAGCCCAGACCACAAGCCCCCGCTGGCGCCCTCCGTGCTGGCCCTGGGCGCCATGCTCAAAGCCACCGTGTGCATCACCCAAGGCGACCGCGCCCTGGTCTCACCCCATGTGGGCGATCTGGATGCCGCCGACACCCGCCAGGCCTTTGCCCAATTGGCCGAGACCTGGCCCGCATGGCTGAACACCACCCCCGATGCCGTGGCCTGCGACCTGCACCCCGACTTCTTCAGCACCCGGCTGGCCGAGCAATTGGCGCAAGCACACCAAGCCCCGCTGATCCAGATCCAGCACCACCACGCCCACATCGCCGCCGTCCTGGCTGAACACGCAGGCGAGCCCGAGGCCCAAGCGCCCGTCATCAGCCTGGCACTCGATGGCCACGGCCTGGGCGACGATGGCCAGGCCTGGGGCGGCGAACTGCTGCGCGTGCATGGCGATCAAACCCAGCGCCTGGGCCACGTGCTGTCCCTGCCCTTGCCGGGCGGAGATCGTGCCGCCAGCGAACCCTGGCGCATGGCCGCCGCCGCCTTGCAGGTGCTAGGCCGCGTCGATCAAATACCCCAACGCTTTGCCGACCATCCGCAGGCCACCTTGCTGCACCGCTGGCTGAGCCAGACCACCACACCCTTGCCGCAGACCACCAGCCTGGGTCGCTTATTTGATGCCGCCGCCGGCCTGGTGAACGCGCTGGGCCGACACGAACACGTCCAGTACGAAGCCGAAGCCGCCATGCGACTGGAGAGCCTGGCCTCGCTGGCCTGGCCCACGCCGCCGCTTGACCAAGGCTGGTGCATCACCCCAGATCTGCAATTGGACTGGCGCCCCTTGATGCACTGGATGGCCGACCAGACCAGCGTGACCCAGCGCGCGGCCACCTTCCATGCCACCCTCGCCGCCGCCCTGGCCGACTGGGCCCAACAGGCCTGCCAACGCCAGGGCATCCACCTCGTCGTGTTGTCGGGCGGCTGCATGGCCAACCGCCTGCTGGACGAGGCCTTGACCGAGCACCTGCGCTCTGCGGGCCTGCAGGTGTGGCGCGCGGCACAATACCCTTGCGGCGACGGCGGACTCAGCCTGGGACAAGCCTGGATCGCCCGCCAACGACTGCTCAGGACCACCACCCCATGTGCCTCGCCCTCCCGGCCCGCGTGATTGATGTCGATGCCACCGGACACGGCACCGTCGACCTGGGTGGCGTGCGCAAACACATCTCCTTTG
>JAZJZP010000137.1:4493-13403 GCA_040389805.1 Pseudomonadota bacterium
TGCTGGACCAGGTCAAGCCCGACGACTACGTGATCGTGCACGTGGGCTATGCCCTGACCTTGCTGGACACCGCCGAGGCCGAGCAGACGCTGGCCCTGTTCGCCCAGCTACAGGCCGACGCGCGCCCCAACCAGGACAGCGCCGCATGAAATACGTCGACGAGTTCCGCAACCCGCAACTGGCCGATCACCTGGCCCAGGCCATCGCCCGCGAGGCCCGGCCCGACCGCCTCTACCGCTTCATGGAGTTTTGCGGCGGCCACACACACGCGCTGGCCCGCTATGGCGTGCTGGATCTGCTGCCCCCGGTGGTGCGCATGGTCCACGGTCCCGGCTGCCCCGTGTGCGTGCTGCCCATTGGCCGCATCGACATGGCCATTGAGGTGGCGCGCCGCCCCGGCGTCATCCTGGCCAGCTATGGCGACACCCTGCGCGTGCCCGCGTCCAACGGCCTCAGCCTGATGCGTGCCCGCGCACTGGGCGCCGATGTGCGCGTCATCTATTCGGTGGACGACGCTTTGGTGCTGGCCCGCCAGCATCCTGAGCGCGAGGTGGTCTTCCTGGCGATTGGCTTTGAGACCACCACCCCGCCCACCGCCGTGGCCATTCAAGTGGCGCAACGCGAAGGCCTGCGCAACTTCAGCGTGCTGTGCAACCACGTCCTCACGCCCTCGGCCATGCACGCCATCCTGGACCAGCCCGAGCCCGTGGCGCTGGATGGCCTCGTCGGCCCCGCCCACGTGTCCACCATCATCGGCTCTAGCCCCTACGAGGTCTTTGCCCGCCAATACCACCTGCCCGTGGTCATCGCCGGGTTTGAGCCGCTGGACGTGATGCAGGCCATCCTGATGCTGATACGGCAAGTCAACGAAGGACGTGCCGAAGTCGAAAACGAATTCACCCGCGCCGTCAACCCGACCGGCAATGCCCGCGCACTGGCGCTGGTGGACGAGGTCTTTGCCGTGCGCGATTCGTTCGAGTGGCGCGGCCTGGGCCGCATCCCGCACAGCGCCCTGACCTTGCGCGCACCCTATGCCGACTTCGATGCCGAACTGCGCTTTGGCCTGGCCCCAAGGCATGTGCCCGACCACCCACGCTGCGAGTGCGGCCCCATCTTGCGTGGCCACAAACGCCCGCAAGACTGCGTGCTGTTTGGCAGCATCTGCACGCCCGACCAACCCGTCGGGTCCTGCATGGTCAGCTCAGAAGGCGCTTGTGCCGCGCACTACACCTATGGCCGCCACAGGCCTGAGGCCAACCCAAGCCCGATGACCAGCCCATGAGCACCATCAAGCCCGGCTACACCCGGCCACTGGACAAAAAGCATGGCCGCATCGACCTGACCCATGGCGCAGGCGGGCGCGCCAGCCACCAACTGGTCGAGTCGATTTTTCGGCCGGCCTTTGCCACCACGTGGCCAGCCGGCTGGGTCGATGCCGGTGACGACGGCGCCGTGTTGCCGCCCATGCCTCACGGGGCCTCGGGCACGCCCCCTCACCAACTCGTCATGGCCACCGACGCCCACGTGGTCTCGCCCCTGTTCTTTCCGGGCGGTGACATCGGCAGCCTGGCCATTCACGGCACCGTCAACGACCTGGCCATGATGGGCGCCACCCCGCTGCACCTGAGCGTGAGCTTCATCCTGGAAGAAGGCCTGCCACTGGCCGACCTGGAGCGGGTCGTGCAGTCCATGGCCTGTGCCGCGCGCGAAGCCGGGGTCGCCATCGTGGCGGGCGACACCAAGGTGGTCGAGCTCGGCAAAGCCGACGGCCTCTACATCAGCACCGCAGGGATCGGCTTGCGACCACCCGGCTTGGCCCTGTCAGGCCAGCTGGCCCGCCCCGGCGATGCCATCGTGCTCTCGGGCAGCATCGGCGAACATGGCATGGCCGTGCTCAGCCAGCGTCAAGGTCTGAGCTTTGAGGCCCCCATCGTGTCCGACAGTGCCGCCCTCAATGGCTTGGTGGCCCGCATGCTGGCCACGGGTGCCGCCCTTCGGGTGCTGCGCGACCCGACCCGAGGCGGTGTGGCCACCACGCTCAACGAAATCGCCGCCGCCTCCGGGGTGGGCATGCAGTTGGACGAGGCGGCCGTGCCCATCCAGACCGCCGTGCAATCGGCCTGCGAATTTTTAGGACTGGACCCGTTCTACCTGGCCAACGAGGGCAAGCTGATCGCCATCTGCGCGCCGGAGGACGCCGAAAAACTATTGACCGCCATGCGTGCCCATCCCCTGGGGCGACAGGCCTGCCGCATCGGCACCGTCACGCTGGACCCACACCACTTTGTGCAAATGCGCACGCGCTTTGGCGGCTGCCGTATGCTGGACTGGTTGATGGGCGATCCCTTGCCCCGCATTTGCTGACCTGACCATGGACACCCAAGACCTCCTGGCAAGCCACCCACCCGGCCTGGGTTCCTTGCTCGCCGTGCTGAGGCAGATCCAGGCACGCCATCACCACATCCCACCCGACGCCATCCAGGCCCTGGTCCAGCAATGGGGGCTGAGCTACACCGACGTGCGCAGCGTGGTCAGCTTCTACCATTTCCTGAGCTTTGAGCCCCGTGGCCGCTACACCCTCTACCTCAGCGACAGCGTGACCGACCGCCTGCAGGGCAGCGAGGCGGTCCAGCAGCAGCTGTGCCACCGCCTGGGTGTCATCGTGAACGAGACCCGAGCCGACGGCCTGGTCTCGCTGCACCCCACCTCCTGCACCGGCCTGTGCGACCAAGGCCCGGCCGGCCTGATCAATGGCCATCCCCTGACCTCGCTGACCCTCGCCCGCGCCGACGAGATCGCCGACCTGATCCTCAGCGAGACCCCACTGGAACAGTGGCCCAGCGACTTCTTTGCCGTGCGCAATCCGATCTGGCGCCAGGGCCCAACGCTGACGCACCCGATCACACCCGGCGATGCCATCCGTCAAGCGCTGAATCAAGGCCCCGACGCCGTGATCCAGTCCCTGCGCGAGGCTGGACTGCGTGGCCGTGGCGGCGCCGGCTTTGCCACCTTCAAAAAGTGGCAGGCCTGTCGCAACGCCCCCGGCCCACGCGCCATCACCTGCAATGCCGATGAGGGCGAACCCGGCACCTTCAAAGACCGCCTGCTGCTGATGCAATGGGCGCACGAAGTCATCGAAGGCATGACCGTCGCCGCCCTCACCGTCGGCGCCACGCAAGGCTTCATCTACCTGCGGGGTGAATACGAGTTCATCGAACCGCACCTGCGCCAAGTGCTGGCCGAGCGCCGTACGCAACACCTGCTGGGCGCGGCCATCCTGGGCAGCCCGCACCCCTTTGACATCGACCTGCACCTCGGCGCAGGCGCCTACGTCTGCGGCGAAGAAACCGCGCTGATCGAATCGCTGGAGGGCAAACGCGGCATCCCGCGCACGCGTCCCCCCTTCCCGGTCGACCGGGGCTATCTCAACTTACCCACCGTCAACAACAACGTCGAAACCTTGGTGCAGGTGGCCCAGATCACCGTGCACGGCGGCGCCTGGTTTGCCGCACAAGGCACCACCGAGTCGGCGGGCACGCGCCTCTTGAGCATCTCCGGCGATGTCGCCCGCGCGGGTTTGTATGAAGTGCCCTGGGGCATCACCGTGGCCGAGGTTCTGGCCGACTGTGGCGCCACCGATGTCCAGGCCGTGCTGGTCGGCGGACCCTCCGGCCGGTTGATTGATGCCCGCCAGTTCTCACGCCAACTAAGCTTTGAAGACCTGTCCACCGGCGGCGCCTTCACCGTCTTCAACCAAAGCCGTGACATGGTCGATGTGGCGCGCCTGTACACCCACTTCTTCGCCCATGAGTCCTGCGGTTTTTGCACGCCGTGCCGTGTCGGCTGCGGCCAACTCGTCGACACCGCCGACCGCCTGATGAGCGGCCACGCCAGCCAGCGAGACATCACACGCCTGCAAGAGACCGGCCAACTAATGAAAAACCTCAGCCACTGCGGACTGGGCCAAACCGCCGCCAACCCCTTGCTCGACGTACTCGCGCATTTCCCTGATCAGGTGCAGCGCCGACTCGTCCCCGATGCGCAAGCCTTTGACTTGCAGGCGGCCATCACACCATGAGCGATCCCACCTTCTTGCTGGACGGACGCCCCATTCCCTTCACCCCGGGCCAGACCATCATGCAGGCCGCGCAAGCCGCAGGCGCCTACATTCCGCACCTGTGCCACCACGCCGACTTCGACCCCATCGGCAGTTGCAAGGTCTGCACCGTGCGCATCCAGGGCCGTCTGGTCACCTCATGCACCCTGCCCGCCAGCGCAGGCCTGGTGGTCGAGTCCGAGGCGCCCGATCTCAACACCAACCGCCAGCGCCTGATCCAGATGCTGTTTGTCGAAGGCAAGCACCACTGCCCTTTTTGCGAGAGAAGCGGTAACTGTCACCTGCAAGCCCTGGGCTACCACCTGGGCATGCAAGACACCCACTTCGTGCACGAAGCGCCGCACCATGAGGTCGATGCCTCGCACCCCGACGTGCTGCTCGACCGCAGCCGCTGCGTGCTGTGCGAACTGTGCGTGCGCGCCAGCCGCGAGGTCGATGGCAAACACGTCTTCGCCATCGGTGGCCGCGGGCTCAAGACCCAGCTGATCATCAACAGCCCCAGCGGTTTATTGAAGGACAGCGCCGTGGCCGCCACCGACCGGGCCGTGTCCATCTGCCCCGTGGGCGCCCTGATGCCCAAGCGACAAGGCTTTTACATCCCCATCGGCCAGAGGCCTTACGACCACGCCGACATCGCGCAGCACCCGCAAGACACATGAGCCCCCTGCCCGCCACCCCGCCTCGCAAACTGCGCATCGCCACCTGCTCATTGGCCGGGTGCTTTGGTTGCCACATGTCCTTCCTGGATGTGGACGAAGCCCTGGCCGACCTGCTGGAGCACATCGAGTTCGACCGCAGCCCCTTCACCGACCTCAAACATTGCAGCGAAGACGGCGTCGACATCGGCCTGATCGAAGGCGGCCTGTGCAACCGTGAAAACGTCGAGGTGCTGCGCGAGTTCCGCGCCCGCTGCAAGGTCCTGGTCGCCGTCGGCGCCTGTGCCATGTATGGCGGCGTGCCCGCGCTGCGCAACGGCATCCCCGTCTCCGATCTCTTGGCCGAGTCCTACCTGGGCCCAGACCTGCTCAACCCCCAAGTACCCAACGACCCCGAACTGCCGCCCCTGCTCAGCAAGGTGCTGCCCCTGCACGAGGTCGTCTCCATCGACATCACCTTGCCCGGCTGCCCCCCGCCCGCCGAAGCGTTTCGTGAACTGATCATGGCCCAGCTTGAACAGCGCCCCCTCGTGCTGCCCCCGCAAGCGCGCCGCTTTGATTGACCCGCCATCACCATGACCCGCCCTCTTGAGACCGCCCCCGACCCCAGCGGCCTGACCCGCCTCGTGATCGAACCCGTCAGCCGCGTCGAAGGCCACGGCAAAGTCACCCTGCTGCTGGACGAACACCGCCGCGTCCAACAAGCGCGCCTGCACATCGTCGAGTTCAGAGGCTTTGAACGCTTCATCGTCGGGCGCCCCTATTGGGAGGTGCCCACCCTCGTGCAGCGCCTGTGCGGCATCTGCCCCGTCAGCCACCTGCTGGCCGCCAGCAAGGCCTGCGACGCCTTTGTGATCGGCCATGGCCGCATCACCCCCACCGCCGAGAAGCTGCGCCGCCTGCTGCACTTTGCGCAGGTGCTGCAGTCCAACGCGCTGCACTTTTTTCACCTTGCCGCGCCTGATTTGCTGTTTGGTTTTGACGATGCCGTGGCCCACCGCAACCTCGCCGGCGTGCTGCAAGACGAGCGCGAACTTGGCCTGCAAGGCATCCGCATCCGCAAGTACGGGCAAGAGGTGATCCGCCTGCTGACCGGTAAACGCGTGCACGGCACCGGCTCCGTGCCTGGTGGCTTCAACAAAGCCCTGTCGGTGGCCGACCGCGACCTGATGCGTGCCGACATCGCCCAGATCATCGACTGGTGTGCCAGTGCGCTGACACTGGCGCGCGACCTCTTTTTGGCGGGCCAGCCCGAGCAAGGCGCCTTCGCCAACTTTCCCTCCAAGTTCATGTCCCTGGTGCGCCCCGATGGTGCGGGCGATCTGTACGACGGCGCCCTGCGCGTGGTCGATGCCCAAGGCCAACGGGTGCTCGATCAGGTCGATGTCCACAACTACCCGCAACTGCTGGTCGAAGAGGTCAAGCCCTGGACCTACATGAAGTTCCCGCACCTGCGCGCCTTTGGCCCGGATGACGGCTGGTACCGCGTCGGCCCACTGGCCCGCATCAACAACGCCACCTACCTCGACACCCCCCGCGCCGAAGCCGCCCGCCAGGAGTTCGTCGCCTGGGGCAGCGGCAAGCCCGTCACCGCTTCGCTGGCCCAGCACTGGGCACGCATGATCGACATGCTGCACTGCGCCGAGAGCATCGAGCGCCTGCTGCTCGACCCCGACCTCACGGGCACCGACCTGATGGCCCAAGGCACGCCACTGCGTGAGGGCATCGGCGTGATCGAAGCGCCACGCGGCACCCTGATCCACCACTTCCGCATCGGTGAAGACGAGCTCATCAGCTACGCCAACCTGATCGTCTCCACCACGCACAACAACACCGCCTTGAACGAAGCCGTGCGCAGCGTGGCGGCCCACTACTTTGATGGCCGGGCGCTGAGCGAAGGCCTGCTCAACCACATCGAAGTGGCCATCCGCGCCTACGATCCCTGCCTGTCCTGCGCCACCCACGCCATGGGCAAGATGCCGCTGCGCATCGAACTGATCGACGCGCAAGGCCAGCCCATCGACCTGCTGATCAAGCACGACGATGGCCGCATTGAACGCACAGACCCCGCGCAACTGCATCAACCCAGCAACTGGCCATGACCCTGCTGCACCCCGATGCGCCCAAGGCGCCCCTCCTGGTCCTGGCCGTGGGCAACCCCAGCCGCGGGGACGATGCCATCGGCCCGCTGCTGGCCGAGCAATTAACGCGCTGGCTGGCCCAGCAAGACGACGCCACCCGAGCACGCATTGACGTCATCACCGACCAACAACTGGTGGTCGAGCATGTGTTTGACCTGCAAGGCCGGCAACGCGTGCTCTTCATTGATGCCGCGGCCCAGGGCCCAGCCGCGGTGCAATTGATGGCGCTCCAGCCGCCGACCGAGTTACCCGCCGTGAGCAGCCACAGCAGCACGCCCACGCAACTGCTGGGCCTGCACCAGTCATTGCTGAACACCCCACCGCCGCCCGCCGCCTTGCTCACCCTCACCGGCCATGGCTTCGAGTTGGGCGCACCGCTCTCAAGCCAAGCCCAGCAAGGCATGCCCCTGGCCTGGGCTCAATTACAAGCCTGGCTCCTCCATGCATGAGCTGTCCCTCGCCGTCGAGATCGTGCAATTGCTGGAGGCGCATGCCCATGAGTTGACACGCATCGATCGCATCACGCTGGAGATCGGCACCCTGAGTTGCGTCGACGACAGCGCCTTGCGCACCGCACTGGAGTCGGCCTTGCGCGGCACCCTGGCCGAAGGCGCCGAGGTGCTCATCCAGACCATCCAGGCCCAAGCCCAATGCACGTCTTGCGGCCAACACTACAGCCCGCCGACGCGCATCGACCCCTGCCCGGCTTGCGGCTCGTTTCGCAAGACCTGGCTGGCAGGACAAGAGTTCAGACTGCGCGCCATCGAAGGCACGCCCGCCACCAACACCCCCTCAAACAAGGCCCCTTAAAGCACGCAGCCCCCGAACCGCCGGGCACCATCTTTACGGCATATTTATACCGCCCGTGCCAGAATTTTCACAAGCGAGATGCCCATCCCACTAAGCTGAGTCATCCAGGCTTCGATCCCAAAACATGCACGATGCCCCCACCTCTCACGCCTCAGTGACCCACATGGCCACCTGGCTCGGGTATCTGCTCGCCATGGCTGCCTGCGGACTCACCACGGCACTGACCTTGCCTCTGCACGACTGGCTGGACCCGGTCAACACCGTCATGCTCTTCTTGCTGACAGTGGTCTTGATTGCCACTCGATGGGGTCGAGGTCCAGCCGTGCTGGCTTCGTTCCTGAGTGTCGGCTTGTTTGACTTCTTCTACGTCCCGCCTCGTTGGTCATTCGCCGTCAGCGACATCCAATATCTGCTGACCTTCGCCGTGATGTTGACCGTCGCGCTGATCATCGGACACCTCACCATCGGGCTGCGTCAGCGCGCCCAAGAGGCCCAACAATCCGCCCAACGCTCCAGCGCCCTCTACTCCCTGGCCAGCAGCCTGGCCGGAGCCCTCTCCATCGAACACGCCTGCGACGCCACCCAGCGATTCATGCATGAGCAATTGCAGGCCACGCTCAGCCTGCTCGTTCCGGGTCCGCAGGAACACCTCGTGCCAGCCCTCGCTGATCAAGCGCCCCTGGACAGCACCGTCTTGCTTGTAGCGCAATCGGTGTACCTGGACCACAAAGGGGTCACCTCGCATCAACTGGGCGACGACGGTGGCACCCATTCGATCCTGTCGCTGGCAGGGTCTACGCGCTGCCGAGGCGTCATGATTGTATCGACCTCCAAGCCACAAGCTCAGTCTCTGGCGTCTCAGCGCCCGCTGCTAGAAGCGGTGGCCTCCTTGCTCGCCACCTCCTTGGAGCGACTGCATTTTGTGGACGTCGCCCACCGAACTCAGCTAGAAATGAATGACGCGCGACTGCGCAATTCCATTTTGTCTGCACTGTCCCATGACATCCGCACGCCGCTGACATCCTTGTTTGGACTGGCCGATGCCCTGACCGTGATGCAACCACCACTGCCCGCACAAGCGCATGACATGGCCGATGCGATCCGCGACCAAGCCATGCGACTGCACCGCATGGTCAGCAACCTGCTCGACATGGGCCGCCTCCAGGACGGCCGCTTCGCGGTGCAT
>JAZJZP010000137.1:13413-17681 GCA_040389805.1 Pseudomonadota bacterium
GGCCCGCCTGCAAAGCGGCAAACAAGCGGGGCAACACCACCTGCGCCTGGAATGGCAACCCATTGAAGAAGTCATCGGCGCCAGCATCCAACTGCTGGGGCACAGCCTGGACAGCCACCCCGTGACGGTGCACCTGCCTCCCGACCTGCCACTGATGTCCATTGACGCCGTCCTCATGGAGCGTGTGTTTGGCAATCTGCTTGAAAACGCCAGCAAGTACGCCCCACAAGGCGCTGGCATCCACATCCATCTGACGCAATTGAGCGACCACCTGCAGGTTTCAGTGATCAATGCAGGCCCGGGGTTTCCCGCCAACAAGCTGCACGATGTATTTAGCGTCTTCGAGAGGGGCCTGCCTGAATCCTCCATCCCCGGCATCGGCTTGGGGCTGGCCATCTGCCAAGCCATTGTCGAAGCCCACGGTGGCCACATTGAGGCCCTGAACCCACCCGGCGGTGGCGCCGAAGTGCGCTTCACACTGCCACTGGGATCGCCCCCCTCCATCGAGCCCGAAATCAGCGCAGGACCCACACCATGAGCCTGCCCACCGCCACCGTCCTCTTGGTTGAAGACGACCCACTCATCCGTCGCTTCGTGCGCACAGCCCTAGAGGGCGATGGCTGCCGCGTCGCCGAAAGCGACACCATGAGTCAAGGCCTGATCGAGGCGGGCACCCGCAAGCCCGACATGGTCATCCTGGACCTGGGCCTGCCCGATGGCGACGGTTGCCAGTTCGTCATTGACCTGCGCACGTGGTCCACCATGCCCGTGCTCGTCTTATCCGCACGCGCAACCGAAGTCGACAAAATCAAGGCACTGGATGCTGGTGCCGATGACTACCTGACCAAACCCTTTGCCGTGGGCGAGTTGCTCGCTCGGGTGCGGGCCATGCTTCGGCGCGCTCGACGCGGCACGGAGATCGAACAGCCCTTGTTCCACTTCGGCCAGATTGAAGTCGATCTGGTGCGCCGCCAAGTCAGCCGCGACAGTACCCCTGTCCACCTGACCCCGATTGAATATCGCCTGCTGTGCGTGCTGCTGGCCAACGCCGGCAAGGTCATGACCCATCGACACCTGCTGCGCGATGTTTGGGGCCCCGCCTACATCGACAGCAACCACTACTTGCGCATTTACGTGGGGCGCCTTCGGCAAAAGCTGGAGGTCGATCCCGCTCAACCCCGCCATTTCCTGACCGAAGTCGGAGTAGGCTATCGGTTCCAACTGGGAGTCTAAGAAAAGTATGTCCTCCAACCACAATGGCCCCTCCAGCCTGGGCGTGCTGACACTGGCCGCCCTCGGCATCGTGTTTGGCGACATCGGGACCAGCCCGCTGTATGCCTTCAAAGAGGCTTTCTCCGGTCATCACGGACTGCCCATCTCGCCCGAAAACGTGTTGGCCACGCTGTCGGCCCTGCTATGGGCCGTGCTGATCATCGTCTCCATCAAATACGTCTGGATCGTGCTCAAGTACGACAACGACGGTGAAGGCGGCGTGCTGGCACTCACCGCCCTGGCCCACCGCCTCACCCATGACGCCCCCCGGCGCTCCCTGCTGGTGGTCAGCGCAGGCGTGTTCGCCGCAGCCTTGTTCTACGGCGATGCCATCATCACGCCGGCCATCTCGGTGCTGTCCGCCGTGGAGGGGATCAGCGTGGCCACGCCCCGGTTCGAGCACTTCATTGAGCCCATCACCATCGGCATCCTGATTGGCTTGTTCCTGATTCAAAAGAAGGGCACGGGCAGCGTCGGGCGCCTTTTCGGACCCATCACCGTGGTCTGGTTTTTGACGCTGGCAGGCATGGGCGTGCACAGCATTGCGCAAACGCCCATCGTGCTGCAGGCCATCAACCCGCTTCATGCAATCAACTTCACGCTGCACCATCCTGGCAGCGCCTTCATCCTCTTGTCGGCCGTGTTCCTTGCGCTGACAGGTGGTGAAGCGCTCTATGCCGACATGGGCCACTTTGGCCGCAAGGCGGTGCGCGTCGCCTGGTACTGCCTGGTGTTTCCCTGCTTGATCCTCAACTACTTTGGCCAAGGTGCCTTGGTGCTGCGCGATGCAACTGCCGCGGCCAATCCTTTCTTTCTGATGGCCCCGCAAGCCCTGCTGATCCCGCTGGTGATCCTGGCCACCGCCGCCACGGTGATTGCCTCCCAGGCCACCATTTCCGGTGCCTATTCGATGACCTTGCAAGCCAGCCGACTGGGCTATCTGCCACGCGTGCGCATCCTGCATACCTCTGACAAAGAGCGGGGGCAAATTTACGTCCCTAGCGTCAACTGGCTGATGTTGTTGGCCGTGATTGCCCTGGTGCTGGCCTTCAAGTCTTCCAGCGCGCTGGCTGCGGCCTACGGCATTGCGGTATCGGGCACCATGATCATCACCACCTTGTTGACCGCCTTTGTCACCCGCATCCAAGCCCGCACCCTGAGGCGCCCCACCCTGATTGCGCTGGGGGCCTTCACCTTGCTGGAAGTGGGCTTCTTTGCCTCCAACCTCACCAAGTTGGGTGAAGGTGGCTGGTTCCCGCTGACCCTAGGGGCCGGCATCTTCTTGATGCTCACCACCTGGAAGGAAGGCAGCGGCCTGGTGGCCGATCAGCGCCGCAAGATCGACATCCCCATGGAGGACTTCATTGACAGCCCCAGACCGACCGTGCCCTACGTCGAAGGCACCGCCGTCTACCTGACCTCCGACCCCACCATCGTGCCGAGCGCGCTGTTCCACAACCTCAAGCACTACAAGGTCATGCATGAGCAGACTGTGTTCCTGCACGTACTCAACGACAACGCGCCCTATATCAACGACAGCCAGCGTGTCGTGGTGACTGAGTTGTCGCCCGGTGCATTCGGACTGACGGTACGCTTTGGCTTTCGCGAAGAGCCGGACATCCCAGCGGCACTTGCATTGCTCAAGCACCCGACCCTGGCACTCAACCCGATGAGCACGACCTTCTTTGTCGCGCGCTCGACCATCGTAGATGGCCCTGGTTCACTGCCTGCGTGGCGCTGCGCCTTGTACTCCTGGATGACACGTCAGGCCGAAGGCGCCGCCACCTATTACCGATTACCCGCCAACCAAGTGGTGGAGCTTGGGACTCAAGTCATGCTTTAAGAGGGTGCCGTCACCGATTTCCGACCTTTGGGGTCGGTGAGCTCGGCATGCAAATACTGCGCAAACACCAGCCAATGTCCTGCAAGGGCATCACCAGACGGATCGATTGCAGGTTCAATGCGAAAGGATCTTGCAGACCCAACAAGTTGAAGTGAGCCTGACTGAGTACCTCTGCCTGCAAATCGGCATGCACCGGAAACTTGACCCGCATCGTGGTGCGAAGCGGCACCTGTAGGGCGTCCGTCATCTGCCCGGTGGCCAGCACGTCCAAAACCAACGGAACCTGCAGGTGGACCGGCACCGCCATCTTGACCGGCACATTGAAACGAACCGGCACCTTCACCGTCATCTTGGGCAACCAGGTGGTCAGCGGCACCAACAAGTCCACCTCGGTCACCACGGGGATCTCGGCCTCATAGCTGATGACGGTGTCAATCGGCAGCGTGGTTTTGATCAAGGCATGTGCGCTCACGGGCTGTGCCAACGCCACACGCAGCATTTGATCCAAGGGCACGGCCACATGGGCCTGGGTGTCCAGCCGCGTGCGCAAAGGCGTGTGGATATCAGCGCGTGCCGCCATGCCCTTGGGCAGGCGCAGCATCACCGGCTGGTCATGCACGCTCAGCGCCAATTGCCAATGGTCACGCAGGTAAACCCAGGCCGTCGCCATCAAGCCCAGCCAGATCAAGGCCACCGACAAGGCCACCACCACCAGTTGGGGCCAGCTCACCGGCCGATGCCAGCCGCGCGGCGCCGTGTCGACCGAAGGCTGTGCGTCACTCAAGGCTTGCGCTCCGCCTTGGGCCCCAGATGGATGGCATCGAGCGGCAAGGTGATGTCCATGCGCTCCAGACCGGCCTCGACTCGCTCGCCCGGAAAGGTCAGGGTCGCATTCACCGCCGAGGTCACCGGCAAGCTCATGGTCTCGCGGATCGGCACCCGGGTGTCCAGCACCGTATCGACCCGCACCTTGAGCGGCTCGGTCATGCGGATCAGGGCCGGCGTCGTCAACGAGATCGGCAACTGCTTGCGCACCGGGATGACCAAGTTGATCGGCACATCGGCCTTCAAGGGCACCTTGCCCTTGATGGGCAGGGTGATCGGAAAGCCCAGAACACGCGTCTTGACCGTGGTGTCCAAGTCGATCACTTGC
>JAZJZP010000138.1:0-3154 GCA_040389805.1 Pseudomonadota bacterium
CATCCTGGCCAAGGCTCAGATCGATCCGGACACCGGCGAGATCATTGCCAAGGCCAACGAAGAGTTGACCGAGCTGGTGCTCAAGAAGCTGCGCAGTGCCGGCATCAAAGAAATCGACTGCTTGTTCACCAACGAGCTCGATCAAGGCGACTACATCTCGCAGACGCTGGCCACCGACGAAACCGCCGATGAATTGGCGGCACGGGTTGCCATCTACCGCATGATGCGCCCCGGCGAGCCGCCGACCGAAGACGCTGTGCAAGCGTTGTTTGGCCGGCTGTTCTACAACGCCGACACGTACGACCTGTCGCGCGTGGGCCGCATGAAGTTCAACGCCCGCATTGGCCGCGAAGGCTCTGAAGGCGCGATGACCTTGTCCAACGACGACATCCTGTCGGTCGTGAAGATCCTGGTCGAGCTGCGCAATGGCCGTGGCGAAGTCGATGACATCGATCACTTGGGCAATCGCCGTGTGCGTTGCGTGGGCGAATTGGCCGAAAACCAATACCGCTCAGGCTTGGCCCGTATCGAAAAGGCCGTGAAAGAGCGTTTGGGTCAGGCTGAAACCGAAGCCCTGATGCCGCACGACCTGATCAATTCCAAGCCGATCTCTGCCGCCCTGAAGGAATTCTTCGGTGCGTCGCAGCTGTCGCAGTTCATGGACCAGACCAACCCCCTGTCGGAAATCACGCACAAGCGTCGCGTTTCCGCTCTGGGCCCGGGCGGCCTGACCCGCGAACGTGCCGGCTTCGAAGTGCGAGATGTGCACCCGACTCACTATGGTCGCGTGTGTCCTATCGAAACACCAGAAGGCCCAAACATCGGTCTGATCAACTCGCTGGCCTTGTATGCGCAGTTGAACGACTATGGCTTCCTGGAAACGCCCTATCGCCGCGTGATCGACAGCAAGGTGACGATGCAAATCGATTACCTGTCGGCCATCGAAGAAGGCAAGTACATCATCGCCCAGGCCAATGCCTCGCTGAACGCCGACGGTCTCTTGACCGACGAGCTGGTCTCAGCGCGGGAGCATGGCGACTCGGTGTTGACCACGCCTGAGCGGATTCAGTACATGGACGTGGCGCCAACACAAATCGTGTCGGTGGCGGCCTCCTTGGTGCCCTTCCTGGAGCACGACGATGCGAACCGCGCCTTGATGGGTGCGAATATGCAACGTCAAGCCGTGCCCGTGTTGCGTCCTGAAAAGGCCTTGGTCGGTACGGGCGTTGAGCGCGTGGCCGCCAAGGACTCGGGCACCGTGGTGGCCGCTCGCCGCGGCGGTATCGTTGATTATGTGGACACGAATCGCATCGTGATTCGCGTCAACGACAACGAAACCGTGGCTGGCGAAGTCGGTGTCGACATCTACAACCTGATCAAGTATCAGCGTTCCAACCAGAACACCAGCATCCATCAACGCCCCATCGTTCGCCGTGGCGACCATGTGGCGGCTGAGGACATCATCGCTGACGGTGCCTCCACCGACATCGGCGAGTTGGCCCTGGGTCAGAACATGCTGATCGGCTTCATGCCCTGGAACGGCTACAACTTCGAAGATTCGATCATGATCTCCGAACGCGTGGTTGCCGAAGACCGCTACACCTCGATCCACATCGAGGAATTGACGGTCATGGCGCGTGACACCAAGCTGGGTTCCGAAGAAATCACCCGCGACATTCCCAACCTGTCCGAGAACCAATTGGCTCGTCTGGACGAGTCGGGCATCGTGTACGTGGGCTCTGAAGTCGGCCCTGGCGACGTGCTGGTTGGCAAGGTCACGCCCAAGGGCGAAACCACGCTGACGCCTGAAGAGAAGCTGCTGCGCGCCATCTTTGGCGAAAAAGCATCGGACGTGAAGGACACCTCGCTGCGCGTCGATCAAGGCACTAGCGGCACCGTCATCGACGTGCAAGTCTTCACCCGTGAAGGCATCGTGCGTGACAAGCGTGCCCAGCAGATCATCGACGATGAACTCAAGCGCTTCCGCCTGGACCTGAACGACCAGCTGCGCATCGTGGAAGCCGACGCCTTTGACCGGATCAAGAAGCTCTTGATCGGCAAGGCGGCCAATGGCGGCCCGAACAAGCTGTCCAAGGGCACGGCCATCGACGAGGCCTACTTGGCCACCGTCGAGAAGTTCCACTGGTTCGACATCCGTCCTGCCGACGAATCGATCGCCAACCAACTCGAGTCCATCAAGAACTCGCTGGAGCAAACCCGCCACAGCTTCGACCTGCACTTTGAAGAAAAGCGCAAGAAGTTGACGCAAGGCGACGAGCTGCCAGCCGGCGTGCTCAAGATGGTCAAGGTTCACCTGGCCGTCAAGCGTCGCTTGCAGCCTGGTGACAAGATGGCCGGTCGTCACGGTAACAAGGGTGTCGTGTCCAAGATCGTCCCGATCGAAGACATGCCCTACATGGCCGATGGCACCCCGTGCGACGTGGTGCTCAATCCCCTGGGCGTTCCCTCACGGATGAACGTCGGTCAGGTGCTGGAAGTGCACTTGGGCTGGGCGGGCAAGGGCATTGGCCAACGCATCGGCGACATGCTTCAAAAGGAAGCAGCGACTGCTGAGTTGCGCAAGTTCCTGGACGAGCTGTACAACCAGTCCGGCGGCAAGCAAGAAGACCTCTCGCAACTGTCGGACGTCGAAGTGCGCGAAATGGCGGGCAACCTGACCAAGGGTGTGCCGTTTGCCACGCCCGTGTTCGACGGGGCCAAGGAAGAAGAAATCCGCGCCATGCTGCAGTTGGCCTACCCGGCCGATATCGCCAAGGCCAAGGGGCTCACGCCCACCCGCACGCAAGCCATCTTGTGTGATGGCCGTACTGGTGAGCCGTTTGAACGGCCTGTCACGATCGGCTACATGCACGTGCTCAAGCTGCACCACTTGGTCGATGACAAGATGCACGCCCGTTCCACTGGCCCCTACAGCTTGGTCACGCAGCAGCCGCTGGGTGGTAAGGCACAGTTCGGTGGTCAGCGCTTCGGTGAAATGGAAGTGTGGGCGCTGGAAGCCTACGGTGCTTCCTACGTGCTGCAAGAAATGCTCACCGTCAAGTCCGACGACGTCAATGGACGCACCAAGGTCTACGAGAGCATCGTCAAGGGCGAGCACGCCATCGAAGCCGGCATGCCGGAATCGTTCAATGTC
>JAZJZP010000139.1:0-722 GCA_040389805.1 Pseudomonadota bacterium
CAAAGGACGCTGCTGGTCGCTCATAGGCCGATTGTCGCCCGGATCGAGGCGTCCTGCGGAACGTCGGGCGTGTCAGGCGGCTCCAGCACCCAGGTCTCGTTCGAGAACGGCCCTGACGACGCGCCTTGCCTACCTCCGAACAGGAGTACCCGAGTTCCGTCGAAAACCATCCTGTGTTGCTGAAGGTTCGGGGGGATGTTCGCGGTGGACAAGGTGCCCGAGATGGCGCCCGGCAAGGTGCCCAACTTCACGGTGGCACAAGCCCAACTGGCCGACCTGAACCGCACTGAAGAGCGTCGGGTTCAGCCCGTGGTCAAGCCCGGTCAATTGCCTGAGACAGTCGACATTGAGTTGCAGGTCAAAGACCAGTTTCCGGTGCAGTTCACGGTCGAGTTGAACAACCGCCAGGTGCAGTTCACCCAGCCTTGGCGTTTGCAAGCCACGGCCAAATACAGCAACCTGTGGCAAGCCGACCATGCCTTGTCGCTCACGGCCATCACCACGCCGCAAGACACCAGCCAAAGCAAGGTGTTCGCGATGTCTTACGCCATCCCGCTGGAGGGCAGCGATGCCTGGTTGGCTTACGCCGTGCTGTCCGACAGCCTGGTGGAGCCCTTGGGTGCGGCCAATGTGGTGGGTAAGGGCTTTACCTTGGGTTTGAGGCGCGTGTGGGGTTTGCCATCGAGCGCCAACTTGCAGCACACCGTGGCGTTTGGGGCCGA
>JAZJZP010000139.1:732-2921 GCA_040389805.1 Pseudomonadota bacterium
TCGCAAGAGCGCATCAAGGCCGATGGCAGCGAGCTGTCCAGCCCCCTGCGTTACGCGCCATTCAAGTTGGACTACAACGCCAACCTGCAAGGTGAAGACACCCAATCGACTGTGTCGATTGGCGGTGTGTTTGCCTTGCGTGGTGTGGTTCGGCGTTCGCTGGATTGCGCCGACACCGGTGCCGTGGATCAGTTCGCCTGTAAGCGTGATGGGGGCGATGGCAGCTTTGCGGCCATGACGCTGGATGCCAGCCACACCCGTCCGCTGTGGCGGGGTGTTCTGAATGGTTGGCAAACCCACTGGCGCCTGGCAGGGCAGCTCTCCAGTCAGCCATTGGTAGGGGCTGAGCAGTTCTCGATTGGTGGCGCTGACTCGGTGCGAGGCTATTACGAATCTGAAGCCGTGGGCGACGTGGGGGTGCATGGCGGGCTGGAAGTTCGCAGCCCCAATGTGGCCAAGCGTGAGGGATTCTGGTCGAGCTACCTGGACGAATTGCAAGGGCTGGCCTTTGCCGAGGCCGGGCTGGTGCGCACCTTCAATCCCGGCTTTGCCAAGGCCAGGACCGGCTTGGCCGGCGCCGGCGTGGGCGTGAAGCTCAAGGCTCGCAAGGTCTTCAATGCCCAAGTGGACGTGGCCTGGCCTTTGCGCGCCACCGACGCTACCCAGAAAAACGATCCCCGTGTTCATGCCCGTCTGGGCCTTGATTTTTAAGCATCCAGCAGTTGTTAGCCGTTGAACCGAGATTTGCCATGACCACCATTCGCCGCCCCATTTCCAGCCGTGCTCCTGCTCATTCGCTTCGCCTGCATCCGCTGGCATGGGCGGTGGTGGTTTTGATGGGCCCCGCGTGGGGGGCGGGGGCACTGGTGGCACCGCTCAAGGATGCAATCCCTGTGCAGTCGGATGTGTGGGCTAAGGCCGGGCAAGGTGCGGACAGCAAGTACCTGGTGACCAAGGGACTGAACTCGATCACGGCCACGGTGCAGCAAAAATCCAAACGGGCCATCTACAACTGGAAGTCCTTCGACATCGGGTCGGAGGCGACCGTTAACTTTGACATGCAAGGTGGTGCGGGCTCCAGTGCGCTTAACCGCATCCACAGTAACGACCCCAGTCAGATCTTTGGCAAGCTCAATGCCAATGGTGATGTGTTCCTCATCAACCGCAATGGCATCATTTTTGGCAAGGGATCACAGGTCAATGTGGCGGGTTTGGTGGCCTCAACACTGGACATCAAGGACGATGTGTTTTTGGGTGGGCTGACGACCATTGACAGCCGTGACCCCACCTTCGAGTGGAAAAATGCAGAAGGTCTGGCCACGTATGAGCCTGAAGAAAACTTTGTGACGGTTGAGGCGGGCGCAAAGATATCAACCGCGTCGGGTGGGCGCGTGTTTTTGATGGCGCGCAAGGTCGAGAACGCGGGTGAGATCACCACGCCTGATGGGCAAACCGTGTTGGCTGGCGGTGACAAAGTTTGGCTGAAGTCGCCCCAACCGGCGGTGGAACACATCTATGCCTCTGAGGCCAATCCGACCTACACCGCGACACGTGGTTTGTTGGTGGAGGTATCGGGCGCTGGTAGTGCCACCAATCTGGGCAAGATACTGGCCGAAAAAGGCAACATCACCCTGGTGGGTTATGCCGTTCGCAATGCAGGCAAGCTGCAGGCCACCACCTCCGCCACGTCCAATGGCTCGGTGTTTTTACAGGCGCGCCGGGTGGTAGAGCCCCTCCCGGCGAGCGATGGCCCTGTCCAAGCCACCGAAGGGGGCGCATTGGTGCTGGACGGCGGCATCGAGATCACGCCGGACAACAGCGAGAAGTACGACAGCAACGCGACGTTCACGCGGTCTCGTGTCCACTTGTCAGGCCAAACCATTGTGTTGGGTGAAAACTCTTCCATCGTGGCGCATGGCGGCTTGGTGGATGTCCGTGCTGAGGACGCGCCAAGTTACTCCAGTACGGCAGGCGCCTTTGGTGGCGCGCCCAATGCCGGCGCTTCCATGAGCGCAGAGCAGTCTCCCACCGCGCGGGTCGTCTTGGCCAAAGGGGCGGCCATTGATGTGTCCGGAACGACGGACACCACGGTAAGTGTGAGTCGAAACTTTGTGACGACTGAGTTGCTGGGAGCTTCTGATCTGAAAGATGCGCCACTGCAAAAAGGTGGCGCGCTGTACCCGGGTACG
>JAZJZP010000139.1:2931-6028 GCA_040389805.1 Pseudomonadota bacterium
ATCCTGAGGTTCAGGTGACCTTTGACATCCGTGAGTCAGCAGCCATCATTGGTCATACCAAGGATGACGACAGCAGCAGCTACGCCAAGGGCATCAAGATGACTGCGGGTGAGCGCTTGGCTGATGGGGGTACGGTGATTCTGGCCTCAACGGGCGCGGTGGTGACCCATCAAAGCAGCCAGGTCAATGTGTCTGGCGGCGATGTGGAATACACCAGTGCCGTGGTCAAACCCACGCAACTGCTCGGGGCTGATGGCAAGGTCTACAGCGCCAACACGGCCACCAAAGATGTGCAGATCACCAAGGTGCTTAGCGCGGCCGATACCGATGTGACACGCTTCGGTGTTGTCACTGCGCCCGGGGCCAACTTGCAGGGCCGCTTGGAAGCGGGCTATGTGGACGGACGCAGTGGTGGAACATTCGCCATCTATGCGCCCACCGTGGTGGCCTCTGGCCAAGTCAAAGCCACTACCGTCGCGGGCGAGCGGCAGTTGAGGGGCAAAGACAAGCTGGCCAAAGCCGCAGCCGTCAAGGTGGGTTCGTTATTGTCCATGAACTCATCCATGGCCAATGCCTTTGTGCGTGGTTTGAGCATCACCAAAGATCAGAAAGACCTCGACGCTAATTTCTGGGATGACGCCACCCAAGCACCGATCACCGGAGGAAACCGCATCGCTGCGGCCACCCTCAACGCCAGTGGCGCGGGCGTGATTGAGCTGGCCTCTGAAGGCCACATCACCATCGAAGACGGGGCTGATTTGCATTTGGTCGATGCGGCTCAGTTGACTCTGCGCTCGCGTGCGGTTGCACATGACGATGGCGTTACCTTGGGTGGAAACATCACAGGTCATGGCGCTGACGTCAATATCAGCAATGCGTTGGCCATTTTTCCCGACCCGACGACAGGGCTTCCCATGTTCGGCGGGATCGTTCTCAAGGCCGGGAAAACCATTGACGTGTCTGGCAACTTTGTGAATCGCCAAGTCGATGGTGTGGGTCAGCAAGCCGCGTGGGCGGGTGGCAACGTAACCTTGGCGTCTATGGGTGGTTTGGATGTCCAGGACGGCAGCACCATTGATGTATCTGGTGGTGCTCTTGTGTCATCGTCCGGCGTGATCACAGGGACGCGCGCTGGCGCCATTACGCTGGTGTCTCAGAATTCTGTAAATAAGGATCAGTCGACTTTTAGTCCGGTGCATGTGGGTGCCACCTTGCGTGGCCAGCAAATGGTCACCACGGCCAAAGCCTTGAATGACAGTAGCCGTAGCGATGCAGACAGCGGCAAGCTGCGCATCAAGGTGGGTGACATCCAGGTGGTGGCTGCTGATGGCAGCCCAGCCATTCGGCCAGGGCGCACGGCCGATGGATTGACCGTCAGTGCCGATCTGTTCTCGCAGGGTGGTTTCAAAAGCTTTGACCTGGAGGGGGTCCGTCACCTGAATGTGGCTGGCAACGTCATGATTGATCCACAGGTTCGCCAATGGCTTCCCAGTACCAAGGCTGTGTGGGCGGGTTCCGGTAGTCAGATGGATGCGATCGCGACCTCAACGGTGGGGGCGCTGGGTCAACGACCGGCGGTGAACCTGAGCTTGACGTCCAAAGGCTACAAAGAAAACGATACGACGTTTGTGCCTGACAACGGGAGTGTGACGCTGAATGCTGGCAGCCAGATCAAGTTGTCGCCCAAGAGCGTAGTCAAGCTGACCGCCGGCAACGAACTGCTCGTTGATGGATTGATTCAAGCCGCTGGTGGCAAGGTTGCTTTGGACATGGCTGGTGTGCCCAGTGGTATCAGCGAGGTAGCAGGTAACTACTTTGGAAAATACCAAGTAGGGTCAGGTGCCGTCATTGATGTGTCGGGCACCACAGTTCTTAAACCCAATAGCAATGGCCTGCGCCAAGGTGAGGTGTTGCAGGGCGGCAGTATCAGCCTCGGACTCACCCTGGGGCAGGGCAGCGTGGTGACCGTAGCTCAGGGCGCACAACTCAAGGCCAATGGCGCTGTTGATCAGTTGGATGTGACCTTGCCTTCGGTCACGGGCGGTACCGTGACCAAGCGCCAATCAGTGGCCAGTGATGGTGGCAGCATCAGTGTGGCTGCAGGGGGCGGCGGCGGTGTGTTGGCTGGCGATTTGCAGGCCAAAGCGGGTAGCGATCAAGCCATGGGTGGGTCGTTGTCGGTGAGCAGCACCGATACGGTTCGTTTGCAAGCCGATGCAGTCAATGCCGCATTGCCGCCTGATGTGGGAACTATCGCGGTATCGACCGCTGCGGTGAAGCAAGGTGGTTTTGCCGATCTCAGCCTAAAGGCTTCGACGAAACTTGAGCTACAAGGTTCGGTTGATTTGGCCATGCGCCGCAAATTGGTGCTGGACACTCCGGTGTTGGTGGCCAAAGATGCGGCCCGCTCTCCGGCCCGCTCTCTATTGAAGGCGGCATCGGCCTTGTCGTGGACCAATACCAATGGCTTTAGTGGAGTGCCGCTGGCCGGAGTAGGCTCTGGGGCCAAGGTGACGCTGCAGGGCGGATTGCTGGACTTGTCCGGCAACGTGGCGACCGATGGTGTCAGTCAGTTGACCATGATCGGCGATCAAGAGCTGCGTTTGCGGCCTTCCGGCTTGGGCAACGCTGATGGGATGAACACCGAAGCTGATGTCATCATTCGGGCACCGCAGTTGGTGGGCAGCACCCATGTCAATTACACCCTGGATGCATCCGGCCATGCCTTGACCTTTGAGGGCGGAGACCCTCAAGCTGCAGCCCCCTTGTCTGCTGGCGCCAATCTGACATTCAAAGCAAAAACCATTGACCAGCACGGCACCATTCAGGCCCCGTTTGGGCAGATTACCCTGAGCGCCACTGAGCGCGTGACCTTGCATGATGGCAGTGTCACTTCGGTATCGGGTGATGGCTTGAGCGTGCCCTATGGCATCACCACGGGCGGCCAAGATGGCTGGCAAGTCAATGGCCAAACAATCGACCGACTACCAGAGAAAACCATCACCGTTGAAGCCCCAGGACAGTCCCTCGAGTTGAATGCCGGCTCGACATTGGACTTGTCGGCGGGCGGCAAACTGTTGGCTTGGGAGTTCGTGGC
>JAZJZP010000140.1:0-2688 GCA_040389805.1 Pseudomonadota bacterium
TCGGTTTCAACGCAGGTTCTGCGCTGGAAGCGGGCGGCACGGCTGCGCTGGCGTTCATCAATACGCTGAATGCGACCGCCGCGGCGGCCTTGACCTGGAGCTTTGCCGAATGGCTGCTCAAGGGCAAGCCCTCCATGCTGGGTGCCGCATCAGGCGCCGTGGCGGGTCTGGTCGCCATCACCCCGGCCTGCGGCTGGGTGGGCGTGGGCGGCGCGCTGGCCATCGGTGCGCTGGCAGGTGTGGTGTGCCTGTGGGGTGTCACCGGGCTGAAGAAGCTGCTGGGCGCGGACGATGCGCTGGACGTGTTCGGCGTGCACGGCATCGGGGGCATCCTCGGCGCACTGCTGACGGGCGTGTTCAACAACTGGAGCCTGGGCGGCACTGGCATCGTTGACTATGTGAACAACACGGTGGTCAACACCGATATCGCTACCCAGCTCTGGATTCAGGCACAAGCGGTGCTGACCGCGCTGGTCTGGTCGGGTGTGGTGGCGTTCATCTGCTACAAGCTGGTGGATATCACCATTGGTCTGCGCGTGCCGGAAGAACAGGAGCGCGAAGGTCTGGATACCACCCAGCATGGCGAGCGTGCCTACAGCATGTAAGCCTTCCTTTCTCGATGGAAGTTTGGGGCGCCTTGCGGGGCGCCCTTTTTATTGGCGATCAATCCCCACATTCACGGCACCGCTCAATCCATGCCTTCCGCTTGGTTGCAGTGCCTGCTCTCGTTCAGATTGGGACGACCGCTCTTGATGGGCTCCCATACCCGTCCCCTTTCCTTTCATTAACGCCAAAACGGTGCATGTGCCCATGCATGTCGCACTAAAAGAATGCCCGTTTCATGCTGTAAAAATAGGCGTGGTCTGTTGATTAATGCTTTGTATTCATATGGATAGATTGAATTGCAAGCCGTGGCATGGGGGTTGCTATTAGGTAAGTGAATATTACGAATATTCATTTCAGTAATACCTCATATCAAGGAGTCCACCATGAATGTGAAGCACATCAGAAGTACCCTGAAGACGTTGTTCACCCGTCTGGTAATTCCTGCCGCGGTGGCCATGTCGATTTCGGCCCATGCCGCCCAGCCCCTCAAGATCGGTTACAGCGACTGGCCGGGCTGGGTCGCCTGGCAGGTCGCGATCGACAAGGGCTGGTTCAAGGAAGCCGGGGTCGCGGTCGACTTCGAATGGTTCGATTATTCCGCCTCCATGGACGCCTTTTCGGCCGGCAAGATCGACGCGGTGACCATGACCAACGGCGATGCCCTGGTCACCGGCGCGGCCGGCGGCAAGAGCGTCATGATCATGCTGACCGACTATTCCAACGGCAACGACATGATCGTCGCCAAGCCCGGCATCAAGTCGCTGAAGGAACTCAAGGGCAAGAAGGTCGCCGTCGAAGAGGGGCTGGTCGAGCACCTGCTGCTGCTCAATGGTCTGAAGAAGGCCGGCATGAAGGAATCGGACGTCACCCTGGTCAACGCCAAGACCAACGAGATGCCACAGGTCCTTGCCTCCGGCGACGTTGCCGCGATCGGCGCCTGGCAGCCGATCGCCGGCCAGGCCATGAAGGCCGTGCCCGGCTCGCGTCCGGTCTACACCTCGGCCAACGAACCCGGCCTGATCTACGACGTGCTCGCGGTCAATCCGGCCAGCGCCAAGCAGCACAAGGCCGAGTGGCTCAAGGTGGTCAAGGTGTGGGACCGCGTCGTGAAATACATCAACGATCCCAAGACCCAGCCCGATGCCGTCAAGATCATGGCCGCCCGGGTCGGCGTCACGCCGCAAGTCTACCTGCCCCTGCTCAAGGGCACCCATCTGCTGAGCCTGGCCGACGGCAGGAAGGTCTACGTCAAGGCGGCCGGCTTCGGCTCGCTCTATGGGTCGTCCAAGGTGGCCGACGACTTCAACGTCGCCAACGGGGTCTACAAGACGCACCAGGACATCGACAGCTACATCGATCCGTCCTTCACCCACGCCAAGTGATCCTTTGACCCACCCAGCCTGACGACGGAGCGGAGATGAACATGATTGCCAAATGGTTCGGAGGCAGCGCGGATGTGGATGCCCGCAGGCGTGCGCTGCTCGGAACCGGCTCGTTTCTGCTGCCGTTGCTGGCCTGGTGCCTCATCAGTTATACCCCGTTCATCTGGCATCCCAAGGTGCTCGTCACCGATCCGGGCGGCGTGGATTACTTCCAGGTCGACATGCTGGTGGACAAGGCCATGTTCCAGGAAGAGGTTGCCAACATGCAGCAGGCGCACCTCGCCCCGCCTCAGGGTCGGCCGTCCAACCCGATTTACCTGCCGGCGCCCGACGACGTGGCGAAGGCCTTCTACAACGGTTTCGTGAATCCGCCGAGCAACACGGATGTTCCTTCGATGCCCGCCAGCCTGTGGCACAGCATCCAGATCATCTTCTGGGGCTTCCTGCTCTCGTCGCTCATCGGCGTGCCACTCGGCATCCTGTCCGGCACCTACGCGACCCTGGGCCGCCTGAACGAGCCCTTCATCGAATTCTTCCGCTACCTGCCGGCGCCGGCATTCGGTGCCCTGGCGGTGGCCATCCTGGGCATCTACAACGGTCCCAAGATCGCGATCATCGTCATCGGCACCCTGTTCCAGCAGGTGCTGATTATCGCCAACACCACCCGCAAGCTGGAGACCACGCTGATCGAAGCCGCTCG
>JAZJZP010000141.1:0-365 GCA_040389805.1 Pseudomonadota bacterium
CGATCACGCCTTCGCCGGTTTTGGGGTCTGCCTCGCCGATTTGCTTCTTCAGCAGAGGTGCCACGGCGTTGATGCTGATGTACATCGCGGTGTGGTCTTCGGCCTGGCCGCTGATGATCAGCGGCGTGCGGGCTTCGTCGATCAGGATGGAGTCGACCTCGTCCACGATGGCGTAGTTCATGCCCCGCTGCACACGATCGTCTAACTCGTAGATCATGTTGTCGCGCAGGTAGTCGAAGCCGTACTCGTTGTTGGTGCCGTAGGTGATGTCGGCTTGGTACGCGCGCTGCTTGTCTTCGCGAGACATCTGGGGCAGGTTGATGCCCACGCTCAGCCCAAGGAAGTTGTAGAGCTTGCCCATCCAC
>JAZJZP010000141.1:375-2984 GCA_040389805.1 Pseudomonadota bacterium
GATACCCAGGCTCTCGTATAAAGGCCGCATCCACTCGGCATCGCGGCGTGCCAGGTAGTCGTTCACGGTGACCAGGTGCGCGCCCTTGCCCGTCAAGGCATTGAGGTAGATCGGTAGCGTGGCGGTCAGCGTTTTGCCTTCGCCGGTGCGCATTTCGGCGATCTTGCCGTTGTGCAGAACCATGCCGCCGAGCATCTGCACGTCAAAGTGACGCATCTTGAAGACGCGCTTGGAGCCTTCGCGCACCACAGCAAAAGCTTCGGGCAGCAGGTCGTCCAGCGACTCGCCCTTGGCAGCGCGCTGCTTGAACTCTTCGGTCTTGGCGCGCAGTTGCTCGTCGCTCAAGGGCTCAAAGGTCGGCTCCAGGGCGTTGATTTTTTCGACTACGCGCCGGTATTGCTTGAGCAGCCGTTCGTTGCGGCTACCGAAAATCGAAGTAAGAAGCTTAGGCAGCATGGGGGAGCGTAGTTGAGGAAATCAAAGCCAAAAAGTGTAGCACCTGAGGGTGACGCTGGTTGGCTTGGCCTGCGTCACCCTTGCGGGGGCTTTCCCCGGGGTCTGAATGAGGGGGTCTCAGGGGCTGGGTGGTCGTGGTAGGAGGGTGCTTGTCACGATGCCCACGGCGGCCATGGTCATCACCACGACCGCCCCGGAGGGCAGGTCCAACATGGCCGATAGCGCCAGGCCTGCGCCATAAGACAGCGCCCCGACGCCATAGGCCAACGGCCCTTGCCAGCGCCGCTTGGCGTGGCGCACGGCCAGCGCCGGCATGATCAGGCTGCTGAACACTAGGTATACCCCTACCAGTTGCACCGAGGCGGTCACGGCCAGCGCAAACAAGACGTAGAACCCCGCGCGCCCCAGCAAATGGGGCGCCCCGAACCAGAGCGCCAGTACCCCGGCAGACAAGGCGGCCATGATTTCCAGTTGCGCATGGCTGACCCACAGGATCTGACCAACCAGCAAGTCTTTGAGGTGTTCGCCACCATGGGGGTTGCCTGACAGCAGGAGGATGCCGGTGCAGGACGCCAGGACAAACAAGGTGCCGATCAGGGCTTCCTGGATGTCGGGCCAGCGGTGCTCCAGCCAGGTCAGCAATGCGGCGCCTGCCAGGGCTGCCGCCGCTGCGGCGCCTTGCACACCCCAGCCCTGAGGTTCCCAGCCCAGGGCGTCTGCGGCGATCACCCCCAGGCCGGCAATCTGGGCAATGGCCAGGTCAATGAAGACAATGCCCCGCGACAGCACTTGTAGTCCCAGGGGGACGTGGGTGGCCAGTACCAGCAGGCCCGCGATCAAGGCCGGGCCGACGATGCTCCAGTCCACGGCGTGCAGGTTCAACATTGGAATCATTTGGCGGCTTTCAACAGTTGTTCGACGGTGTCGTCAAACAAGCCAAACAGATCCTTGGCCTTGTCGCTGCCGCCCACGGTGAAGGGCAATACCACCACCGGAATGTGCGCACGCTCGGCCAGCCACTGGGTGCCTCGGCTCTCGTTGTAGGCGGCGCGGATCACCGCTTTCGCGGGGTGCTGTTGCAGTTGCGCCAAGACGTCTGACAAGTGCGCGCTGCTGGGTTCGACGCCGGGTTTGGGCTCCAGGGAGGCCACCTGGTTCAGCCCCAGCCACTGCTCCAGGTACGGAAAGCCTTTGTGCTGGACGACGATGGGGAGCCCCTTCAGGGGCGCCGCGGCCTTGGCCCAGCGTTGCAGGGCCTGATCCCAGCGGGCGTTGAAGTCGCTCAGGCGGGCCTGGTAGGTGCTGGCGTGTGCCGAGTCGACCTCGCCAAGGCGTTTGGCCAGGGCTTGGGCCACGGCGCCGATGTTGCGTGGGTCGGTCTGGATGTGGGGGTTGCCCGAGGCGTGCACATCACCATCGGCGCGGTCGAGGTGGGTGGGGATTTCCAGCTTGCGCACGTAGGCGGCGGCTTCAAAGTTGCCGGGCTTGCCCGCTTGGATCGCTGGGTTGCCCGATTGACGCAAGATCACCGGCAGCCAGCCTACTTCTAATTCGGCTCCGGTGCACACGAGCAGATCCGCATTGCGCGCGGCAGCCATCAGGCTGGGTTTGGCCTGGATTTGATGCGGGTCTTGCAGCGCATTGGTGGCGGTGTAAATCGTGGCTTGGTCGCCGGCCAGCTCTTTGGTCAGGGCCGCCCATTCGGGCTCACAGGCGAAGACTTTGATGGCGGCGTGGGCTGGCGTCAGGCTGGCGAGCAGTGACAAGCTCAGGATCAATGGGAAGCGTTTCATGGGGTGTCCTCAGGTGTGTCCAGGATCAATAGCCGTGTGCGCCGTGCGCGCCCAGGCTCATCTGGTATTGCAGGAAGAATTGCGTGTCAGAGGCGTCTTGCCGGGCGTGGTCGCTGGACAGTTGCAGGCGCCACCGGCTGAACTCGCTGGGGTTCCAGTCCAGCATCACGCTGGTGCGGTGCGGGTTGACATCGGGGCGGGCCAGCGCGGTGTTGTTGTTGGCGTAGTCCACCGTACCGCTGTCGAGTTGGTCGTGGCGCAACCCGACGCGCCAAGCGGGCATGAATTGGTAAATGCCTTGCAGATACCAGCCAGACTGGGCTGAGCGGTAGGCATCAAGGGCAGCAGCACCACCGACGT
>JAZJZP010000142.1:0-1870 GCA_040389805.1 Pseudomonadota bacterium
CTTGAGCATCTCTACCGGCGTCTCGTCGGCGTGCAGCACTGTGTGGGCCAGCATCTCGGCCGTGAGCGCATCGACCAAAGGCTTGAGTTGCACGCCGCATTGGCCTACCCACTGCGCCAGCGTCGAGCGCGGCAGCGGCACACCCTCTCGGGCGTAGATCTCTTCGAGGCGGTACAAAGGCAGGTGATCGCCATACTTGGCCACCAGCACGTTGGCCAGCAGGTTCGAGGTGGGGATGCCCTTGTCGATGATCTGCGCGGGCACGGGGGCCTGAACCAGCTTCTGGCAGGCCACACAAGCCCACTTGCCGCGCACATGGCGCTCCACTGTGAAGGTGCCGGGCGTGTAGTCCAGCTTCTCGCTGACGTCCTCGCCGATGCGCTTCATCTGGCAGCCGCAGCCACAGGCGGTGCTCTCTGGCTCGTGCTGAATCTCCATGCGCGGCAGGTGCGCAGGCAGCGCCGTGCGACGAGGCTTGGCCTTGGGTGTGTCGGCGGTGTCGGTTGGCTCTGCTGGTGCTGGGCTCAGCGCCTGGAGTTCGGCCTCCAATGCGGCCAGGTCGGCGTCCAGTGACTCGTCGAGCAGGCTGTGCTGATCGGCGTGCAGCTTCTCGCTCTTGGCTGCGAACTGCACGCGCTTGTAGCGGGCAATCTCGTGTGTGAGCAGGTCGATCTTGGTTTGCTTGAAGTGGATCTCCTGATCCTTGTCCATCAGCTTGGCCATCAAGCCCTCGGCCAGGGCGCGCAGTTGCTGCGCGTCCATGTGCTGTAGTTGATGGGGATCGATGACCATGGCCGTCATCATCGTTGCCATCGGGCCTGTTGGCCATCGCAGACTTGAGGGATTGCGCCACACATGGTGTGATGTTTGGCAGCACCATCCAGCCGCCCATGGCGCATGGGATCACACCACCCGAATAGCGCCATCGGCACCCAGGCGTTTCCAGGGCAGGCCCATGATCAAGGCTTGAGTCGGCGGTCGAGCTCCGCCTGGGCAAAAAAAGCGCTGGCCAATTTCAAAATCTCGTTGGCCCGGCGCAACTCCTTGACCTCGCGCTCTAGCTCTTTGACGCGCTGCGCCTCGGCCGTTGTCACGCCGTCG
Source organism: Pseudomonadota bacterium (assembly GCA_040389805.1). Taxonomy (GTDB): domain Bacteria; phylum Pseudomonadota; class Gammaproteobacteria; order Burkholderiales; family Burkholderiaceae_C; genus Aquabacterium. The sequence goes on from JAZJZP010000142.1 coordinate 1,102, forward strand.
CGGGCTCCGGTGTTGATCTCATGCTGTTGGACCCATCCCAGCAGCGTTTGTGGCACACAGCCAATTTTGGGCGCGATCGATTCGACTGCGGCCCACAGCGATGGGTATTCCCCTCTGTGCTCTTGCACCATGCGCACAGCGCGCTCACGGACTTCAGGTGAGAACTTGTTTAACTTCTTCATGGCTCCATCTTCTCAAAGGTTGGAGCCTCCTCAAAACCCGGGGCGATTCAGAAATCGAGATGGAAGAGTTTTTGATTTACTGATGGATGACGAGGCGTTGGCGGCAGGGGCTACTGCAAGGCTTAAAAGCCTCGGTGTTCGTATTGTCAAATTGGGTGGTTAACTGGCGAAGATCGTGATCTCAAAGCCTGCCAAGGCAAGAAGGCATTGAGCCTCAAGCCCTTGACAGCGCTGAAATGCTTGGCATTGGCCGACAGCAATGTCAGGCCATGCTCAATGGCGGTGGCACCGATCAAGGCATCGGCAAGGCGCATGCCATTGGACAAGGCCAGCGTGTCGATCATGTCGGCTGCGCGTTGCGAGATGCGGTGAATGTCAAGGTAGTTGTCGCCTGATTCATGCAACCTTGATGGATAAACCCTGACTGCCTTCGGTCTGCTGCACCGCTGTCCGCACCGCGCCGACGGCTGAGCGGCCCCGGGATGGCGAGATCGTGCATCCGACGGTGAAGCCGCTGGATCTCATGCGCTGGCTCGTGCGGCTCGTGACGCCCGCTGGCGGCGTCGTGCTCGAGCCGTTCGCCGGAT
>JAZJZP010000142.1:1880-7334 GCA_040389805.1 Pseudomonadota bacterium
CCGCGGCCTGATCCCAGTTGCGCGTGTTGCGCGCCCAGCGTTGCGACTATGAGGGGGCAGGTCACCCAAGCATGCCCTCGTAAGCGACAATCCACCCCAGACCGTAACAAATCCCTGACCACCATGACCGACCTCACCAAACTAGATGGCCCCGAGCTTTTGCACCTGGGCCTTGAAGCCGCTCAACGCGACGACCACGGCGCTGCCATCACTTACCTCAAGGCGGCCATTGACCTGCCTGCGGGGTCCATGGCCACGTCCAGCGACTACGCCAAGGTGCTCTATATGTTGGGTGCTGAATACGCACAAATCGGCCTGATGGACCGGGCGCAAGAGTACATGGGGCAGGCCATTGACATGGACTCAAGCCTGTATACGGCCCGTTTTCAATTGGGTCTGTTGCACCTGACCTGCGCGCAGGTTGAGCAGTCGCTGCAAGTGCTGGCCCCGCTTGAAAATCTAAGCGCCGATTCGTGCTTCCACCATTTGGCCACTGGGCTGCGCCACCTGATTCATGACGAGTTTGCTGAGTGCCGCACCAGTTTGTTGCGTGGCATGGACCTCAACACACACAGTGCGGCGCCCAATCCAGCACTCAACGGCGACATACAAAAGCTGCTCAACGCCCTGCCGACCACCGATGGCGACCAAGACGCCACGCCAGTGGCTGAGCCCACGGCCGAAGCCAGCTTCTTGATGTCGTCCTACAACCGAGGCGGCGCCACCAACTGAGAGGCAGCACCCCATGCCCAACCCCGTTGACGGCCCGGCTGCTACAGGCGCCATCGCATCGCTGATCCGCCTTGCGGTGTCTGAGCGTGTGCAGTCGCGCCAACGCTCAGACAACAATCAAAAGGCAAAGCGAGCACGCACGGGCGGGCAACAAGTGCCGTTGGCGCTGGCAGATGTGATTGCCGCCCGCGCTGAAGAACTGGACCCCGACGCGCCCGAGTTTCGCTCACGCATGCTGCGGCTGGTGGTCGAGGCCGCCCTGCTGCATGAGTTTGGTCACGCCTTGATCAATGCGCCCAAGTTTCAGGGCATGGTGGATCAGATCCTGAATGATCTTGAGGCCGCCCCACAGTTGCAGCCCGATGTGAGCGCGGTGTTGGACAGCCTCTCTACGGGCCTTACTTCACGCCCACCCGGGTCATCACTTCCTTGAACATGGCTTCAACCTTCTGGGGCGCGTTGCCGTCTAGCAAGGTCTGTGCGTAACGGGCAGCAAAGCCTGTTTTGTCGAGCAAGGTGGCGCGTCGAATGCTCTGCTGTGCCTGTTCTTTTTGGCCCTTCATGGCATAGACCACCGCCAAGGTGCCGTGGGACTCGGCAAAGGCAGGGCTGGCAGCAATGGCGTTGTGGATCGTGGCCTCGGCCTCGTCCAGTTGCTTCTGGCTGATGTAAAGCCATGCCAGGGTGAGGTGACTACCGGGGTGGTCGGGGTAGATCGACAAAGCTTTTTGCAGGTCGTCCACCGCACCGGGCATGTCGCCCGACACCATTTTGGCCGAGCCCTTGAGCAACCAAACCCGCCCGTCGTCGGTACGAACGGTTTGGGCTTGGTCGAGCAAACTCATGGCACCCTTCACGTCGCCTTTGAGCATTTGCTCGCTGGCCAGCACGTGCAAGGCATCGTAGGCATGGGCTGGCGACAGGGCGTAGGCTTGGCGGGCCGCCGCGAAGGCCTCTTCGGCACGTTCCAAGTCGTATAACAGGGCACTGTAGGTGGCCAAAATTCGTGGGCTTTCAGGCCACTGGCTGGCCAGGGTCGCGCCCAACAGCGCACCTTCTTCCAGGCGCTCGGTATGCCACAGTGCTTGCATGGCCAGCTCGCCGGCCATCTGCGCCAAGGCTGGCTCGCTAAATGGTGCGCTGTTGATCCAGTCCAGTGCGTCGTTAAAGCGACGGGCGTTGCACAAAGCACGGCTGCCCTCCAGGCGCACGGCCTCGTCGTCTGGCCATGCTTCGCGGGCCGCTTGGGCTCGTTCACAGGCGTCGTCCACCTTGCGCAGCTTGGTGAGCACATGGATGGCGGCTGCTTCATCGTTGGCCTCGGCGTGCCCACCGCTGCGCAGTACATCCAGTGCCTTGAGTGCCTGGTCGAGCACACCCGTGGTCATGCCCTCGCGGGCAATGTCTCGCAGCAAGGCGGTGTTGCTGGGGTCCGCTTGGTGGTAGGACCAAAGGCGATCAAGGCGGCTGGAAGCGGTGTTGCTAGAGTCTTGCATGGGGTCTTGGCAGGGTCTGTGAGCGGCACGAGGCCGATTATCCAATCAATTCACCAAGGTGGCCAATGGCCAGATTGGTGCGCAATTTAGTCAGGGCGCTGCGGTGCAGTTGCGACACGCGCCCTCGGGTCATGCCCAGTTGGTCGGCAATGAGTTCAAACGAGTCGTGCTGAAAATAGTGCTGATCAAGCACATCTTGTTCACTCTGGCTGAGGTGCTCCACTGCGGCCAGCAATTTGGTTTGCAGTTGTTTGAAGGCCAGATTGCTGGCACCGTCATCCCAGTGGGTGGGTGTGCTGTCGCAGAACAAGGCCGAGTCGTCCAGCATATAGGCCACAGCCAAGCCCAACGACACATTGATCAGGCGGTCAAACGATTCTTGTGGGTTTGGTGTTTTTTGGCCAGGCTTCAACGCCGCCAATGAGTCGATGCGCTCTTGTGCCATGCGCCGGAGTGTCGACACTTGTTGATTGACCTCGGTGGATTTTTCAAGGCCCGAGATGATGGCCCCCTTGATGCGGCGCGACGCATAGCTTTCAAACTTGACGCCCAAAGAGGCGTCGTAGCGCTGCATGGCTTGAATCAGGCCCTCGGCACCAAATTGCACATACTCTTCGTATGGCACACCATCGAATGATCGAATGCCAAACAGCGTGCCCGCGATCATCTTGACCAAGGGCATGTACGCCATGACTGCGGCGTCCTGCTCGGGGTGCGACGCTGTCGAGATCACTGTTTATTGGTATGAGCCCGCAATGGCGCGGATGATGAGGGCCCAACCATCTATCAGCACAAACAGCAGCAGCTTCAACGGCAGGGATACCGTGGCGGGCGGCATCATCATCATCCCCAAGGACATGAGCACCGCTGAGACGATTAAGTCGACCAGTAAGAAGGGCAAAAAGATCACAAAGCCCACTGAAAACGCGACCCTCAGCTCAGACAGCATGAAGGCAGGCACCAACAAGTACAGGTCGGTGGCCTCGGCCTTTTCCGGCAAGGGTTTGCGGGCCAAGCTGGCGACCAAGTCAAGATCAGACTCGCGCACATGCTTGGACATGAAATCTTTGAAGGGCTGCGTACCCGCCTTGGAGGCTTGCTTGAGGTCCAGCTTGCCATCCATGAAGGGCGTGAATGCTTGCGTCTGGACCTGATCCAGCGTGGGCCCCATGGTGAAGAAGGTCAGAAACAAGGCCAGCGTGATCAACACCGCATTGGGCGGAGTTTCAGGCAAGCCCAGTGCGTGCCGGATGAAGGACAGCGTGATGATGATGCGCGTGAACGAGGTCATCGCCATCAGCGCCGCTGGCAGCAGGCTGAGCATGGACAAGCCGATCAAGGTGCGCAGGTAGGGCGTGAGCTGGCTATTGCCCGCACCGCCCAGCAGCTCGCCGCTCTTGATGGGAGGCAGGGCATCGACCAGCTCAGCCGCGCCGGCTGAAGCCACCGTCAAACCGAACAAACCCAGGCACAGGAGGGCCAAGGCCCAAAGGCGGCGGCTCTTTAAATCAATCAACTTCATTGGAGGGGACCGACTTCTGCTTGCACGGAGATGTGGGCAGTGCTTTCAAACACCACCCATCGTTGTTGCCCGAATTCGACCACCAAGGCTTTGGTGTGCTCAGACAACGTAGTTGTTGAAACCACCTGGGGTGTAGGCGCTTCACGGCGCAAGGGGCCCACGCCAATGCCCAGCCTTTTGAGCAGCACCATGGCACCCCACCCAATGGCCAAGACCAGGGGCAAGGCCCAGAGCAGGCGCAGCAGATGGTGGTCCACCTCGGTGCCTTGATCAGGCCGCTTTTGGCGCAGCGGTGATGCGCAAGCCAAAGTGCTCGCCCACAGCCACCAAGGTGCCTTGTGCCACCACGTGGCCCTCGGCGATGAGATCAATCGGCTGATCCAACAGGCGGTCGAGCGCCAAGGTCGAGCCTGCTTGCAAGGCGGTCAGCTCAGCCACCGTGATGTCGACCCCGCCCAACTGGGCAGTGAGCCGCACTTTGAGACCACCCAAGAATGGCAGCGCTTCGGCACCACTGAACAATGGTTTGCCGGCCGTGGCTGGCGTAGCGCTCAAGGTAGGCAGGGAGATTTCTTTGGTTTCAACGGTCATGTCGCTTCTCAATTCAAGTCATTCGCAATTCAGGCTGCGGCTTTGGTTTTGGCCACCAATTTGACGGCCAAATGGCCATCACGCTGGCCGAGCTGGCAACGCAGGGCAGGCTTAGGCACCACCTCAGCGGCCACCGCCAGCGGCAGTTCATCGCTCAAGCGGGTCGGGAACTGAATCACGTCACCCACTTGCAGCCCCAATAAATCAGACACGGGGATGTCTACCTCACCCAAACCCAACGTGATGGGAACACGTTGTTTCGCCAAAGTGCTGATCAACCCAACAGGCGCTTTAGATGGTGCAGCCAAACCCGACGTTGGCACGAGTGACTGATAAGCCTGCCGGGCCAACAAGCACTGCATGCCAAAGATCGGCTCAGCGAGCAGCACGGCACCAGACAAAGGCGAGCAGGCTTGGGCGCGAGCGCCCTCGGCGTCTGTGTAGCCTGCTGCTGATGATGCCGCCGCCGCCGATGGCAATGCAGCACTCAAACGCTTGAAGAGATCCGCCAAGGCGGCATCTGCGGCCAGCAGTGCGAAGTCTTCTGCAGGCAGTGCAGCCTTGGAGGAGCGCCCCAACAGTTGAGCTGCCAGCGCAGCGCGCATGGACGCAGGAACATGCACCCACTCCAATACCGCTCCAGCGGCTGGCGAGACGGGCTGCCACTTCAAGGCGACAAGCTCGTCTTGCAAATCACTGGCTGCACGGGCTGTCAACCTTGCATCGATAGCATTCGTCACGCCCCATGCCTGCGCCCAGGATTGCCATGGCGCGGTCAATGCCAAACGAACCGCATCGAGTTCAGCATCGCGCAACAAAAACAGATCACGAACCATCTCGTTACTCATCGACGACTCTTCATGTCATACAGGGCCTGGATCATTTCGCTGGCGGTGCTCAGCACCTGCGATGAGGCCTGAAAGCCGCGCTGGATCAAGATCATGTTGCTGAACTGGTCCGTCAAGTCAACGTTGGACAGCTCCAGCGACCCACCTTTGAGTTTGGTGGTATTGCCCACGGCCACCAAACGAACATGATCACTGCCTGTGTACTCGAACAGGGCACCCTTGACGGCACTCAAGACCTCGGGTGATGCGAATTCGGCCACCGCCA
>JAZJZP010000142.1:7344-9031 GCA_040389805.1 Pseudomonadota bacterium
GATGAGGTCCGGGCCAGCCACCTGCTCGAGCATTTCGGCCACCGCCAAACGCGGCCCTTTGACGGTGAGCGTGTTGGAATAGGTCACAACCAAGGTGCCAGTGGCATCGAACACGGTTTTGGTGACAGTGCCGGCCGTGTTGCCGTCGACCTTCTGAACGGCAATACTCGAAGTCGTGCCACTTGAATTGCCAGTAACTTGGTCGCCCAGAATCACGTCAACGGTACTGGTCGTGTTGTCAGCGGCCTTGATGCTGACGGTGACTCGATCTGCGGTTGGATCAGGAACACTACCCAAGGTTCGCACAGTACCGGTACCGACCGTCGTTGTACCCTCAGTCGCCAGTAACACCCATTCACCCGACACGGCTGTGGTTGTGAAGAGCAATTTCAAAATGTGACTGCCGCCCAGCTTGTCATACACCGTCACAGCATCAATCGTGGCGGTGCCTGGGGTGCCTCCAACTGCGGCCGTCGACGACAAATTTCCGGTAAGGGTGACCTGGGCCGTGGCCACAGGCGCGCTGTTTTTGAGCGCACTCATGTCAATGGTGCTGAGCGCATTGCCACCGCTCAGCCCCATGACATCCATGCCGTCATCCATGGTGACCAAACGGCCATTGCTGTTGAACTCAAACCGGCCGCTCTTGGTGTACAGAGATTGTCCTTGGTCGTTCTTGACGACAAAGAAACCAGGACCGTCGAGAGCCATGTCCAGGTCTCGACCCGTTTCACGGATGTCGCCGGTGCGGAAATTGACCGTGGGCGGCAGGGTATCGAGGCCACCGCCCGGCGTGCTGGATTCGCCTGTGGCCGCGTCGCCGCCATGGGATAAGTACACGTCGGCAAACTGCGCCTGCGAGCCCTTGTAGCCGGGCGTATTCATATTGGCAACGTTGTTGCTGATGACCTTGAGCCCCTTTTGGTGCCCGCTCAGCCCAGAAGCAGCTACATAGATGGAATCAATCATGATGAGCCCTACCGGATGGTTTGAACTTGAGCCATGGCCAGACCTGTGATGACCTCGCCGCCCGAAGTTTTGATGGTGATTTGCGGCTCGCCTGCCACCAACTGCAAGGCAGTGACTTGGCCAGACACGACCGCGCCGTCTTTGGTGGCATCAACCGTCTTGCCCAACAGACCAACCGTCTGGTTCAACGATTGCAATGACAACATTTTTTCAATGTTGTCATTGAGCTGGCGGGTGGTATCCAACGATGAGAACTGCGCCATCTGCGTGAGAAAGTCTTTGTTCTCAACCGGCTTGAGCGGATCTTGGTAGGTCAGCTCGGTCATCAAAATCTTCAGCAAGTCGTCCATCGACAAGCCTGCGGCCTTGGTCGAGCTCGCCAAGCTTGCGCTGTCAATTGCACTGGTGGCCATGTGGTATCCCTTGTTCGATCAGCAAGTCAAAATAAACGGCGGCGCTGCTTCAGCACCCTGTGTATAAATGGTCTGCCCATTGAGCACGACCTCAGCAATGGTGCGTGGTTGCCCCTGAGGTAGCGACAGACTGGCCAATGAAATGGCCTCCAGCGCATGTTTTTTGCTCATCCCGGCGGCACGCAAATAGACCTTCATCTCACCACTGGCAATGGTCACCACGGTGGCATTCAGTGTCGGAGCGGGATGGCTTAACTCGGTCATCGGCAAGGAGTGCGTCGACTCGGCCGCATCCAAACCATAGG
>JAZJZP010000143.1:0-15635 GCA_040389805.1 Pseudomonadota bacterium
GACCGCGACCTTCTTGCCCGTTTTGACCACGGATGGCTGGGGCACCACCCAGCCTTCAGCCCAGGCACGGTCAATGATGGCGTGCTCGATGGACTTGATGCCCACCGCGTCATCGTTGACGTTCAGCACGCACGCGGCTTCACAGGGTGCCGGGCAGATACGGCCCGTGAACTCCGGGAAGTTGTTGGTGCTGTGCAGCACCGTGATCGCGTTCTTCCAGTCACCCCGATACACCAGGTCGTTGAAGTCCGGGATGATGTTGTTGACCGGGCAGCCGTTGTTGCAAAACGGCGTGCCGCAGTCCATGCAACGCGCAGCCTGGATCTTGGCCCCTTCGGGCTTGAGACCGATGACGAATTCTTTGTAGTTCTTGAGGCGTTTTTCGACGGCTTCATAGCCCTCTTCCAAACGCTCGAACTCCATAAAGCCTGTGACTTTTCCCATTTCAGTGAACTCCTAGTGGTCCGGCTCAGGCCTTGGCCTTGCCAGACTTCGTCTTGCCTTCATCACCCTTGGCTTTGGTGATGAGGGACGTTGCTTCTTGCTTGGCACCCATTTCAGTCAGGGCACGGCGGTATTCATTCGGGAAGACCTTGACAAACTTGGGCAGTGCTGTCGCCCAGGTGTCGAGAATCTCGCGAGCCCGCAAGGAGCCCGTCCAACGGTGGTGGTCTTCAATCAGCTTCTTGAGCAAGGCCTCATCGGCCTGGCCCTTGTGCTGAGGAATGCCAGCGTCCGCTTGCTCAGCGACAGGCAACACCTTCTCCAGGGAGACCTGGGCCAGGTTGGCGCGCTTGGCAAACTGACCATCTTCGTCATAGACATACGCCACACCACCCGACATACCGGCGGCGAAGTTGCGACCCGTCTTGCCCAGCACCACCACGGTGCCGCCGGTCATGTACTCGCAACCATGGTCGCCCGTGCCCTCGACCACCGCCGTGGCGCCCGACAGACGCACGCCAAAGCGCTCGCCGCCCACGCCGCGGAAGAAGGCCTCGCCCTCGGTGGCACCGTACAGCACCGTGTTGCCCACGATGATGTTGTCCACCGCGTTGCCACGGAAGTCGATGCTGGGACGCACCACCACACGACCACCGCTCAAGCCCTTGCCGGTGTAGTCGTTGGCTTCACCGATCAGGTACAGGGTAATGCCCTTGGCCAAGAAGGCGCCGAACGACTGGCCGCCCGTGCCTTCCATCTGGATGAAGATGGTCTGGTCTGGCAGGCCATCGGGATGGTGCTTGATCAGCTCGCCCGAGAGCATGGCGCCCACGGTGCGGTTGACGTTGCGGGCCGTTTCCATGAACTGGACCTTCTCGCCACGCTCGATGGCGGCGCGAGACTTCTCGATCAGGCGCAGGTCCAGGGCCTTGTCCAGGCCGTGGTCTTGCGTGCTGACGTGCAGACGTGGAACGTCGGCAGGCACGGGGGGCAGTGCAAAGACACGCGAGAAATCCAGGCCCTTGGCCTTCCAGTGCTCCACACCCTTTTTGGTGTCGAGCAGGTCAGCGCGGCCGATCAGGTCGTCGAACTTGCGGATGCCCAGTTGGGCCATGATCTGACGCGCTTCTTCAGCGACGAAGAAGAAGTAGTTCACGACGTGCTCGGGCTTGCCGGAGAACTTCTTGCGCAGCGTCGGGTCTTGCGTGGCCACGCCCACCGGGCAGGTGTTGAGGTGGCACTTGCGCATCATGATGCAGCCCTCGACCACCAGCGGTGCGGTCGCAAAGCCGAACTCGTCGGCGCCCAACAGGCCACCGATCACCACGTCACGGCCGGTCTTCATCTGGCCGTCGGCCTGGACGCGAACGCGACCACGCAGGCGGTTCAGCACCAGGGTCTGCTGAGTTTCGGCCAAGCCGAGCTCCCACGGCGTGCCGCAGTGCTTGATGGACGACCAGGGCGAGGCACCCGTGCCGCCGTCGTGACCGGCGATCACGATGTGGTCGGCCTTGGCCTTGGCCACGCCCGTGGCCACCGTGCCCACGCCCACTTCGGACACCAGCTTGACGGAGATGTCGGCCTTGGGATTGACGTTCTTCAGATCATGGATCAGTTGAGCCAGGTCTTCGATCGAATAGATGTCATGGTGCGGTGGGGGCGAAATCAGGCCCACGCCTGGCACGGAGTGACGCAGCTTTCCGATGTACTCGGACACCTTGCCGCCGGGCAATTGACCGCCCTCACCTGGCTTGGCACCCTGGGCCATCTTGATCTGAATCTGATCGGCCGACACCAGGTACTCGGTGGTGACACCAAAGCGACCCGAGGCCACTTGCTTGATGCGCGAGCGCAGGCTGTCGCCTTCGGTCATCTCGTAGTCGACTTCCACCACGTTGGAACCGATCACGTCCGACACCTTGGTGCCTTGCTTGATCGGGATGCCCTTGAGCTCTTGGCGATAACGACGCGAGTCTTCACCACCTTCGCCAGTGTTGCTCTTGCCGCCAATGCGGTTCATGGCCAGTGCCAGAGTGGAGTGCGCTTCGGTCGAGATGGAGCCCAGCGACATGGCACCGGTGGCAAAGCGCTTGACGATCTCGGCGGCCGATTCGACCTCTTCGACCGGGATGGCCTTGGTGGGATCGATCTTGAACTCGAACAAGCCACGCAAGGTCACGTGACGCTTGGACTGATCGTTGATCAGCTGGGCATATTCCTTGTAGGTGTCGAACTTGCCCGAGCGCGTGGCGTGCTGCAGCTTGGCAATCGCATCGGGCGTCCACATGTGCTCTTCACCGCGGGCACGCCAGGCGTACTCGCCGCCGGTTTCCAGCATGGACTCCAGCACCGGGTCGTTGCCAAAGGCGGCGGTGTGGTTGCGAATGCCTTCTTCGGCCACGTCAAACACGCCAATGCCACCCACCTGCGTGGCGGTACCACGGAAGTACTTGTCGATCAGCTCCTTGTTCAGACCAATGGCCTCGAACAGCTGAGCGCCGCAGTACGACATGTAGGTGCTCACACCCATCTTGGACATGATCTTGGACAGGCCCTTGCCGATCGCCTTGACGTAGTTGTAGATGGCCTTGTCGGCCGACAACTCGCCGGGCAATTCCTTGGCCATGTCGGTCAAGGTTTCCAGTGCCAGGTAGGGGTGAACGGCTTCGGCGCCATAGCCAGCCAACACGGCAAAGTGATGCACTTCACGCGCCGTGCCGGTTTCAACCACCAAGCCCGCCGAGGTGCGCAGACCCTTGCGAACCAGGTGGTGATGGATGGCCGACAAGGCCAGCAAGGCGGGGATCGCGATGTTGGCGCGGTCCATCTTGCGGTCGGTGATGATCAGGATGTTGTGGCCGGTCTGGATGCCTTCGACGGCCTCTGCACACAAGGACGCCAGGCGTGCCTCGACACCCTCGTGGCCCCAGGCGGCGGGGTAGGTGATGTCGATCTCGTAGGGCTTGAACTTGCCGCCCGTGTGCTTCTCGATATTACGCAGGCGCGCCATGTCGTCAAAGTCCAGCACGGGCTGCGACAGCTCCAGGCGCATCGGCGGGTTCACCGCATTGATGTCCAACAGGTTGGGCTTGGGACCCACGAAGGACACCAGCGACATCACCACGGCTTCGCGGATGGGGTCGATGGGCGGGTTGGTCACCTGCGCGAACAGCTGCTTGAAGTAGTTGTACAGCGGCTTGTTCTTGGACGAGAGCACGGCCAGGGGCGAGTCATTGCCCATCGAGCCGGTGGCTTCTTCGCCATTGGTGGCCATGGGGGCCATCAGGAACTTGATGTCTTCTTGCGTGAAGCCAAAGGCCTGCTGACGGTCCAGCAGCGGTTCGGCGAACGCCCCTACCGTGCCGGTGGCGTCAATGCTGTCCAGCTTGATGCGAACGTTCTCGATCCACTGGCGGTACGGCTTGGCCGAGGCGTACTGGGCCTTGAGCTCTTCGTCGTCGATGATGCGGCCTTGCTCGAAGTCGAGCAGGAACATCTTGCCGGGCTGCAAGCGCCACTTCTTGACGATCTTGTTCTCAGGGATGGGCAAGACACCGGCTTCAGAGGCCAGCACGACCAGGTCGTCATCGGTGATGATGAAACGGGCGGGACGCAGGCCGTTGCGGTCCAGCGTGGCGCCGATCTGGCGGCCATCGGTGAACACCATGGCGGCGGGGCCGTCCCACGGCTCCATCATGGCGGCGTGGTACTCATAGAAAGCGCGGCGGCGCTCATCCATGGTGGTGTGCTGCTCCCAAGCCTCGGGAATCATCATCATCGCGGCTTGCGCCAGCGGGTAGCCGGACATGGTCAGCAGTTCGAGCGCGTTGTCGAACGTGGCCGTGTCGGACTGGCCGTCCAGGCTGATGGGGTACAGCTTGCGCAGGTCATCGCCCAGCACGGGCGACTTCATCACGCCTTCACGGGCACGCATCCAGTTGAAGTTGCCTTTGACGGTGTTGATCTCACCGTTGTGGGCGACCATGCGGTACGGGTGAGCCAGAGGCCACTCGGGGAAGGTGTTGGTCGAGAAGCGCTGGTGCACCAGGGCCAGGGCCGAGGTCACGCGCTCGTCGCTCAGGTCCAGGTAGTACTTGCCCACCTGGTCGGCCAACAACAGACCCTTGTAGATGATGGTGCGGCACGACATGCTGGGCACGTAGTACTCGCTGCCATGGGTCAGGTTCAGGCTTTGGATCTTGCTGGACGCCGTCTTGCGGATGACGTAGAGCTTGCGCTCCAGGGCATCGGGCACCAGGATGTCCGGGCCACGGCCAATGAAGATCTGGCGGATGACCGGCTCTTTTTCGCGCACGGTGGGCGACATGGGCATGTCGCGGTCCACGGGCACATCACGCCAGCCCAGCAGCACCTGACCTTCGGCCTTGATGGCGCGCTCCATTTCCTGCTCGCAGGCCTGGCGCGAGGCGCTTTCTTTGGGCAGGAAGATCATACCGACGCCGTATTCGCCAGGCGGCGGCAGGTCCACGCCCTGCTTGGCCATTTCGGGGCGGTAGAAATCGTCGGGGATCTGGATCAGCAGACCGGCGCCGTCGCCCATCAAGGCGTCCGCACCGACCGCACCACGGTGGTCGATGTTTTCCAGGATTTTGAGGCCCTGCGCGACGATGCTGTGCGCTTTCAGGCCCTTGATGTGGGCGACGAAGCCCACGCCGCACGCATCGTGCTCGGCGTTGGCGTACAGGCCAAATTCAGCGGCGTGCTGGATTTCTTGTTGCGTGGCCGCGCTGGTAGCTGCGGTGTCGGTGGGGAACTGAGTTCCCGAAGTCGCCTGGTTCATGGCGCGCTCCAGTGAGGGGTGGAGTTAAAACAAAGGCAAGGAGGCGTGAGGATACTGCGCGCACCGCCAACTTTCAAGCGTTAATAAATAGGGTCAGATCCCAATTATTCATGTCACGAGCAGTTAAAACAAAATAATTAGGGACACATCTAAATTACCCGCCGTGGCCGCCCTCTCGGCTTGGGTTGCACCCGTCGCCCCACGGCCGCTTGCACCTTCTGAACAAACTCATCGTCCCCCAGCGCCCAGCCTGTGTTGGCCGCCGACGCCAAACGCTGCACGTCAGCCTGACCCAAGCCCTGGTCCAGGCGACGCTGCCAAGCGGCCTCCCGCTCAAACGGTGTGTTGCCCAGCGACCAAAACAAGGCGTGGTCCTGAACCAAGGGGTCGGTGCGCAAGCCCAGGTGGTGACCAACACTGGACCAGCGGTCATCGACCGCCCGCAGCACCGACCCCGCCCGCAATGCATGGGTCTCGATGAAGACCATACAGTCCAGCAAGTAGCGTGCCGGCTCGATCACCGTGGACCGATAACGGCCCGACCACAGCCCCCCCTGGCGTCCATGACGCCGATTGAAAGCGGCCACATAGCGGCGCCCCAGCGATTGCATCATCCGACTGAGCCCCTCGGGGGACGACGGCGTGGCCAGCAAATGCAGGTGGTCGCCCGCCACGGCATAGGCGTGAACGGACACCCCTGCTTCGCGCGCCGCATCGCGCAAGGTGCTCAACAACAAGGCCGCATCGGTGTCATCACGCACCAAGGTCTGCCCTTCGTGCACGCGCTGAATCACCATGTGGGGCCAATCGGCCACCCCCAACCTCGGCATCCGTGCCATACAGGACTCCATTAATGTGGGTCTGACCCCAATAGTTACCCACAATGTCGCGAACGACACCCCCCATTCCCGGGGGAACCCTCGGATTTCAAGGATTTGTCCCGATGCCCAGTAACGACCACGCCCTGTAGCATGACTGCAACGCGTTAAACATTTGACTGTATTGCGCACAACCCGTGTCCTCACGTGAGGCGCGCTGAACATGGTTGCTGCCTCCTGGAGTTCTCTGATGGCTGATTCACCCTCGACTGCCCTGACACCCAAAGCCGTTTCACGCGTCTCAGGCTGGTTGACGCACCTGGGGGTGAGTCCCTTGGCGTTTGATGACACGCTCAGCCTCATCAGCCCCCTACTGACCGTGCACCGCCTGCACGCCCGCGTCGTGTCCAAACAGTCAGAGACACCGGGTGCCAGCACGCTGATCTTGCAGGCTGGCGCCGCATTTGGCGGGCTCAAGCCGGGCCAGTACGTCATGGTTGGCGTGACCATTCAGGGGGTGAAGCACCGCCGTGCCTATTCGCCCCGCAGCGTGGATGGCCGTACCGACCGCTTTGCCATCACGGTGCAGCGCCAACCCGATGGGCTGGTGTCCCGGCACCTGAACGAGCACACCCAGCCCGGGGACATTGTTGAAATTGCCCAGGCCGCGGGCCACTTCGTGCTGCCCAGCACCTTGCCCGCCGAAGTGCTGTTGATGGCGGGTGGCAGCGGCATCACACCCTGCATGGCCATGCTGCAGCACCTCTATCGCACGGCGCCGCACACCCAAGCCACTTTGATTTACTTTGCCCGCAGTCGGCAGGATCGCATCTTTGCGCAAGCCCTGGAAGATCTGGCACAACGCTGGCCTCAATTGCGTTATGTGCCCGTCGACAGCGTCGCCAACACCCCGACCAGCCCCAATGCACCGGCCCAACGCACGCTGGACACGGCGCTGCTGAGCCAGAGCATCGCCCATTGGATGCAGGTGCCCGCCTATTGCTGCGGCCCCGCCCCGCTGATGGACGCCGCCCGTCAACTGTGGAGCGAGGCCGGCGCGGTCTCGCAACTGCACCTGGAAGTCTTTGCCCCGCCCAAACTCAGTGGCGATGACCACGCACTGCACCAAGTCCAGCTGGCACGCCAACATCACACGCACTGTTTCACCGCGCCGGGGGATCAAACCCTCCTGGTGGCCGGCGAAAGCGCAGGCTTGAGCCTCAAGCACGGGTGTCGCCAGGGCATTTGCCATGAATGCACCTGCCGCCTGCGCAGTGGCAGCGTTCTGGACCTGACCAGCGGCCAGCGCATTGACGGCGAAGGCCAGCCCATCCGCTTGTGCGTCAGTGCACCGATGAGCGACCTTGATCTTGAATCCTTGAATTGACCTTGATTGGTCTTGAGCAACCACCTCCCAATGAACCAACCAACCATACAGATCGGTCCCAAAACGATCGAAGAGATGGCGGCATTTCAGCGCGAGCTCGATGCCATCCGTGATGAGGTCCGCCCCACCTTGGGCGAGCGCGACGCACGCCACATCAAGCGCGTGCTGCGCATGGTGCGCATCACCGAAGTGCTTGGGCGTGCCCTGCTGATGTTCGGCTGGTTCCCGCCGACCTGGCTCCTGGGGGCCGCCTTGCTGGGCATCTCCAAGATCATCGACAACATGGAGCTGGGCCACAACGTGATGCACGGGCAGTTCAACTTCATGAACGACCCGCGCTTTCATGGCGACACCTTTGACTGGGACAACACCTGCCCCGCCTCTGAATGGCGCCATGCCCACAACTTTGTGCACCACACGTACACCAACGTCATCGGGATGGACCGCGATTTTGGCTACGGCATGCTGCGCCTGTCCAACGACCTGCGCTGGAGCTGGCTGCATCCGTTCCAGCTGTTGCTGACCGCATTGCTGGCGATCTACTTTGAATGGTTCGTGGCCATCCATGACATGCAAATGGACAAGGTCGTGATCGGCCGAAAAAAGTGGGCTGACGTGCAACCTCAGTGGAAGGTCGTGCGACACAAGTTTGCTCAGCAATTGCGCCGGGACTATGTGGCCTGGCCCCTGCTGGCGGCCGTCGTGGCCATGCCTTTTGGCCATGCGCTGGACGCCGCGCTGGCCGTGATCGCGGGCAACTTCGTGGGCAACGTGATTCGCAATGTGTGGGCCTGGGCCATCATCTTTTGCGGCCACTTCACGCAAGACATCTACACCTTCAGCAAGCAGTCCATCCAGAACGAATCAAAGGGCCAGTGGTATTTGCGCCAGATTCTGGGCTCCAGCAACATCCATGGCAGCAGCCTCATGCACTACATGAGCGGCAACCTCAGCCACCAGGTGGAGCACCACCTGTACCCGGACATCCCGGCCAACCGTTACTCTGAAATGGCCCCCAAGGTGCGTGCGGTGTGCGTCAAATACGGCATTCCTTACAACACGGGCACATTCGGCTGGCAACTGTTGATGGTGCTCAAGCGCGTGGCCCGCTACAGCCTGCCTGGCGGCCCCCACAAAGCGGTGCACATTGAGGTGGAGTCCATCCTGCCCGAGAGCACCTGAGCGTGCGCTCCTTTTCACCTCACGAGACAAGCCCGGCAATGCTGGGCTTTTTTCTGGGCGGTTTTTGGCCTGTTTCAAACGCCAATGGATTGGCGTTGTCAGGTTTCTTCCTACACGACAGGCAGTGTGCACCCGACACCGGATACAGGGCCCTGCCTATTCAGTAAACCGGGGACCCTGCTCAGAATCCATTACATGCTGAAACGAATTCAGTACGCGAAATAACCAAGCAAACCGACCCCTTTAACTGACTGGAGCCCAACATGAACGCCGACCAAATCTTGATGGAAATCCGTGAAACCAACCTGTCCTACCTGATGCTGGCCCAAAGCCTGATCCGTGCGGACCGCGAACAAGCCCTGTTCCGCCTGGGGATGTCAGAAGAAGCCGCGAACATGATCTCCTCGCTGTCACCCGCCCAGGTCCTCAAGATCGCTTCCAGCAACACCTTGCTGTGCCGCATGCGTGTCGACGACGACCTGGTCTGGACCCTGCTGACCAACCACGGCAAAGGCACCAACGACAGCGTGACCCGCCTGCACGCCAACATCTTGATGGCCGGTCGCCACCAAGAAGCCGCCTGAGACTGTTGCCAACCCCTTGCCGGAGTAAGTGCCATGCGATCCAAGAGCCTGTTGACCGAAGCCAAGCAAATCGACCGAGCCGTCACCCTGATCAACCTGGGGGCCCGACTGCAGGTGCTGGAATCCGAGACAGATCTGTCGTATGAGCGCCTACTGCGCCTGTACAAGGAAGTGGCAGGCAAGTCGCCGTCCAAGGGCCAACTGCCCTTCTCGACCGACTGGTTCATGACCTGGCAACCCAATATCCACGCCTCCTTGTTCCTGAACATCCACGAGTACCTGAACAAAGCGGTGGAGATCGATGAGATCGACACCGTCATCAAGGCCTACCAGCTCTACCTGGAGCAGACGCAATCTCAAGGCCTGGAGGCCCTGCTGTCCGTCACCCGCGCCTGGCGCCTGGTCAAGTTCGTCGACAACGGCATGCTGACCCTGACCACCTGCTCCAAGTGCGGCGGTCACTACGTGACACACCCGCACGAGATCTCGCGTCACTTCGTTTGCGGCCTGTGCAACCCACCGGCCCGTGCGGGCAAGGGCAAGGCGGCTGGCGCCCTGCACATGCACTGACCGGTGCCCCGCGCCAAAGCGTGAAGACCGCACAGATACACCCCCATCAGCACTCAAGTCCTGCCCGAACTGGTCGAAACACCAATTGGGCGTTTTTGAAGTGAAACGTCCATGCTTGTCTCCTCCTAGCACGATCGTGCTTTTAGCGGGCCCCAACCGGGCCCGCTTTTTTCTGCCCTTTGAAAAACGCCACCCCTGTGGCCTTGTTCACGGTTTAGAAATTGGTCCACTGGACGAAGATGATGACATCGAGATTCTCTTTGCTTGACACCCTCACCGGACCACCATGAACGTCGCCATTGGTTACATCGTCGCGCTGGGCTGCATCTTTGGCTCCTACATCATTCACGGCGGCAACACGCAAGTGATCATTCATGCGCTGCCGCTTGAAATGATGGCCATTCTTGGCGGGGCTCTGGGTGCGTTCGTCGTGAACAACCAGACCAAAACGATCAAAGCCGTGCTGGCCAACATTGGACCGCTGTTCAAAGGCTCCAAGTACAGCAAGGCGCGCTACATGGAACTGATGGCCATGCTGTATGAGATCTTGCAAAAGGTGCGCAAAGAAGGCTTGATGTCGATTGAAAAAGACGTTGAAGAGCCTGAAAAATCAGCGCTGTTCAAGAAGTACCCCAACCTCGGGAGTGACCACCACGTGGTCGAGTTCATCACCGACTACCTGCGCATGATGGTCTCGGGCAACCTCAATGCCCACGAGATTGAAAGCCTGATGGACAGTGAAATTGACACCCACCACCAAGAAGGCCACGCCGCAGTCGCCGCCGTGGCGCGTCTGGCAGGCGCACTGCCCGCCTTCGGGATCGTGGCGGCCGTGCTGGGCGTGGTCAACACCATGGGCTCGGTCGGCCAACCTCCCGCCGTGCTGGGCGGCATGATCGGCTCGGCCCTGGTCGGCACCTTCCTGGGGATTTTGCTGGCGTATGGCGTGGTGGAACCCCTGGGCGGCCTGATGGAGCAAAAACTCGATGAGGGCACCAAGGAGTTCCAGGTCATCAAAACCACCTTGCTGGCCAGCATGCAAGGCTATGCGCCCCAAGTGGCCGTGGAATTTGGTCGCAAAGTGCTGTATTCGACGGATCGCCCGAACTTCGCCGAATTGGAAAACCATGTCAAAGGCAAGAAGTAGCGCCATGAACAAGGAGCGCAGCCATGGCGGGTGATTCGAAAAAAGTTCAACCGATCATCATCAAGCGCATCAAGAAGGGTGGCCACGCCGTGCACGGTGGCGCCTGGAAGATCGCTTACGCCGACTTTGTCACGGCCATGATGGCTTTTTTCCTGCTGATGTGGCTTCTGGGCTCCACCACCGAAGGGGACAAAAAAGGCATTGCCGACTACTTCAACAGCCCGCTGAAGATCGCCATGTTTGGCGGCGCCGGCTCCGGCGATGCCAGCTCGATTATCAGGGGTGGTGGCACCAATCTGGCCGAAAGCGTCGGGCAGACCAAGAAGGGTGCCAGCGAAACGGCCGAGATCAAAGCCAAGAAAAAGGCCATCCGAACCGCACAGGCGGCCGCCGAGCGGTCCCAACTCAAGGTGCTCAAAGAAAAGATGGAAGAGATCATTGCCAATGATCCTCGTCTGGCGCAATACAAATCCCAAATTCACCTGGACCTGACGGCCGAAGGGCTTCGCATCCAGATCGTGGACGACCAGAGCCGCCCCATGTTTGACAGTGGCGACAGCGACATCAAAGGCTATATGCGAGACCTCTTGCAGGCCATCGGCGCGGTGCTGTCGGCTGTCCCCAACAAGCTGACCATTGAAGGCCACACCGACGCCAAACCCTTCAGCGCAGGAGATCGCGGCTACAGCAACTGGGAGCTGTCAGCCGACCGCGCCAATGCCTCACGGCGAGAGCTGATTGCGGGGGGTCTGCCCGGCGAAAAGATGCTGCGCGTCCAGGGCATGGCCGCCAGCATGCTCTACGAGCCGGAGCACCCGGAGAGCCCCTTGAATCGGCGCATCAGCATCATCGTGATGAACCGCGATGCGGAAGACCGCGTTTTCCAGGCCGCCCGCTCTGAAGCGCTGCCCACCGACGAAGAGGCTGAACCGCTCACCGAAACGCCGCCAAATCCGACAAAAAACTCAAGCCCGCAGCCCCCGAGCCGATAAAGCCGGAGACCCCCGCGCGAAGGCTGTCTACAACAGCTGACTCCGATTGAATCAAGGACAAGCCATGAGCAATCCCACCGACATGAAATTTCTGATCGTTGACGACTTTTCCACGATGCGCCGCATCGTTCGAGGGTTACTCAAGGAGATCGGCTACATCAACGCCGAAGAAGCCGAAGACGGCGCTGTCGCGCTGAACATCCTCAAAAACGGCAAGTTCGATTTTGTGGTCAGCGACATCAACATGCCCAATATGAACGGGTTTGAGCTGCTCAAAGCCATCAAGGCCGACGACGCCCTCAAACACCTGCCCGTCCTGATGGTCACGGCCGAAGCCCGCAAGGAAGACATCGTGCTGGCGGCCCAGTCAGGGGCGGCCGGATACATCGTCAAGCCCTTCACCAAAGCCACGTTGGAAGAGAAGGTGCAAAAAATCATGCAAAAACTCGCGACAGCCGCTTGAGCGGGAGGCTCAAATGAAAATGGACGATCTACCCGACATGACCGCCCCGGCCGCATCGCCTGAGGTGTTTCAGCAACTCGGAACGCTGACCCGTCAGCTGCACGACACGCTGAACCAATTGGGCGTATTGCCCAAGCTCAAGGACTCGGTGGACAACCTGCCCGATGCCCGCAGCCGCCTGAACTACATTGCCACCAAAACTGCCGAAGCGGCGGACAAGGTGTTGAACCTGGTAGACCAGGCCAAGGCGGACCAGGCGCACATCGCCAGCGAAACCCGTCGACTGGCCGCATTGATCGTTGCCGACCCGGTCAAGGCCGTGGCCAGTGGTGCCGTGATGAATTTCGTCGGCGACGTCGAGACCGTGACGCGACGAGTCGACAGCCACCTGACCGACATCATGATGGCGCAGGACTTCCATGACCTGACCGGACAGGTCGTGGCCAAGGTGGTGCGACTGGCCACCGATCTGGAAAGCCAATTGGCCCGTGTGCTGATGCAAGCCGCACCACCCGAGCTGGCCCACAAGGCCGAAGCCGTGATGTTGACGGCCAATCAGCACATTGAGCCGACACTGAACGGCCCCGTGATCGATGCCGATGGGCGCACCGACGTGGTCACCAACCAGGGCGAAGTCGACGACCTGCTCGCCAGCCTGGGTTTTTAACGACCCGCCATCACGTCGCGCACGGTGCCCACCTGCCGACGTGACACGGCCAGCCACTCGCCAGTCGGCTCGACCTGCACCGCCCAGGTTTCACCACCTTCAGCGTCATCGGGTCGACGCTCCAGCGCCTTCATGGCCGAGCGCGCCACCAAGGCATTGCGGTGCACCCGCACAAAGCGGTCACCCAGTTGCGCCTCCAACTCGGCCAAGGACTGGTCCAGCACATGACTGTGCTCGGCCGTGCGCAGCGTCACATACTTCAGCTCGGCTTTGAGGTAGATGACCTCGGACGCCGACACCCGCACCATGCGGCCCCGGTCTTGCGCCACCAGCGACACCTCGTCCGCCTCCACTGGCCCGACCGCCCCCCGACGCTTGGCACAACGCGCCAGCGCCGCATTGAGGCGGTCCAGTCGCACCGGCTTGGTCAGGTAGTCCAAGGCCTCCAGCTCAAAGGCTTGCAAGGCATGTTCGGCATGTGCCGTCACGAACACGATGGCGGGTGGCTGCGGCAACGTGCGCAAACGTTCGGCCAGTCGCAGGCCATCGGGCCCCGGCATCTGGATGTCCAACAACACCACATCCACCAACAAGCCCGCAGAACCATCTTCAGGGCGAAGGATGGCCAAGGCCTGCCCGGCATCGCCGGCTTCGGCCACCACCGCATTGAGGCAGTCCGACTGCGACAGCAGGGTTCTCAGACGCAGTCGCGCCAGGTGTTCGTCGTCAATCACCATCACCCGCAGGCATTCGCTCATCGTGACCTCGTGATCGGTTTTGACCTCAGCGGCACGGAAACCCGCACCACATACACCGCGCCATGTTCGCCCGGCTCGCCTTTGTGGATGCCCGCCGAAAAGCTGGTTTCGACATCGTGCATCAAACGCAGGCGCTGACGCACATTGCGCAGGGCGATCCCGTGGCCCGAGGTGGACGTTGCCCCAGGGTGCTGTGGAATCGAATTGGTGATGGTGAGCACCGCCTGCCCGCCCTTCACGTGGGTGGACACCCGCACCCAGCCGCCTTTGGGGTCAGCCTCCACGCCATGCTTGACGGCGTTCTCGACCAGCGGCTGCAACATCAAGGCAGGCACCTCGGCGTCTCCGGCGGCCTCGTCCAAGGTCCAATGCAAGGTCAGCCGCTCACCAAAACGCAGTTGCTCAATGCGCAGGTAGCGCCGCGCCAGATCGACCTCTTCGGACAAGGAGGCGCGCAGATGCGGCGAGGTCAAGGCCTGGCGGAACAGCTCGGCGAGATCCTCCAGCACCGCTTCGGCACGGGCCGGCTCAATCTGCACCAGCGCAATCGCCGTGTTGAGGGTGTTGAACAAAAAATGCGGTCGGATGCGGGCCTGCAACTCGGCCAGCCGCGCCTGGGCTTGCGCGGGCAGCTCACTGCGTGAACGCTGGCGCAACCAGACCAGCGCCACCAAGGCCAGCGCCGCCCCGGTCAACATGGGTGGTACCACCGCCCACGCACTGCGCGCAGCGCCCCCCAACCACCAGTCCAGCAAGGAGGACTGCAACTCGCCATACAGGCCCGCGATCGCACCCAACACCGCCGCGCTGACCCACTGCGCCGCGGGCGACATGCGATCCAACCACCGACGCCCCGAACAAGCCAGCACCAGCCAGAGCAAACTGGCCGGCAGCGCCACGGCCGAGGCCTGAGACCAGCGCACCAGCCAGTTCGAGGGGCCGGTTGCCAAATGGGCCACCCCCAGCCCGATCACCACCTGCATCCCCAGCACCACCCGCAGCACCACCCCGACCTGGCACACATCAAAGGGTGAACTGGGCTGAGACTTGCGCGACACGGCCCCGACCGCCGGCTGATCAAACCCCGTGGCGGCCCACATGGTGGGCGCCGCCAGGGTGTCGCTCGGGCTGTCGGTGTGGGGCGCGACCGCAACCGATCGTGATGACCGATTAGGCGAAGGGGGCGTGGGCTCTCTACAATCCATGGTTAGAACATTCTCGCCCAAAGCGCTGCGCCATGAGTACCAATCAACTAGACAAAAAGTCCCAGGCCTGGTCGGCCCTGTTTTCTGAGCCCATGAGCGACCTGGTCAAGCGCTACACCGCCAGCGTGTTTTTCGACAAACGCCTGTGGCGGGCCGACATCCAGGGTTCGCTGGCGCATGCCGACATGCTGCATGCCCAAGGCCTGATTTCAGCCCCCGATTGGGCCTCCATCGAAAAAGGCATGGCCCAGATCACGCAAGAGATTGAAGCCGGCACCTTTGAGTGGAAACTCGATCTGGAGGACGTGCACCTCAACATCGAGGCCCGCCTGACCCAACTGGTCGGCGATGCCGGCAAACGCCTGCACACCGGACGCTCGCGCAACGACCAGGTTGCCACCGATGTGCGCCTGTGGCTGCGCAACGAAGTGGACGAGATCGGCGTGCTGCTCAACGAGCTGCAAAAAGCCCTGGTCGAGGTGGCCGAGCAAAATGCGGAGACCATCCTGCCCGGTTTCACCCACCTGCAAGTGGCCCAGCCTGTCGCCTTTGGCCACCACCTGCTGGCCTACGTCGAGATGTTCGCCCGCGACGCCGAGCGGCTGGTGGACCTGCGC
>JAZJZP010000143.1:15691-21910 GCA_040389805.1 Pseudomonadota bacterium
GTCTTAAGAGCTGATCTTGTGGATGAGCCAGAGCTTTGGCTTCATCGACCTGGCCGATCGTTTCTGCACCGGCTCATCGATCATGCCGCAGAAGAAAAACCCCGACGTGCCCGAACTGGCGCGCGGCAAAACCGGCCGCGTGGTGGGTCACCTGATGGGTCTGATCACCTTGATGAAAGGCCAGCCCCTGGCCTACAACAAGGACAACCAGGAAGACAAAGAGCCTTTGTTCGACACCGTCGACACGCTCAAGGACACGCTGCGCATCTTCGCCGAAATGGCCGCAGGCATCACCGTCAAACCCGAGGCCATGGAGCGTGCCGCCAAACGCGGCTACGCCACCGCGACCGATCTGGCCGACTACCTGGTCAAGAAGGGCCTGCCCTTCCGCGATGCCCACGAAGTCGTTGCCCATGCCGTCAAAACCGCCATGGCGCAGGGTGTGGACCTGTCCGAGCTGTCGCTGGACGCGCTCCAGGCCTTTGACGCCCGCATTGAGCAGGACGTGTTTGAGGTGCTGAGCTTGCGCGGCTCGCTCAATGCCCGCAACCTGCTGGGCGGCACCGCCCCCACCCAGGTGCGGGCCCAGGTGGCACGGCATCGCGCACGGCTGGCCTGAACCACGCGGCCGTCCAGGTGGCCTGTTCTTGAGCCAGGACAAGGCCACCTGACACCCGGCGCGATAGCCTTGCGGAC
This sequence comes from Pseudomonadota bacterium, assembly GCA_040389805.1. GTDB lineage: Bacteria > Pseudomonadota > Gammaproteobacteria > Burkholderiales > Burkholderiaceae_C > Aquabacterium. Next base: position 16,388 of record JAZJZP010000143.1, read on the forward strand.
CTCCATTTTTCAATGAATCCGCACCATGGTTGCCTCGCTCGTCTGGTCTGAAGCCTTGTCACTGTCCATGCCCGTCATGGACGCCACGCACCAAGAGTTCGTGGACTTGCTCGCGACCGTGCAAAACGCCGGCGACGACACGCTGCTGGACACCTGGCGCACCCTGATCGAACACACCGACGAGCACTTCGCCCGTGAAGACCAGTGGATGCAGGCCACCGGCTTTGCGCCGGGCAACTGCCACAGCAATCAACACACCGTGGTGCTGCAGGTGCTGCGCGAAGGCGCGCTCAAAGGTGCCGAGGGCGACCTGGCCCCCATTCGACAAATGGCCCACGAGCTGACGATATGGTTCCCGCACCATGCGCAGAACATGGACGCGGGCTTGGCCCTGCACCTCAAGAGCGTCGGCTACGACCCCGTCACCGGCGAGCTGAGCCAACCACAGGCCTTGCCCAACCAGCCCGTCACCGGCTGCAGCCCCACGCCTTGCGGCGAGCACGCCTAAGGGGTAGGCTAGGCACGGTTGGCTTAACCCCGCAGAGGCGTCACGTTCGAGCCGGCGGCCGCCACCGTCACGGGCACGACTTGCGGCAGACGCTCGCGCACCGACTGCTCAATGCCTGCGGCATCCAGGCCGCACATGGACATCAGCTTGACGGGATCGCCATGCTCGACGAACTCGTCGGGCAAGCCCAAGATGACCAGCGGCTTGCATACGCCCGCCGCACTCAATGCCTCGGCCACCGCTGACCCTGCACCGCCTTGCACACAGCCTTCCTCCACGGTCACAAAGGCATCGTGGGTGCGGGCCAGTTCAAGCAACAACTCGGTGTCCAGCGGTTTGACAAAACGCATATTGGCCACGGTGGCATCCAGTGCCTCTGCCGCCTTCAAGGCGGGGTACAGCAAGGTGCCAAATGCAAGGATCGCCACGCGCTGACCTTGTGGCGCGCCACTGGTGCGGCGCACCTCACCACGACCCCAAGGCATTGGCGTCAAATCAGTCGACACGGCCACGCCCGCGCCCACGCCGCGCGGATAGCGCACGCACACCGGGTGCTGCTGGCCATAGGCCGCGCTCAAGGCCTGACGACACTCGTTCTCATCGGCCGGGGTGAGCATGCTCATGTTGGGGATGCAGCGCACAAAGGCAATGTCAAACGCCCCCATGTGCGTGGCGCCATCGGCCCCGACGATGCCGGCGCGGTCGAGTGCAAACACCACCGGCAGGTTCTGGATGGCCACGTCGTGGATCATCTGGTCATAGCCGCGCTGCAAGAAGGTGGAGTAGATCGCCACCACGGGCTTGAGCCCTTCGCACGCCAAACCGGCGGCAAAGGTCACGGCATGCTGCTCGGCAATGCCCACGTCGAAATACCGCCCCGGATACTTCTGATGGAACTCGACCATGCCCGAGCCTTCGCGCATCGCAGGCGTGATGCCCACCAGACGCGTGTCATGGGCCGCCATGTCGCACAACCATTGCCCAAACACCTGGGTGAAAGTGGGCTTGGGCGGCTCGGTGGCCACCGGCTTGACCAGGCCCACGGCGGGGTCGAACTTGCCCGGGCCATGGTACGAAATCGGGTCTGCCTCGGCCAGCTTGTAGCCGTAACCCTTCTTGGTGACCACATGCAGGAACTGCGGGCCATGGCGGTCACGCAGGTTCTCCAGCGTCGGGATCAAGGAGTCCAGGTCATGGCCATCAATGGGGCCGACATAGTTGAACCCGAACTCTTCAAAAATGGTGGCGGGCACCACCATGCCCTTGGCGTGTTCTTCAAGCTTCTTGACCAGGTCAAACAGGGGTGGCGCATTGCGCAACACCTGCTTGGCGCCCTCACGCGCCGCCGAATAAAACCGGCCCGACATCAACCGTGCCAGGTAGCGATTCAAGGCGCCCACCGGCGGCGAGATCGACATGTCGTTGTCGTTAAGCACCACCAGCACATCGGCCGCACGACCGTTGTGCGGCACGCCCGCATTGTTCAAGGCTTCAAAGACCATGCCAGCGGTCATGGCGCCATCGCCAATGATGGCCACGGCCTTGCGCGACTCGCCACGCAATTGAGCGCCCAGTGCCATGCCCAGGGCCGCCGAGATCGACGTGGACGAATGCGCCGTGCCAAAGGTGTCGTACTCGCTCTCATCGCGACGCGGAAAGCCGCTCATGCCGCCCAACTGACGCAGGGTGGACATGCGGTCCCGCCGCCCCGTCAGGATTTTGTGGGGATAGGTCTGGTGACCCACATCCCACACCAGGCGGTCTTCCGGCGTGTTGAAGACGTAGTGCAAGGCAATGGTCAACTCCACCGTGCCCAGATTGGACGACAAATGCCCCCCGGTGCGCGAGACGCTTTGCAGCAGGTACTCGCGCAACTCCACGGCCAGTTGCTGGAGCTCGGCGCGCGCGAGTCGACGGATGTCGGCAGGCGTCTCGATCCTGGACAGCAAGGGATAGGTCATGAACGGCGTCCTTGAGGCATTTGTAGTGTGTATTTGTCAGTAGTCGCGATGCACGATGCGCTGGGCCAAGGCCACCAGTGCCTGGGTGCGCTGAGGCGGCAAGCCACTGCGTTCCAGCGCCGCCAGCGCTTGGGTCAGCAGTTGCTGGGCCTCCTGGCGCGCCTGATCCAACCCCAGCAAGCTCACATAGGTCGGCTTGTTCGAGTCCGCGTCCTTGCCCGCCGTTTTACCCAGGGTGCTGGATGCCTGGGTGGCGTCCAATATGTCATCAACCACCTGAAACGCCAAACCCATGGCATCGCCATAGTCGGTCAACGCCTGCCAGGTGGGGCCTGACTCATCGATACCGCCACAGGCTGCGCCCATTTGGACGCTGGCCCGCAACAAGGCGCCTGTTTTGCGATGGTGCATATCACGCAGCGTCGCTTCGGAGAGCGCCACCCCGACACTGGCCAGGTCGATGGCCTGGCCACCAGCCATGCCAGCCTGCCCGGATGCGCGCGCCAGCAGTCGGCACAAGCGCGCTTGCACCGAGGCACACACCCCTTGCTCGTCCAGCATCACATCAGGGGTCAAGACCTCAAAGGCCAAAGCCTGCATGGCGTCCCCGGCCAGCATGGCCCGGGCCTCGCCAAACTTCACGTGCACGGTGGGCTTGCCACGGCGCAACACATCGTTGTCCATGCAGGGCATATCGTCATGCACCAGCGAATACGCGTGGATCAACTCGACCGCACAGGCCGCACGCAAGGCCGCATCACGACCGGCCGCCACCGCATCGGCGCCCACCGCTTCAGCCGCCGCCTGCACCAGCAAGGCCCGCAAGCGCTTGCCGCCATCAAGCACGCTGTAGCGCATGGCCTCGCCCAAACCGGCCGGTGCCTGGGCGGGCACCCATTGATCCAGGCCCACTTCAACCCGTGCCAGCACCTGGTCCGACCATGCCTTGAACGCCAGAGAATTCATGCTGCATCCCAGGGCTTGACCTGCCCATCTTCGAGCAGTTTGACCTGCGCCTCGACCGCCTCCAAGCGTCCCCGACAGAACTGCAGCAATTGCGCGCCCCGCTGGTAGCTCACCAGCAAGGCCTCCAGCGGCAACTGACCAGACTCCATCTGGTTCACCAATTGCTCAAGCTCCGCCTGCGCCTCTTCATAGCTCGCAGGCAAGGGCGCGGTGACGCTGGTATTGGAGGCAGAGGCGGTTGACTTGGCCATGGTGTCGCTCGGGCGAGCCCGGCATGAGGACAAACGAGTATTCTATTTCGCCTCTCGCAGGCCGTGAGGGTACAATTTTAGGTTTCCCCGATATGGGGTGGCTCTCGGTACACACCGAGGTTGATCGGTTTTTGGAGCTACTGGGGATCATGTCCGACCTGAGTCCTGCACTCAACGCTCTCGCCTGCAGCCGCACGCAGCTGCCTGTTTCCAGCTACTTCGACGAAGTACTCTACCAGCGGGAGCTTGAACGCATCTTTCAGACCGGGCCGCGTTACCTGGGGCACGCGCTCGCCGTACCCGAGGTCGGCGACTACTACGCCCTGGCCCAAGAGGGTGAAGGCCGTGTCCTGATCAACACGCCCACCGGCATTGAGCTGATCTCCAACGTCTGCCGCCACCGCCAGGCCGTGATGCTGCGTGGACGCGGCAACAGCCGCAACAACGTGGTCTGCCCGCTGCACCGCTGGACCTACGACCTGCACGGCCAGCTCATCGGCGCACCGCACTTCGACCACGATCCCTGCCTGAACCTGAACAACTACAAGGTTCGCAACTGGAACGGCCTGCTGTTTGAAGACAACGGCCGCGACATCGCCACCGACCTGGCCGGCATGTCGCCACGTTTTGCCCCTGGTGGCGACCTGGACTTCAGCGGTTTTGTGCTCGACAAGGTTGAACTGCACGAGTGCAACTACAACTGGAAGACCTTCATCGAGGTCTATCTGGAGGACTACCACGTTGGCCCCTTCCACCCGGGGCTGGGCAACTTCGTGACCTGCGACGACCTGCGCTGGGACATGGCCAAGGAATACTCGGTCCAGACCGTGGGCGTGGCCAGCACCTTCGACAAGCCGGGCTCGGACGTCTACAAGAAGTGGCACGACGTGGTCATGAAGTACCGCAACGGCGAAAAACCCACCCAGGGCGCCGTGTGGCTGACCTACTACCCCACCATGATGGTGGAGTGGTACCCGCATGTGCTGGTCGTGTCCAATATGTACCCGCAAGGCCCGCAAAAGACGCTCAACGTGGTGGAGTTTTACTACCCTGAAGAGATCGTCGCCTTCGAGCGCGAGTTCGTTGAAGCCCATCAGGCCGCCTACATGGAAACCTGCCTTGAGGACGACGAAATTGGCGAGCGCATGGATGCCGGCCGCAAGGCCTTGATGATGCGAGGCGACAACGAGGTCGGCCCCTACCAAAGCCCCATGGAAGACGGCATGCAGCACTTTCACGAGTGGTATCGCCGGGCGCTCGACCTGAGCAAATGACCCCCGCCCCGTGAAGCGTTTGAATCAGGTGGCCTCGCGTCAATCCGCCACCGGATTGATGGTCATGGCCACCGTGCTGTTTGCCTGCATGGGGGTGTGCGTCAAAAAAGCCTCCGCCGAGGTCAGCACCGCCGAGGTCGTGTTCTTCAGAGGGTTTGTGGGCGCCATCATGATGGCCGCGCTGGCCTGGACACAAAGGTTGAACCTGCGCACACGCGTGCCACAACTGCACCTGTGGCGGGGCTTTGCGGGCGTCAGTGCCTTGAGCTTGTGGTTCTATGCCATTGCCCACCTGCCGCTGGCCACCGCCGTCACGCTCAACTACATGTCCTCGGTCTGGATGGCGGTGTTTCTGGTGCTGCGCCTGCTGTGGCGGCGCTGGCAAGGCCACCCGAGCAAGCGGATCCCTTGGACTTTGTTGCTGGCCGTGCTCGTGGGGTTTGCAGGGGTGACGCTGGTGCTGCGCCCCACCTTGCAGCGTGACCAGTGGCTTGAGGGCACCTTGGGATTGGCCTCGGGCCTCTTGGCCGCCTGGGCCTACTTTCAAGTGGCCAGCTTGGGCC
>JAZJZP010000144.1:0-5020 GCA_040389805.1 Pseudomonadota bacterium
AGGTTGGCGCCTGGCGCAGCTCGTCGGTCCAGCGCACAGCGCCCTGATCAATCTGGATCAAGGGCTGGGACAGCACCCAATCCAGCACATTGGCATTGCCATCGGCCAATGTGGCGCCGCCCAATTTCAAGCCCGCCACATGCACCAACCCTTGCGCATCGCGGCGAATCTGCAACTCAGGGCGCACCAGCACCAATCGATCCAGCCGCACCTCGCCACGCCACAAATGGGTAGGCCACAGGGTGCGCGGTGAAATGCGCGCGGTCACCTCGGGCAAGCGCAAAGCGACACTGCCGCGCTCATCCAGCAAGGCCACCTCGTGCAGAGACAACACCGGCGACCAGCCTTCCGCCCGGCCCGACACCTGCCCAATGCGCACGCTCACCCCTAGGGCGCGTGTGGCTTGTTCGGCCACGGTGTCACGCCACTGTCCGATTCGCGGCAGAATCTGAAACAGCAGGGCCCACCAGGCGACGGCAGCCACAGTCAGCAACACCCCCAGGGCTATCAGCCACCAACGGGCATGCCTCAAGACAGAGCGGAGCTTGGAGGAGGCGGTCGGTAAAACGTCGTCAATCGTTGGCATGAAAAAAAGCAGTCGTCAATCGGGCCATCATGGTCATTGTGCTCACCACATCTGTCCTACCATCCCAGGTACAGCTGCGGGGCCCGACAACCGATAACCCTAGCACAGACCCTCAAACAGGCTCATGGGCTCCACATTTACCACTCCACAAGACTCGGCGCCTTCAAAGGCGCTGGCCGAGCACTCCCGCTACGTTCAACGCATCCGGCGCCGCTATGCGCCCGAGCGCGAAACGTTTGCAGCCCAGTTCCCTGGCGCCCCCACAGGCGATGCCATTGGGGCCCTGATCGACCACTTGCTGGCACAGGGCCGCGCCTTGCCCACCGCACTGCGCGTGGCGCGCCACCTGGTCATTGAGCGCCTGGCCACGCTGGATGTAGAACACATCTGCCCCTTGGCCGACGTCACCACCGCCATGACCCAGTTGGCCGAAGTCACCCTGGAGCGCGCACTCGCCAGCGCACAGGAAGAGTTCGATGCCCGCTACGGCCCGCCACTGAACGAGCAAGGTCAGCGCATCGACATGTGGGTGGTCGGCATGGGCAAGCTGGGCGGACGCGAACTCAACGTGTCCTCCGACATTGACCTGATCTACGTCTATGAAGAAGACGGCCACACCGGCCAGATCAGCGCCCATGAATACTTCTCGCACGTCGCCAAGCGCCTGTACGGACTGATCGGAGACACCACCGAGGACGGCTTCGTCTTTCGGGTCGACCTCGCCTTGCGCCCCAATGGCAACTCGGGCCCCTCGGTGGTCAGCCTGTCGATGCTGGAAGAATATTTCCTGGTGCAAGGACGCGAATGGGAGCGCTTTGCCTGGCTCAAAAGCCGCGTCGTGGCCCCCCGCGCGGCCATGCCTGGAGGCGCGCGCCACCCCCGCGCCCTGGCCCTGCGCGACTCGGTCATTCCCTTTGTCTTTCGGCGCTACCTGGACTACGGCATCTTTGAAGGACTGCGCCAACTGCACCGCAAGATCCGCGACGAGGCCACCCGCCGCGCCGCCGGCCGCCCAGAGCGCGCCAACGACGTCAAGCTCTCGCGGGGCGGCATCCGCGAAATCGAATTCACGGTGCAACTGCTGCAAGTGGTTCGTGGTGGCCAATTCCCCGAGATCCGCACCCGCTCTACCCTCAAGGCCCTGCAGCGCCTCGCCGCCCGGGGCCTGATCCCCGCCAGCACGGCCGAGAAACTCGCCGAGGCCTACACCTTCCTCAGGCGCATCGAACACCGCATTCAATTCCTGGACGACCAGCAAACCCACCTGCTACCGACCGACGACGCCGACCTGGCCTGGATCGCCGCCAGCCTGGGCCTGGACAGCAGCACCGCCAGCAAGCCAGACTGCAACAGCGCCACCTGCCAGATGCTGGACACGCTCTGCAACGTGCGCGAATTCGTCGCCACCGAGTTTGACGCCCTGCTGCACGAAGGCAACGCCCCCGCCCAGGACAACGGCTGCAAAAAGTGCGGCGGCCCCCCCTTGCCGGTCGACAGCGACGAATTCATCGCCAAACTGCCCGAACCCATCGCCACCCGGGTGCGTGAATTCGCCACCCAGACCCGCGTGACCATGCTCAGCGATGCGGCCAAATTGCGCCTGGCCAAGCTCATTGGCCGCGCCACCTTGCTGGCCTACACCAGCGAAGACCGCAAGGACCACCCCGACGCGGGCTGCGCCGACTGCCTGGGCCAAGAGGCCGTCCTGCGCTTCATCGACTGGCTCAACCCCTTACTGCGCCGCGACAGCTACCTCTCCTTATTGGCCGAACGGCCCGAGGTTCTCAAACGCCTGCTGCGCCTGCTAGGCCTGGCCAAGTGGCCCATGCGCTACCTCATGCGCCACCCGGGCGTCATCGACGAATTGGCCGACCCCCGACTCATGGACAGCCGATTCAATGCAGCCGCCTACCAGCAAGACCTGCAAGATCGCCACCGCGCCTGGGAGCGCGCCGGACAAGCCGACGAAGAAGCCTTGCTCGACACCCTGCGCCGCTCCCACCACGCCGAAATCTTCCGCACCCTGGTGCGCGACGTTGAAGGCCTGGTCACGGTAGAGCAAGTCGCCGACGACCTCTCCGCCCTGGCCGACGCCACCGTTGAGACCACCCTGCGCTGGGCCTGGGGCCACCTGCAACAGCGCCCCTCCAAACAAGCACGCTGGGCTGTGGGCCGCGAGCCGCACTTCGCCGTGATCGCCTACGGCAAGCTGGGCGGCAAAGAGCTGGGTTATGGCAGCGATCTGGATGTCGTCTTTTTGTTCGATGACACCATGAACCGCCCGGACCCCGATGCCGGGCCCGACGCCCCCGACCCCATCGACGCCTATCTGGTCTTTGCCCGCAAAGTCATCACCTGGCTCACCCTGCGCACCCCCGCTGGCGAACTCTTCGACATCGACACGGCCCTGCGCCCCAACGGCAACGCGGGCCTGCTCGTCACCTCCTTCCACTCATTCGACGACTACCAGCGCCAACGCGGCAGCAACACCGCCTGGACCTGGGAACACCAGGCCCTCACCCGAGCGCGCTGGTGCGCAGGCGACCCGGCACTGGCCGTGCGTTTCGAGGACACCCGCCGCGTCGTGCTCTCCACCGTGCGCGACCTCACCGCCTTGCGCGACGAAGTCCTGGCCATGCGCGAGCGCCTGCGCCATGCGCACACCTGCGCGCCGGAGCAGTTCGACATCAAACACAGCCCAGGCGGCATGATCGACGTTGAATTCGCCGTGCAGTACCTGATCCTCGCCCACAGCCACGCCCACCCAGAGCTGCTCGACAACGTCGGCAACATTGCCCTGCTGCAACGCGCCGAATCGGCTCAACTGCTCAGCGAAGGCATGGGCCATACATCAGGACAAGCCTACCGTGAACTGCGTCGCGTTCAACACCGCGCGCGACTCAACGAGTCCCCGACCGTGCTGGATGGTGACGCACTGCAGGCCCTGGAACACCACCGAAGCGCCGTGATCAGCCTCTGGCACAAGGTATTTGCAACCGAGCCCACCACCGCCGCCACGTGATGCGCCGACAAGGGTTTGTCGCCTGGGCGCTGGTGGCGCTGCTCCTGGGCGGCCCCGCCGCGTGGCTCGGCTGGACGGAGCCCGCCACCCAGACCGCCTGGCTGCTGCACCCCAGCGCGGGCCTAACCCACAACCCAATCTACAGCTACTGGACCTGTGCCTGGGTGCACAGCAACGCCCAACACCTGCGCCTCAACCTGGCTGGTCTGATTCTGCTGCTCGGGCTGGCATGGGTTTTCAAACTGCCCACACGCGCCGCCCTCGCGTGGCTCGCAGCCTGGCCACTCACCCACCTGGCACTGCTGCTCGACCCCCGCCTTGAAAGCTACTGGGGCCTCTCAGGCGTCTTGCACGCGGGTATGGCCGTGATTGCCACCACCCTGATCGTTGCACGCCCCACCGACAACATCCCGCCACCCCGCGCTCTCGGCTGGGTTTTGATGATCGGGCTAATCGCCAAGAGCTGGATGGAAAACCCCCACCTGGCAGCCATCGTGCACCGCCCCGAACTGTCCATGAACGTCGCGCCCCTGTCTCATCTGGCCGGAATTACCACAGGCAGCCTGCTCGCGCTGGCCTTGTGCATGCCTCGCCACCTCAGGCAATCCCCCACCTGATCGGACACACACTCACCGTACACTATTCGGCTGACCTCTGACTAGGGAACTCCCGAGGGAACTTCCAGCAGCTTGCCGGGGTCAACGCCCTTGCAACAAACCCTAATCACCCCCCTTCCAACCCTTCACGTTCAGCCCCTATGCAAACGCACCAGCAAACCTTCGCTCGTCAACGTGCCCTGCAACGCGCAGTGCTGCTTCCCATCGTGCTGGCCGCCGTCCTGGCCGCGGGCTGTAACAAAGATGAAAAAAGCAAGACCGCCAGTCAAGCAGCGGCGCGCGTGAACGGCGAAGAGCTCACCGTTCATCAAATCAACCTGGTGCTGGAGCGCCAGCAAGGCATCAAGCCTGAACAGGCTGAGCAAGCCAGCCGCCAGATTCTCGAAGGTTTGATCGACCAAGAACTGGCTGTGCAAAAAGCCGCTGAACAGAAAATGGACCGCGATCCGCAGATCGTCCAAATGCTCGACGCCGCCCGCCGCAACATCCTCGCGCGTGCCTACCTTGAAAAATCAGCCCAGGCTGGCGTGAGTGCCCCCTCGGCGAGTGACGTCAGCAAGTACTTCAGCGACCACCCTGCCCTGTTCGCGCAGCGCCGGATCTACATGTTGCAAGTCTTCACCATCCAGGGCGATACAGCGCAAATCGCCGAACTGATGCCAAAACTGCAAGCCACCACGAGCTCGCAAGCCTTTGTTGACACCCTCAAAGCCAGCGGCTTGAAATTCAGCGTCAATACACTTTAGATGTTATAAATGAGGATTGGAGTGCCGCTATTATATTTCCTCCCTGTAC
>JAZJZP010000144.1:5030-7862 GCA_040389805.1 Pseudomonadota bacterium
TATTTTCGATGAGGTTGATGCACCATTGGATGATGCCAACATTGACAAGTTCAACACCATCAAGGATGGTGAAGGCATGTACCAACAACTCAATGGCGGCCTCAAAGTCGTCTTGGTCGCTGCCAGCAAGTCACAGCCAATCCCTCTGGATCAAGCCAAGCCCCTGATCGAGCGCTTCCTGGCTGAGTCACGCAAACAAGAGTTCATGCAAAAAGAGGCCAAAAACCTGCGTTCGACAGCCAAGATTGAATATATTGGAAAGTTTGCCGATAAACCAGCAGCAGGGGCTTCTGCTCCAGTAGCCGCATCAGCACCTCCCGCGGCCGAGTCAGCCGCATCAGGAGCCATGGATGCCGCGGCACTGAGCAAAGGGCTATCTGGATTAAAGTGATTTAGTGATTAAGTCATACGGTTCCGGCGTACTGATGCGCTGGAACCGTACTTCCCGTTATAGGCTTTAGCAGAATTCGTACTGGACAGGCTCCGGAGTTGATTACATGACGTTTGACCAGTTTTTCAGAATCATCCGAGCCCGTTACCTGTTGGTGGCAGCTATCGCGATGCTTGTCATCACCGCCACGCTGATCACGAGCCTCATACTCCCCAAGACCTACACCGCGACTGCGGCCGTCATGGTAGAGGTCAAGCCAGATCCCGTGGCTGCCATTTCGAGCGCAATGCTCCCGGGCCAATACCTTGCAACGCAAGTTGATATCATCAAGAGCGCCCTGGTTTCGCAACGCGTGGTTCGTACCGCACGAATCGGCGAAAACCCCGACATGAGACATCGTTGGGAAACAGAAACCGGCCAGAAAGGCGACTACAACGCGTGGTTGGCTGCCTTACTCCAAAAAGGACTCGACGTTCGCCCTTCGCGAGAGTCCAGCGTCATTGAGATTAGTTACGAAGGCGCCGATCCTGCCTTCTCCGCCACCATGGCAAATGCTTTTGCCCAAGCGTACATGGATTCTGCCGTTCAGATTCGTGTCGATCCAGCGCGCCAATATGCAGAATTTTTTGAAGAACGCGCTCGCCTTGCGAGACAGAAACTTGAAGCGGCATTAACGCGGCTTTCAGAAGCCCAAAAATCAAAGGGCATCGTAGCTACCGATGAGCGCCTCGATTTTGAAACGGCAAGACTCAATGATATTGCAAGCCAAATCACCTCGCTAAGAGCCATCAAGGCCGAGTCGGACAGTCGAAATGTACAAGCCAAACACAATGCTGAACGCGTACAGGATGTGGTTGTTAGCCCGCTGATCTCTACCCTCAAGTCACAATTAGCATTGCAAGAGGCTCGACAAAATGAGACTTCTGCCAAATATGGCGACAACCACCCCCTTATTATCGAAGGACGCGCCAATATTGAAAACCTTCGCGAACGTATCAAAATCGAGACCTCAAAGATAGCCGCTGGCGTCAACACATCAGACACGATCAACGCCTCACGAGAAACCCAAGCCACCGCCGCTTTTGAAGAGCAACGCGCACGAGTCATGAAACTCAAAGGCGAGCGCGGAGAATTGCAACTTCTCGAACGTGAAGTTGATAGCGCTCAACGTATATTTGATACTATTCAAATGCGCCTGAGCCAAATGAATCTGGAAAGCAACAGCAATCAGTCCAGCATTTACCTGATAAATGCTGCCACAGAACCCGTCAAACATACCTCGCCCAAGCTAATCCTGAACATGCTCCTTTCCGTGATCTTGGGTACATTCCTTGCGGTCATGGTGGCATTGGGCCTAGAAACCATGGACCGTCGAGTACGAGGCCCCTCAGACATTCCCCAGTTCTTGGAGTTGCCTGTCATTGGCATCATGCCATCGCCCGGCAGAGCAGCAGGCTCATTACTCAACTCCGGCACATCTACTCGCGGCGCTGGGTTGTTAATGCCAGCAATTTCCAACAATAATGCGCCAGATTCGATGTGAGACGGTATTAAATGAACAGCCCTCTGAATCCTCATTCCCGCTTTGGCACCAACCAAGACCAGCGTCCATCTGAATTTGCAGACACGCAGAACTCACAAGATGGCCGTTCCATTGGTGAAATAATCAGTGAGGCGAACAGCCTCTCTACCGAACAAATAGAACAGATACTGGCTTACCAACGAGAAAACGGTGTACGTTTCGGAGAAGCTGCGGTAGCCCTCGGCTTGGCGAACACAGATGATGTTCTTTGGGCACTGGCACAGCAGTTCCATTACCCATACGCATCAGAAGGTAAAACCAACCTTGATGCTGAACTGATTGTTGCTGGGCGCCCGTTTTCGGAGCAAGCCGAGGCTTTCCGCTCGATTCGAAGCCATATCATCATGAAGCTCTACAGTGATGAAGGTCCACGCGCTGCGTTAGCAATATTGAGCCCCAACAGCGGCGATGGCAAAACATTCTTTGCCGCAAACTTGGCCGTTGCGTTCTCTCAATTGCCTGGCCGAACCCTGTTAATTGACGCTGACATGCGTGCTCCACGCCTGCACGAAATATTCAATCTTTCCGGGCGTGGCGACGGTCTGTCATCTATTTTGTCAGGTCGAGCCGCTTCCAAAGTCATCCAATCGGTTAAAGAGCTGCCAAATCTTTTTGTATTGCCTGTAGGCCCAAAGCCGCCCAATCCTCTCGAACTCCTTGAACGCCCGGCCATGGGACTTTTGCTACGAGAACTGAAAACAAAGTTCGACCGCGTTATTGTCGACACTCCTGCTGCTGCTCATGGCACCGATGGTCCAGTGATTGCGGCAAAATGTGGCGCAGCCTTGATCATTGCGAGGCAAAACCAAACCCGTGTCTCTGATCTTCAGCAAGTGACACGCAGCGTGAGCATGAGCTC
>JAZJZP010000145.1:0-6941 GCA_040389805.1 Pseudomonadota bacterium
GACGAACTCGATGTGCTGGAAGACTGCCTGCGTGCGCTCCAACGGCAACCGGCCTTCACCCCGGCGGACAAACCAGGCGGCACGGCCAAGGCGGCGAAGATCTTTGTGATCTCGCCGTTTCGCAAGGTCAAAGCTGCCTGCGACTCGCGGATCAAGGCTGCAGGTATCAAGGGTGTTGACTGCGGCACCGTGCACACCTTCCAGGGCAAGGAGGCTGAGATTGTCTTCCTGGTGCTGGGCACGGCGCCGGGGCAAGCCGGATCAGGCGCCCGGGCCTGGGCCTCGGGCAAGCCCAATCTGCTGAACGTCGCCATCACGCGGGCCAAGTGCCGCTTGTATGTGATTGGTGATGCGGCGCAATGGGGTGGCCTGAACCACTTCGCTGAACTGCACCAGACCCTGCCCATTCGCCAGCCACTTCAACATGAGACAGGCTTGGCTCAGGCTGCCTTGTCGCCATGATCCACATAGGCGCATCCACCCCCTGACAACCTGGGGCGATGGCAGAAAACTTATCCACAGAAACTGGGGATAACTTGGCCTTGCCCAGCGTCCCTGTGGTCGCGCAACGCTGAAACCTCGGACCGCCTTATTTTTAGGCATGCCACTTCACCTACCAGGTAGCCACCCGGGTCAACGAGCCCAGCCAATATCTCGCAACACGAACCCCAGGGCCTCAATGGCCAGCATGCCATCAGAGTCAGTGATATCTCGCGTGCCATACCGCTGCAGGCTCACTGCTGAGACAGCGCAACATCATTGGAGTTGTTTGATCAACAGCTCCCAAAAGAACTCCGCAAGCCCTTCCTGAGACAGCTTGTCAGAGCGCCCTCTGTGCATCGCCATTCCCAGGGGTTTGAAGTACATGGCTTGGTCGTCTTTTTCGACCATCGCCATCTCGTTGTAGCTGCCATTGGGCGCCGATGGATCAGAAGAATAGGTAATGCCACCTTGCCGAAATCCTCCGCCGCCAAGCCGGATCCCGCATTGGCTGAGCTTCTTGCCATCCCGGTAAATGACGCCGCTGAAGGCATTGCCATCAATGCGCCGGAACACACCCTCTACACCTGGCGTTCGGGTTTGAAGCTCAGCCAAGGATCCCTCAAAGAACCGGGCAAGGTAGTCGAAGGAGGCATGCTGGAACTCGTCTTGATCGCGCTCCGTGAATTCCTTGCGCAACCTGAGGTTGCTTGATCTCGGCAATCCGCCGAGGGCATGGCTTGTTGGCAGGCCTGCCGGTGATTGCATCGGTAAGCCAGCTGCTGCCACATCCCCTCGCCCCAACTTGGTGACCACAGCACGGATGCTGCGTGCCACATCGGTGTAGGCCTCGTCGTGGTTGGCCCACATGGTGATGGCTTTGCCATCTTTTGGGACGGCCATCAAATCATTGAGTGGCGGCAACAACCAGTCGCATGGGCGGACGATCACTGGAATGACCTGGGCCGCCCCCTCCGCTTGGCGCTCAAGGGCGCGCTTCATCTCAATGGAATAGCAGTATCGGGACGACATGAAGCTGGCGCTGACCAGCAACAAGATGATGTCAGCTTGGTTCAGTTGGTCGTCAATCGCTTGGTTGAGGTCCGCCCCCGCGAGAATGCGACGATCATGCCAAGACTCGATCAGCCCCTCATGCCGCAAAGATGCCAGGTGCTTCTCCAACTGGTCTCTGTAGGGTTCGTCGTCGTGTGAGTAGGAGAAAAAAACCTTGGCCATGTGTGTCGCGAGTTGTTCTGGAATATGACGGCCATGAGATGGAGCTAAACATGGCGTGCTGGTGCTTGGGTCAGTTGAACTGAAAAAGGCGGAAGCAGCCACGCTGCTTCCGCCTTCACGTCAGCGCTTGCTGTCTGGCGTCACTTTGACAGGCGTCCACCCTTGCCCAGGTTTGGACGTCGGTGGCATTTGCCTGTTGTCAGGGACCGTGGTGTAGTTCGGCTGTTTGCCGCCACGGGGGCCCACCTCTTGGTAAACCCCACCGCTTTTGCCGGAATTTTGTCCGGGCTTCAATGGTGCTGCCATGCTTGTCTCCTATAGAAAGCAGCGTCAACTCCGACAGCGAGAGGCCCTCAACCAGCGACCAAGGGATTGTCAATGCGCAGGGCATCGATTACCTTTGGGCCACTGCTTCACCGCAGGACCACAGCCCTCGTCGGAAACGATTGAAGGCTGTTCAAGCCGCTCTCGGGTCCAATCCTTGAGCGGCTTTCCTCATTAGCACTCCCGCAACGAGAGTGCCAATACACTATATCTAGTATTTTTTTGGCTTTCAAGCACTACATGTAGCGTTTCCAGCCAAAACCTCATCAAATCTTGAGGGTGGGGGCACCATCAAACTCATCCTCCACGTCCAAGCGCCCCGTTTCCTCGCCCATTGACCATGGCGTCAACATCAAGGCAGCCACGCCCCCTTGAGCACCGCCACCCACCCTGGCCATACTGCGATGGCTACCTGTGGACATCGCGTCCACGAAGCCTTCAATGGAGATTTCAGTCTCCCTGAAGTCCAGCATCGCTGGCGTCGCAGTCGTGACCTGCCTTGTAGACGCTGAACCCCGGTTCAGTCTGGCCATTTCGGTGGCCATGTGTTTTGTTCAGCCATCTGGCTGAACCTTGTGCTGTCGGCACACCTCGCGGTGTTGCCACCGAGCCGCTTCACCCATCAGGGCTGAAGCATCCCAAGCTGGGGAACCATGTTCCCCACTGGGAAGGTGCGTTCCCCTTCACTTCCAGAAGGAGAACGCCATGTTCGCATCTCAAGCGACGATGGATGCGCGCGCCATCAGCGTGCTGTTGGGAGGCTCCGGGCGTGCCCGCGTGCCCGTGATCCACCAAGCAGTGCTGCCCGCACTGTTGATGCCTCGACCTCCGGCTTCACCACCGGCTGAACGGGCATTTGAGTACATCGCAGCGGCAGCGTGACCTTCATGGCTCACGCCCGCCTGTTGCATAGCTTTTCAACCCCTGGGGAGTCCACCGCCTCCCCACCGGGACAGGTGTGCCCTCCACTTTCTGGAGCTCACACCATGTCCTACGAGAAACCGCGTGTTCGCCCCAAGCGGACCTGCATCGAGATCGAAGAAGCACGCGCCTGGGTTGGCTTTTACCGACGTGTCAGCAGCGACCCCGCTGTTGCCACCGAAGTGATGGCGCAACTCGACGCCGTGCCCGAGATGAAGCGCGCCCACCTGGCCCTGTACCTGTGTTGCAAGGAATCCTTGCGCACACACAAGGCCACGCAAGCTCGCAACAAACGGATCGGCCAGTTCGTGCGCTGGCTGGCCCATGGTTTGGTGATCGTGCCTGCGCAGGCCATACGTAGGGCGTTCCACCAGGGCAGAGACATGGCCGTCGAATGCCTGCCCATGATCGACGCCAAAGCAGGCAAAGAGCCTGGTGTGCCTCAGGTTCGCCGCTTGAGGCAAGAGGCCGAGTTCGCCCACGCCCAGGCATCGTTTGATGCGCAAGCCGGGGCCCCATCCAGCGAGCCCGCATCCACACCCGATGTGGACAAGGCTTCGCCACAGCCCAAGGCTGCACCCACCGCAGCTTGAGCTTGCAGCACGTCATGGACTTGCTGTCCTGACGGTGGCTCACCGGCACCCGCTGGTGAGCCCAGATCGTCGAACGCGCATGCCCACCCCACCGGTGGTGCATGCCGCGTTCGCCCCCCTCCCAACTTCGCCCGCCTCGATTTGCCATTGGCAGATCGGCGCGCCTCATGAAAGGACTCCCCATGGCCACCGTTGCCGAAACCCTGCATGCCATTGAGGTGCGTGCCGATCGCGCCATCGTCCAGGAACTGCGCTTGCTGATCAAGGAAGTGCAGGCGCTCCAGCCCTCACTGCTGGGCGACGACCGCGCGCATGCCCATGCGCTGCTGCTCAAGCTCGATCACCTGCGCCAAAGCCAGATGGTGGACAACATCAGCGATCAACCATTTTTCTTGTTGTCAGCCCAAGGCTGATACCCATTCATCACGCCTGCGGGGCCCACGGCCCTGGCGGCGGTGTGCCTCCAGGTTTCTACCGAAGGAACCCTCATGGACAAGGTCACACTCAACCTTGAGCAAAAGCTCTACGTCATCGCTGCTGAATCAGGCTACAGCTGCTTTGGTTTTGACAACGCCCGCGATCACGCCAATCAGATCGCGCAACAACTGGGCAGAAGCGATCTGGCCTTCGCGGCGGACGACTACGCCGCGCTGGCGGGCTATCAGAAATACCTGGATGCAACAGCCGCCTGGGGACGCTCACCCCTAAGCCAACGCACCTACTTCGCGCCCAGAACAGACCCCAAAGCGGCCAAGGTGCTGGAGGCCTATCGTCGGAGTGGTCAGGCGATCCGCTTGATACTGGGCGACCTCACCACAGGTGAATCATGGCTTGATGAGCATGGCGTGGTCGGCCGCATCGGTCGTTCTGGCGGATGGCTCAAAATCCCATTGTTGGTCGAGCCTGGTGAATCGGGTGGCGGCGCCATCCTGACCGATTGCATCCTGTGCCTGGTTGACTGGCACACGGGCAAGACACCGTACCGGCATCCAGCGTACCGCGAAGCCAAGCTGAGCCTCTCGCCCACCGAAGACACAGCCCTGCCATGGGCTGTGAGGCGTGGGGATGAGGCCATCGCCTGCTTCAAGGACATCGGCAAGGCTGCGGCCTACCTGGCCTTCATGCGTGGCGCCACCATCGAGCCGAGCGTCTTTGCCTGAAGACCTGCGCGCCTGTTGGTCGTTGAGGCTCTAAGCCGCCTCACGGCACCGCTGGTACTCGCGGTCAATCAGCCAGTGCAAGAACTGCGTCTCCCTGGAGACGCCCCAGTAATGGGCCTTGCACAGCGCAATGTAGGCCGCCAGGTCGCTGAGTGATCGAATGCCGACGGGCTCCAGGTCGGTGATCTTCTTGAAGCGTTCGATCTCTCGCCGTGTCAGTCGAATGTGTTGGCCAAAACGAATCATGGTCGTGCTCGCTGCATCGATTCAATGAGCACATCTTGTTTAAATCTCCGCGCCTTGTCACTGGTTTTGGCCAGAGATGGATGAAGATTTTTCCAGTGAAAATTCAGTGACAGTCCGTTGTCACCGCACTGTGCCGCACGCAATCCCCCGGGTCGCCGGGCTGTTGGCGGTGGCATCGCCCGGCCAGCGCTTGAACACACCGGGCAGGCCGACCACACTGCGCCATGCCTCCCGCATTCCATCGCGGAATGCCCTCCCGACCTTGCGTCGGCGTCGCAGTCGTCACCTGCCTCATCAACTGTTCTGGCCTCGCGTCAGCACATCCCGAGCGGGAACCTCCTTCCCCTCGGGGTTGGACGTTCCCGCTTTTCCTTTTTGTGAAGGAGAAATCCGTGAATGTCACCCACATGTCCAGTACCGAACTGGTCAGCGAACTGCTCGCTGCACCCGTTCGCCATGAATCCCCCCATGCGCCCTGTGCCTGCGACCCAGCGGCCGCCTACCGGGTCGTTGATCAGGATCTGCCCGAACTTGCCCACAAGCTCAGCGTCGCGCGTGAACTGCTGCTGCGCAACCTGCGCGCCAAGATGCTGGAGGGGCCCATCATGGCCTCGCCCAGGGCCGTGAAGGACTGGTTGTGCCTGTACTGCGCCGGATTGCAGCACGAGGTTTTCCTCGTGATGTACCTGGACTCGCAGCAGGTCCTGATCGAGGCCGAAGAGCTTTTTAGGGGCACGTTGACCCAGACCTCGGTCTACCCACGCGAAGTGGTCAAAGGCGCGCTGGCACGCAATGCAGCGGCTGTTCTGTTGGCACACAACCACCCGAGCGGCCAGGTAGACCCTAGCTCGGCAGACGAGCTCTTGACCCAGACGCTGAAATCATCTTTGATGCTGGTGGACGTGCGCGTGCTCGACCACTTCATCGTGGGCGGTGACCGGGTCACGTCGTTTGCAGAAAGGGGCTTGCTGTGATCAGTCAGGCCACCCTGGCCTGCATGGCACCGCCCTCATTCTTGCCAAGAGGAGTCCGCCTTGGATAACATCATCGTGACCAAGTTGTTGGAACTGGTCGAGCCTCTGGCCGCCTTGTCGATCTGCCACCTGACGGCCACCACGCGCCAGAAGCTGGCCAATGACGACTTGTCAGTCAACGTGTACCCGAACGACTATGGTGGTTTCGTCTATGTGGGCTCACCGCCCTACACGGTGCCCGCTGAAAGCGACATGGCCATGATCTTCGAGGTGGCCAGATTGGCAGGCATCGTCTGGCTCAAGTTCGACAGCGATGCGGCCATCTTGGAAGGCCTGCCCGTCTTTGACGACCTCGACCAGGGCCATTGACACACCGACAGATACCAACAGTCCATACGCCCTCACAGAGCGCCGCACCTCATGGTCGGCGCTCTTTCTTTGGCTGCTGCATCTTTCTCGTTGACCCGGTGAAGATCGTCCGTCTTCCTTGTTAACCTCGGGCCGCCAATTCTGGCCAAAAAATGAAAGTACAGATCCCCATGAAGTTGCGAATCAAAGAAATCAAGGCAGACATCGAACTCAAGAACAACGGGATGGAAATTGAAGTCCGCGAAGAAAAGGAAGACGGCGCCAGACTGGGTGACATCATCATTGCCCGCGCCGGCATCACCTGGTGCAAGGGCAAGGTTGGCGCGGCCAATGGCGTCAAGCTGAGCTGGAAAGAATTCATCGTAGCTGTCGAAGCCATCCAACTGAGCCGAGCGCCAGCCTCGAAGAAGGCCAAGGTTGCCAAGAAGGCACCCGCTGTGAAGAAGGCCGCCAAGCCAGAAAAGACAGCCACCAAACCGCTGGTCTCGGTTGAGCCGGAAGCAACAACCAAAGCGCCGAAGCGTCAGGCCAAAGCCAAGGCTGCGTAATGTGATCGATCGAGGAAGGGTTGGTCGCCCCACCCCTTCCTTTGCCAGCAGGACGCACAGCAAGCCATGCTCATGAATATGAATGCGCCC
>JAZJZP010000146.1:0-1796 GCA_040389805.1 Pseudomonadota bacterium
TGCATCGGTTATCGTTCGCCCCAGTTTCGTTCGATCCCGCCTTCGGCCTTTGACTTCCCCTCATCACCATGCTTGTCCACCCACAGTTCAACCCCATCGCTCTGGACCTCGGCCCGCTCAAGGTGCATTGGTATGGCCTGACCTACCTGGCCGCGTTCACGCTGTTCTATGTATTGGCCAACATCCGGGCGAAGCGGGCACCTTTTGTTCAGGAGGGCTGGACCCGTCAGCAGGTCGAGGATTTGCTGTTCTTCGGGGTGATTGGCGTGGTGCTGGGCGGGCGCCTGGGCTATGTGTTGTTTTACAAGCCCGACTATTACTTCAGTCACCCGGCCGAGATCTTGGCGTTGTGGCAGGGCGGCATGGCCTTTCATGGCGGGCTGCTTGGCGTGGCGATTGCCCTGTGGGTGTTCGCCAAAAAGCAAGGGCGATCTTTCTTCTCGGTGACTGATTTGGTCGTGCCGTGTGTGCCCGTGGGCTTGGCTGCCGGGCGCATCGGCAACTTCATCAATGGTGAGTTGTGGGGGCGCTTGGCCGATCCTTCTTTGCCTTGGGCGATGATCTTCCCGCAATCAGGGTCAGACTTGCCGCGTCACCCGTCGCAGCTGTACCAGTTTGGCTTGGAGGGGTTGGCCCTGTTTGTCTTGGTGTGGTGGTATGGCCGCAAGCCACGCGCGCTTGGGGCTGTTTCGGGCCTGTTCCTGATGGGCTATGGCGTGCTGCGCTTCTCGGCCGAATATTTCCGCGAGCCCGACAGTTTTCTGGGTCTGTTGGCCATGAACATGAGCATGGGTCAATGGCTGTGCGTGCCCATGGTTGTCATCGGGGCGCTGATTTTCGGGGCAGCCCAAAAAGACGCCTTCCGGCCCAAAGACCGGAAGGCGTGAAGAGGTCGGTGGGGTTTCGCAGTCCCACGGACCCTCGCTGAGGAAGATCACCTGACTCGGGAGAGCCGGGTGATCACCATGTCGGTACGCAGGACTCGTGCCAAGTCCGAAAAAACAAACGGCGTGTGTCAGGCGGCTTTTTTGTCGGCCACGCCATGGCGGGTGTACAAAAAGTCCAGCACCGCTTTGCGGCAATGGATGTAGGTGGGGTCTTCGGCCAGCTCGACGCGGTTGCGCGGGCGGACCAGCGGTACGGTCAGGATTTCGCCAATCGTGGCCGCAGGGCCATTGGTCATCATCACGATCCGGTCGGACAGCAGCACGGCCTCGTCCACATCATGCGTCACCATGACCACGGTGCTCTTGGTGCGGGCCACGATCTTGAGCAACTCGTCCTGCAAGTGGGCGCGGGTCAGGGCGTCCAAGGCGCCAAACGGTTCGTCCATCAGCAAAACCTTGGGCTCCATGGCCAAGGCACGGGCAATGCCCACGCGCTGTTTCATCCCGCCTGAGATTTCATGCGGGCGCTTGGTGGCGGCATGTCCCATGCCCACCAACTCCAGGGAGTCAAGCGTGCGTTTCTTGAGCTGCTCCTTAGCCTCTTTGGCGCCAAATACGCGATCCACGGCCAGGTAAACGTTTTGGTAGCAGGTCAACCAGGGCAGCAACGAGTGGTTCTGGAACACCACCCCACGCTCTGGTCCGGGCGAGTTGATTTCCTTGTTGTCGCAGATCACCGCGCCATCGGTCGCTTTGAGTAATCCGGAAATCAGGTTGAGCAAGGTCGACTTGCCGCAACCCGAGTGGCCGATCAAGGTCACGAACTCACCTTTGTCGATGCCCAGGTTGATGTCGCGCAGGGCGTGGAAATGCCCTTTTTTGGTGTGGACCACCATTTCGGCGCCGTGG
>JAZJZP010000147.1:0-3650 GCA_040389805.1 Pseudomonadota bacterium
ATGGCCCGTCCTGCGCCTGAGGGCCTTGCGCCGCCTCAAGGGCCAGGCGCAACATGCTTTGTGCATCTTGGGCCTGCTCGGGGTAGCGGCAGACGCCCACATGTACCTGAACCGGGCAAGGCTGCCCCCCTACACTGAGCGGCTTGCGCAAGACCTGCAAGAGCTTGTTGGCCACCCCCTGCGCATCCCCGGACTTGTCGGTAGAGGCCAGCAGCACACCATAACCCTCTTGACCCAGCGAGGCCACCACATCGCTGGCGCGCAGACCAGCGCGCAAACGCACGGCCAGACGGCGACGCAGCACATTGAGGCCCTCAAGGCCCAGGCGCTCGGTGAGCGACTCCAACCCCACCAGACGCAGCACCAACAAGCTCATCGGTGCGGGCTCACGCTCGCGCAACGCCAACAGGTGATTGACATGCTCGATCAGTTGCTGGCGATGCGGCAGGCCGGTGTCCAGATCCATCGCGTAGTGGCCACGCGCCATGCGCTCAAGCCGCTGCCGCTCAATGGCCAGGCGCAGGCTGCGCGCCAAACCGCCGGGCACCGACGAATCAGACGACACCACATCCTGCACGGCGCGTTGCATCAAGGCCAACACCGTTGCGGGCGGGCATTCGGCTGCCCTCACCACCACGGCCGATACGGTCACCGCGTGACTCAACGCGCCCCAGGACGGCAACTTCGACGCACCCTCGCTGGTCAGATCCAACAGCACGGCGTCGAATTTACCGTCTCCGATCAAGCCCGCTGCACGGGCCAAGCTGTCGCAGGGGGTCACCACAAACGGCCCCCAGAAAGAGGAGGTCAATTCGTCCACCGACATGGATGGGCTGGACTCAGCCACCCACAGCACTTGCAAGGCTTTTTTCAAGAATGGTCTCCTCAAGCCTTGCGGCCACGATGGGGTCTAGGGCCGCCAATATGACAGATCCTACGGCCGATCTCGGCGATCCGGAATCTGCCACCCGCGCCCGCTATAGCTGGGCACAGTTTGTCTAGCCACCTGACCCAAAAATCTTGCCCAGAATCAGGCGATCACGCAGCCGGACGGGCAACCGGTTGAGCCAGACACGGGCCTTCGCGGCTCGGCCGATGACATAACGGGCACGCGGCGCCTTGTCGCACAACGCATGTTGCACCGCAGCGACGACCTCATTGATGGGGGTACCGCGCTCCTGCTCGGCATAGCGTTCATAGAATGACACCAGCGGACGATACAGCGATTGCAACTGCGTCGATTGTGCCTCGTTGATCGTGGCACTGGTGCCCAGCGCCTTGGACCAAATCGGCGTGTCGATCTTGCCCGGCGCCACGGAGGCGACCCGCACGCCAAAGGGCGCCAACTCCACGCGCAGAGCCTCGGTGAGCCCCTCCACGGCAAACTTGGAGGCCGAGTAGGCCGTCAATCCCGGCGCCGCAAACAGCCCTGAAATGGAGCTGACATTGACGATGCGCCCCCGCGCCTGCCGGATCAACGGCAAAAAAACGCGCGTGACGGCAAAGGTGCCCAGCACATTGACCTGAAACAGCGCCTCGACATCGGCTTGCGGTGTCGTTTCCAGCGGACCACTGAAGGCCACGCCTGCATTGTTGATCAAACCGTTCAAACGCCCTTGAGTGCGCTCCTGTACCAGCGACAACGCCGCCTCAATCGTGTCGGGGCGTGTCACATCCAGGATCAATGGGGTGAGGTGGCCAGAAGATTGGGCGACCAAGGACTGACCATCCTTGGGACGACGCACCCCAGCAAAGACCTCAAACCCCTGCTGCTCGAAATGCAGCGCGAGGGCCAGACCAATACCGGACGAAGCCCCGGTGATCAGCACCGATGGACGTTGGGTCATGCGCCCACCCTTGATTGGGACATCGATTGAAAATAGTGCGCAAACCGGCGCTGAGCGTCATCCATCGGCACGGGCGACGACAGACCAAAATCACGCTGCGCCGCACTGATGTCAAAGTAATGGTCCTTGGCGCACACCGCCGCCAAGACCCGCGTCAGCTTGGGCTCGCCCAACCAGGGCATCAGCGCCGACACGGCCTCTGAGATCCCACCCAAGACGTAGGCGGCACGGTAGGACACCTGCCGCGTAACCGGAGGCAAGCCAATGGACGCGAACAAGCCATCAATCCAGGGCCACATTTCAACGGGCTCTGGTTCGTTGACAAAGTAAACCTTGCCACCCACATGGGCCGAATCCGCCGCTTGCAGATGCGCTGCCGCCGCATTCTCGACATAGCTCACGCTGATCTTGTTGCGGCCATTGCCCACCCGAATCAGCTTGCCAGCGCGGTGCCGCTCGATCAGCAGCGCAAAGAGTTGCGTGTCACGAGGCCCCCAGATCGCATGAGGCCGCAGCGCCGTCGTGACCAGCCCTTGCTGGCCGTGGGCCGCCAACACCATTTGCTCCGCCAGCATCTTGGTGTGCTGATAGGCGCTGAGCATTTTGGTGGGCAATGGGGTTTGTTCATCCACCCCAGAAAGGTCATCAAAACCCACCAGCACGCTGGGCGAACTGGTGTAAATCAGTTTGTTGACGCCTTGCGCGAGACAGGCATCAATCACGTTCTGCGTGCCGACCACATTGGTATGGTGAAATTCCGCGTAGCGTCCGGTCGGCCCGGTTTTGGAGGCCACATGGAACACGCGTTCGATGCCTTGGCACGCCGATTTCACGGCCTCGCGATCACCCAAGTCTGCCTGGATGAGCCGAACGCCCAGTTGCCGCAACGCAGGATAGTCCCCACGGCACAACACCGCCACTTCATGCCCTTGGGACAGCAGCCCCTCCACGATGTAGCGGCCCAGAAACCCACCACCGCCGGTCACCAATGTCTTCATGACGGTACCCCTTTGTCCAACTGCAACTGCGCCCATCGGGCCAATATGTGACGCTCAATTTTCGAGTTGTGACGACGGTCGACCGGAAAGGCGCGGGGGTACGTCAGCACATGACGCACCGGAAACCCAAAGCCATTGAGCTTGTCCTTAAAGGCCTGCACCCGCGCCGCATTGATGCCGGCAAGATGCTCGGGGTAGAACTCCACCACCATGCACAACTGAGCTTGCGCATGGGCCAGCACCTCGACCAAGGCCGAACGCCACACCTCCAGTTCGGCATTCAAGATTTCTTCGGCGGGCACTGAAAAATAACGCAACGCACCTGACTGAACGATGTGTTTGATCCGACCACAGCACCACAAGCGCCCTTGTGCATCGAAGTAACCGGCATCGCCCGTGCGGTGCCAAACGCTGTCCAGCGTGTCGCCGTCATCGGCCTGGATCTTGGCCAGCGCGGTGTTATCGGGGTCGTTGTGATAGGCCTGCGACACCAAGGCACCCCGCACAACGATCTCGCCAATAACCCCCTCCGCCACGAGCGTGACATCACCCCAATGCGGCAAGCGTTTCTCTTCGATCTCGATGATCTTGACGGTCAGACCCGGCACCACGCGCCCGACGCAGGTGCCATGCCCGATGGCCGACAAGGCGGCGGTTTCACGCTCGATCTCACGCGCATCAATGCTGCTGATGGGCGTCACCTCGGTGGCGCCATAGGGTGTGACCATGACGCCGTTGGGCAGCAGATGCGCAAGACGCGCCAGCATCGTGTACGGAATCGGCGCACCGCCACTGAAGGCGCGCT
>JAZJZP010000147.1:3660-10763 GCA_040389805.1 Pseudomonadota bacterium
GGGCAGGCGAACACCCTTGACCACGCAATGGCGGCTCAAACGCTCCCACACAATGGGCGAGGCGAACCCCGACGTGATGCCGAAGTCTTCAATCGTTTGCACCAGGTTGTGCGGGTTGCAGCGCCCTGGATGCATGGAGCCCATGTCCGGGATCACGCTGGTCTGCCCCAGACAGGGCCCGATCAAGGTTGCCACCGGAAAGGCCGCCAGTTCCACGTCCTGCGGATCGACCGGAAACATGGCGCCGAAATGCTCGATCTGTGCGCCCAGGTTGCGGTGCCGCACCTCTACCCCCTTGGGCGTGCCAGTGCTGCCGCTGGTGAAGAAGATGGCAGCCAGATCCGTGGCCAGCGTCGCCTCGGTGTGGGCGTCGCCCACCGTTGAATGACGCAGATGTCCCAGCCGGTGGGTGGCTGGCATCCAGGCCGAACCATTGCTGATGAATGTCTTGACGGTGCGGAACACGTTGCCCAAAAATGGCCTCAGCGAATGGATCAGCGGCAGAGCGATCACGGCATCAGGCTCGACTTTTCGGATGCACGCCAACAAGCGCTTGAAGCCCATCGCAGGATCAATGATGACCGGCACCGCGCCAATCTTGAACAGCGAGAAGACAATGACCGGCAGGTCCAGATCGGGCTTGACCAGCACCAGCGTCTTGCTGCCCTTGGTGATGCCAACCGAGCGCAAACCGCGCGTCATCCCCTCTATTTCAGCGTGCAGTTGCCCATAGGTACGCGTCGAATACAAAAAACGACCCGACTTGTCGCGCCCCGTGGCTTGAGCAAAGGCCAGCCTTCGAGGCGAGTGCTCGACATGGGTTTGCAGCATCGAGAAGACGTTGAACAAGCCCCCCTCAGCCTGCACACTCTTCCCGGCACACGGCGGCGTCACACCTTGCTGGGTGCCGCCAAACAAATTGGCCAAAACCTCTGCCTCGTTGATCTGAACGTTCAAAGTCATCGTGCCAGGGGTGCGACCCCTTGTGGCCCAGTCTTTTGAAAGGCAACAATGTGCGGCATCCCGAACACCATGATCTGCAGAACATGGGGCCAGACTGAGTCGACCGTTCGGCCAAACTTGCGAACGAAGTAAACGCTCTGGCAGGCATGGGCTAGCAAGGACAGTCCAACCACCGTCAGCAGCCATGATCGGGGGATCGGCGTGATGGGGTGAATCAGTTCGCCAATGCCCAACAGCCAGCTCAGCCCAACAATGATCTTCATGACCATCAGACTACGAGTTGAATCCATAAAAAGAGCTCCTAATGTGCGTTGCGTTTCAAGCGTCCAGGCGCCGGGCGAGGCGTCGCATGTCCTGCATTGAAATGATTTGGGGTGTGATGTCGACATGCTCGACACCTGCCGCGTCGTAGATTTCACCCAGCCACAGCGCCATGAGGTCCATTACGGCCTGGCGGTCTGCGTTCAGCGATGGGTGCAACTGAAGCGTGAACCCGGTGCGCCCCTCCCAGGTAATGCTGCCCGCCGTGATCGGACAAACCGCACTGACCGGAGGCGCACTCAAGAGCCAGGCCCCCGCCAGCTTGGGCGTGTCGCCCTGAGGGGTCTGCCAGGCACTCATGTTGGCGTACACGCCAAACCAGGCGCGGTTCTTCAAACGTGCGTACGCCTTCTTGATCATCGAGTCCGTGAGGAAGCGCGCGAAATTGGTATACGACCAAGACCCCCACAAAATGCCCTGTTGGTAAAGCCCCTTGACCTGCACAAAGATGTCTTTGGCGCTGGGTTGACCCGACAAACGCACCGACACCGGAGCAGTGCAGTTGCCCGATTGGCGACTGATGCCCAAAGAACGCCGAAAGTCGTGCGGCATCATCCAAACACGCTCACTGGGCTGACTGAGGTAGCGATCACGACACACCTTGTCCAGGCACGCCAGGAAAAATGAGGTTTCGCCAACATCCAGGCCACGGGAATGCTGCTTGACGCGAACGCTGTCCGCCTCTGGCATCAAGTAATACACAAAACATGGCTCGACCACCGACTCTGCGCTCGGGGCATTCCGACGCCAGGGATAGTCCACTGCACGGCTGTTGTGCAGGTGCAGTCTCAAGGCCTTGAGGCGCCCCCAAAACCCTGGCTTGGGCAGATGACTCATGCCCACTTTAGGCGGGATGACGACCCCAAACGAAGCCAGGATCTTGACGAGGGCACCGATTCCGTCGTCCTTCTCATGCGAATGCAAATACCAGGTCACGCCGGCATTGGACGGTTGAACCACGCCAAAGATCATGTCGACCTCTTCTCCCAGCGCTTTGAGCACGCGGTACTTGCGCCCCGACCAATCCGTCCCCATGATCAGTACACCCAATTGAAGCAGGTATAGGACATGCCGGCGGCCGTCATCATGGCCGACACCTGATCGCCACGCTTCAATCGACCATCCTGCTCGGCAATCGCCATGGAAGCAGGAACCGAGTTTGTCACCAAATTGCCATACTCAGGCAGCATGTATATGTACGGGATCTTTTTATCCAGCCTTTTCTCTATTTCACGCCAAGCGGTCAAGGTATTGGTGTGCGGAATGAACAGATCCACGCCATCCACCGGAATGGGGTTCGTCCGCATCATGTCTTCGAGGTCATCAATGGTGTTGTCCTGCATTTTTTTGCCGTAGGACATGAAACGCAAGCCCCCCTTGCCTGCCAGAGACAACTCATTGAAACGCATGGTTCCAAGGTCATCTTCTCTTACAGGAACAACGCACAAATCTGCAAATTGAGTGAACGTGCGGTTCGTGTAAGTCCAGGGTTTATTTGCATCATGAGTCAACACCGTCGCGGTAGAACCCTCACCAACGGTATAACTAGCAAACGACCACTCCAGATCAGAGAACTCGTTGATCTTGAAACTCTTGTGACCAGGCTGCCCTTCATGCACCGCATATTCAGCCGTAACAATAATAATATTTTTAAACAGGCCCGTTTCCAGGAATGATTGCGCAATTTGAGTGGCGCGCGTCCAACTGGCGCAAGCCTCGGTGACATCAAAGCACTGAGTTCTGTCCATGCCCATCGCCTTGGCCACATAGAAGGCCATGCCTGGCTCCAATACACCCTTGTCCACGCTGGCATGAATCAGCAAATCGATGTCATTCTTACCCAGGCCCGCTTTATCAAGGGCCTCATTGATGGCCCGTTCGGTGTACTTGAAACCCTGCTCATCTTTTGCCAGCCAGTGCCGGCTCACCGAGCCAATGTAATTCAGATAATGCTCAACCGTTTGCGAGGCCTTATCGAAATCTCCGACGTACCCATCCTTACTGCAATTCGAGAATATTTTCAGAATTTCAGCGTTTGAAACCGTACGCTCAGGAAATGAGAAAGCAACGCCAGCAATATGCATTTTAACATCCACCAATATAATTCATTGATCCGAATAAGTCATTACCGGACGCATTAGACATTTAAGTCACATCAGTGAAATAAATACCAAATGAAATATATCAGGGATTACCCTCAACGAAAACCCCTCAAATGAGCGTAAGTACCTAGGTTTACTAGGCAACGCCCCGCCTTGAACCCACCAGAATGAAGACATTGCCAACCATAAAATGGCAACCGATTTGCGTTATAAATTACACAATGATCAACCATGCGCAAAAAGCCACTTGACTGACCGCGTTAATAGCGACCAACAGTACTGGCACAAGGTCAATCATTGATGTAAAAGGCCCAGTCATTCCAAGCAGGGAGGTGGCCTGCAAGGCCTGTCGCACAAAGTTGAGACGACCGACTTCAGTGAGCAGCGCATGGTTCAGGAGAGGCCCTGACCACGGTTTGAAACTGGAGCGGGCGATGGGAATCGAACCCACGCTATCTGCTTGGGAAGCAGAAGTTCTACCATTGAACTACGCCCGCGTTGCCAAGGATTGTATCCCCACAATCAGGGACAATTCACCCCATGACGACCACCCCACCCATTCCCACCCCATCGGACGACGATTCAGTCCAGGCGCCTGGCTACCCCCGCCGCACCATCAAAAGCTTCGTGATGCGCGCTGGACGCACGACCGACGGTCAGGCGCGCGCCTTGGCCGAGTTGGGCCCCCGTTTTGTCCTGCCTTTTGAAGAACAGCTGCTGGCCTATCCTGCCGTCTTTCAGCGTCAGGCCCCGGTCGTTCTTGAAATCGGTTTTGGCATGGGCGATGCCACCGCCACAATTGCGCAAACCCTGCCTGACACCGACTTCATTGGCTGCGAGGTGCACGAACCCGGTGTCGGCGCCTTGCTCAAACGCATTGGCGAACTTGAACTGGGCAACCTGCGCGTGATCCAGCACGATGCAGTCGAAGTCCTTGAGCACATGATTGCCCCAGCCTCGCTGGCGGGCGTGCACATCTTCTTCCCGGACCCCTGGCACAAGAAAAAGCACAACAAACGCCGCTTGATACAAGCCCCCCTCGTCGCACAACTGGTGTCCCGACTGGCCCCGGGTGGCTACCTGCATTGCGCCACCGACTGGGAGCCCTATGCGCACCAGATGCTCGCCGTGTTGAGCGCTGAGCCGCAACTGATGAACACCGCCGAAGGTTTCGCGCCCAAGCCCGCCTACCGCCCCTTAACCAAGTTTGAAAACCGCGGCCTGCGCCTAGGCCATGGCGTGTGGGATCTGGTCTTTAAAAAGCGCTGAAAAGCCGGTCTGATGCCCTAGCCAAGTCGCCTCCATCAACGGTACGCTCAATACCGTTGAGTGGAGACTACCTTGTTCAAATCGCCCGAAGGATCCAGCCCAGTCGAACTCACTGATCGCCTGCCCCTCCCCTGGGCCGACGAGGCGGCACAAGTCGAAAAATTAAGAGTGCGCCTTCAGGACAAACTGGACTGGGGCGTGGTTCGCCAACACTGCGAGCCATGGGTGCGCAGCATTCGCCACCATCCTCCAGCGTTCTGGGCTCTGGAGTCATTGCTCCAAGAGTTCCCCCTGTCCAGCGTCGAAGGCCTGGCCTTGATGCGCTTGGCCGAAGCCCTGTTGCGGGTGCCCGACCAAGACACGGCCCAAGCCCTGATCGGGGATCAGCTGGCGCAAGGCGATTTTGCCCACCATCAACAACACCAGCCCAACGGGTCCAGTCACCCCTGGCTGTCAAGCGCCTCGGCCCGGGTCTTGGATCTGGCCCACCAGTTGCTGCCCGCCACCGGCCACCACACCAAGAACCCACAGCCCACGCTGATCCAGCGCCTTGGCGGGCCCACCGTCGTGTCGGCCACTGCCCGCGCCTTGCAATTGCTGGGCAAACAGTTCGTGCTGGGACAGACCTTGGACGAGGCCCTGACCCATGCCCGAGCGCACAGCCAAACCGATGCGTCGCAAGGAGTGACGACCCGGCACAGCTTTGACATGCTGGGAGAAGGCGCCCGTACCTGGGCCGACGCCGACCGCTACTTTGCCGCCTATCAACAGGCCCTGACCCAACTGGCCGCCCAGGGGCCCGCCAATGCACGCCAACTGCCCCTTTCAGCGCGACAAGGTCTGTCCATCAAACTGTCGGCGCTGCATCCGCGCTACGAGCCCTCCCAGCACGCCGCGCTGGTGCGAGAACTCCTGCCACGGCTGGAAAAACTGGCACAACAGGCGGCCCTAGGCGGGGTCCTCCTCACCTTGGACGCTGAAGAGTCTTTCCGTCTAGAGCTTCAACTGGATCTGCTGACGAGATTGATGCCCAACGCAGGCGATGGCCTGGGCTTGGCCGTGCAGGCCTACCAGCACCGCGCGCTGGCAGTCATTGAAGAAGTCCAACGACTGGCACAGCGGCACGACCGCCGACTGACCGTCCGCCTAGTCAAAGGGGCCTATTGGGACACCGAGATCAAACGCGCGCAAGAGCTGGGCCTGAGCCACTACCCGGTCTACACCCACAAGGCGCACACCGACCTGTCGTATCTGGCCTGCGCCGACGCCCTGCTGGCCTACAGCGATGTCCTCTACCCCCAATTCGCCACCCATAACGCCGCCACCACCGCCGCCGTGATGACGCTGGCCAACAACCGCAGCATTGGGGCCGACTGCTACGAATGGCAACGCCTGCACGGCATGGGCGAAGGCGTGTACCGTGAATTGCGCAAGCCCGCGTCCCCACCTGTGCAGCACGCGGCGCTTCGCATCTACGCCCCCGTAGGCGAGCACCGCGACTTGCTGGCTTACCTTGTGCGACGCCTGCTTGAAAACGGCGCCAATGCCTCGTTTGTGCATCAACTCGCCGACCCGGGTGTCAGCCTGGATGAACTGCTGACCTCGCCATGGCAGGCTGCCCCAGATCGCTTGGCACCGCCCACCATTCCCCTGCCCCCGCTGCTGTATGGCACAGAGCGACGCAATGCCACCGGCCGAGACCTGAGTTGCCAGAGCCACCGGGCCGCGCTGCAATCGGCCCTCCAGGAGGCTCAGCAAGCGCCCGTAGGCCAAACCGTCGGGCCATTCAAGCGCCCACAAGACCTGGGCGCCGCCGAAAGCCAAGCCGTGATGGACACCCTGGCACGGGGTTGGCCGGAGTGGGAAGACACCCCCCTGGAGCGTCGCTGCGCCGTGATGGAACAGGTCGCCAATCGACTGGAAGATGAGTTCGAACAATGGGCCGCCGACCTGATGATCGAAGCGCGCAAGACCATGAGCGATGCCGTGGCTGAAGTTCGCGAAACCATTGACCTGGCCCGCTACTACGCGCAACAGGGCCGCCAGCAACTGCGACCTCAGAGCATGCCTGGCCCCACTGGCGAGTCCAACGAATGGCACTTGCGGGCCCGCGGCGTGTTTGTGTGCATCGCGCCCTGGAACTTCCCCCTGGCCATCTTTGGCGGACAAGTGATGGCCGCCCTGGTGGCAGGCAACGCCGTCGCCGCCAAACCCGCCGAACAAACCCCGCGGATTGCGCAACGCCTGGTCGCCTTGCTGCACCAGTGTGGCGTGCCCACCTCCGCCCTGGCCTGCGCCTGTGGCTCTGGACAAGTGGTGGGTGCCGCCCTGGTCGATGGTGCCGCGGTGGGACGCATCCAACCCCAACGCCTACATCGACTGGTGGGAATACTATCCCGGCGGCACCGGGCCGCACCCGCTGGCCCCGTCCAGCGTCATCCACTTCCG
>JAZJZP010000147.1:10773-12728 GCA_040389805.1 Pseudomonadota bacterium
TCACGGGCTCCGTCGACACGGCCAAACGAATTCAACGCATGCTGGCCCATGGTGACCGCCCCATCGTGCCGTTGATCGCCGAAACCGGCGGCCTCAACGCCATGGTGGTGGACAGCACCGCGCTGCCCGAACAAGTCATCGACGCCGTGGTGGCGAGTGCCTTTTTGAGCGCCGGACAGCGCTGCTCGGCCTTGCGCTTGCTGTGCCTGCACTCGGCCACTGCACAAGTGCTAGAGGACATGCTGGCGGGCGCCCTGCGTTGCCTGGTCGTGGGCGACAACACCGCCTGGACCACCGATGTGGGGCCGGTCATCGACGCCCAAGCCCATGAGCTGTTGACAGCCCACCTCAACGACTTGGCCCATCAGTCGCAGCAAGCGCGCTCAGGCGTGCGCTTCATCGGCCAGAGCGCGGTATCGACAGGCCAGGAAGTCCCCCACCTGATCGCCCCGACTGCCTACGCGCTGCCACGCGTCGATGCCCTCACCGAGGAGCACTTCGGCCCCATCCTGCATGTCGTGCATTGGGGCCCCGGCACCAGCGCCCCCGACCTGGAGACCTTGATGGATCAAATCAACGGCACGGGCTACGGCTTGACGATGGGCGTGCAGACCCGCATCGACTCACGCGCGCAGCACATTGCACGCCGAGCTCGTGTCGGCAATGTGTATGTGAACCGTGGGATGACTGGCGCCGTGGTGGGCTCGCAGCCCTTTGGCGGTCAAGGATGGAGCGGGACCGGCCCGAAGGCCGGTGGTCCGCATTACCTGCTGCGCTTTTGCACAGAACAGGTGGTCAGCGTCAACACCGCAGCAGCGGGTGGCAATGCCGACCTGCTGATGCGGAGCCGCTGATCAAGATCAGTTGCTGAACTTGAAGTCGGTCTTGGCCTTGGCCTTGAGCTCGTCGCGGTACTTGGCCAGCTTCTCTTGGGCGCTGCGCTGCATGATCTGAGCCTTGACATCGTCAAACGCGGGGAACTGCGTTGCGCGCGAGTCTTCCAGCTTGATGATGTGGTAGCCGAACTGCGACTTGACCGGGGTCTCGGTGAACTTGCCCTTTTCCAGGTCCATCATGGCCTTGGAGAACTCAGGCACGTAGTTGCCCGGAGCCGCCCAATCGAGGTCGCCACCGTTTTCAGCCGAGCCTGGATCCTTGGAGTTTTTCTTGGCCAGGTCTTCAAACTTGGCACCGGCCTTCAACTGAGCGATCAGGGCCTTGGCGTCTTCTTCCTTCTCGACCAGGATGTGGCGTGCACGGTATTCCTTGTCGCCGTTCTGAGCCTTGAGCTTGTCGTACTCAGCACGGGCATCCGCTTCAGAACCCTTGTTCTTGGCCTCGAAGTCGGCAAACAGGGCATGGATCAAGATGGATTGACGGGCAAATTCCATCTGAGTCTTGTAGTCGGCCGTGCCTTGCAGGCCCTTCTTTTCAGCCTCTTGCACGAAAATTTCGCGCAGCACCAGTTCTTCACGAACCTTGCCTTCGAGGTCGGGCGTTTTTTGTTGCTGACCTTGCTTGAGGATCTGGCTCATCATGGCGTCAAAGCGGGCCTTGGGCACCCCTTTGCCATTAACCATGGCGATATTTTGAGCCATGACAAAAGGCGCGGCCAGCGACAGGGCGGCGGCCAGGACAACAGACTTGATGACGTGGGTGCTAGAGGTCTTCATGGGCGAATATTTGGTTGAATGGTTCGTTGTCAGACAGGCTCGGCCTTGATCGCCAGCGCATGAATGCCCTGAGGTATCAAATCACGAAGGGCATCATACACAAGGCGATGGCGTTGAACGTGTGACAGTCCACCGAAGCACTCCGCACGCAAATGCACACTGAAATGCCGCCCTGACTTGGCAGGCACAGAGCATGAGCTTGTGCCGCTTCACATCCCGCGCAACTCTTATCAAATCATCGAAAACGGTGAAGTGTGGAACGCGCTGACTGCCGCCCTGCGC
>JAZJZP010000148.1:0-6657 GCA_040389805.1 Pseudomonadota bacterium
TGCAGGCCACCTTTCGGCCGTATCAAGAAGAGGGCTATGCCTGGGCCATGCGGCTGGCCATGGCCGGCTGTGGTGCGGTGCTGGCCGACGACATGGGCCTGGGCAAAACATTGCAAGCCCTGGCCGTGCTGGTGGCGCGTGCCCCCGGTGGGCCGGCCTTGGTCGTCGCCCCCACCTCGCTGAGTGGCAACTGGTGTGCCGAAGCGCGGCGTTTTGCCCCGACCCTGAACGTGCAGGTGTTTGGCGAGGCCTTGGAGCACGAGCGCGAGGCCCTGATCACCCACGCAGGGGCGGCCGATGTGGTGGTGGTGTCCTACCAGATGCTGCACAACCACGCCCACCTGTTCACCCAGCGGCCTTGGCACACCTTGGTGGTCGACGAGGCTCAGGCCATCAAGAACGCGTCTGCCAAACGATCGCAGGCCGCGTTCTCCATCCAGGCCGATTTCCGCCTGGCCTTGTCGGGCACGCCGATTGAAAACCGCTTGTCCGAGCTGTGGTCGATCATGCGGCTGTGCAACCCCGGCCTGCTGGGCACGCTCAAGCAGTTCAACGAACGCCTGGCCGCGCCCATCGAGCGCGACCGCAACCGACTGGCGCAGCAGGTGTTGCGACGCCTGATCTCGCCCTTCATCTTGCGCCGCACCAAGGCCCAGGTGCTGGACGAGCTGCCGCCCCGCACCGAGCAGACCCTCATGGTCGAGCCGGGGGCGGA
This sequence comes from Pseudomonadota bacterium, assembly GCA_040389805.1. Lineage (GTDB taxonomy): Bacteria > Pseudomonadota > Gammaproteobacteria > Burkholderiales > Burkholderiaceae_C > Aquabacterium. The sequence continues at coordinate 716 of JAZJZP010000148.1, forward strand.
GGAGCGGGCCCATTACGAAGCCCTGCGCCGCCAGGCCCTGGTGGCGGCCGAACAGGCCGTGGCCAGCGACAAGCCCGGCGAGGCCCACCTCAACATCCTGGCGCAGCTCACCAAGCTGCGGCGTGCCGCCTGCGATCCGCGCCTGGTCAGCCCGCAACTGGGTTGGGTGGGGGCCAAAGTGCAGGCCTTTGGCGAGCTGGCGGCCGAACTCACGGCCAATGGCCACAAAACCTTGGTGTTCAGTCAGTTCGTTGACTTTTTGGCACTGCTGCGCGAACCCCTGGACGCGGCCGGCATCGCCTACCAGTACCTCGATGGCAGCACGCCGGCCGCCGAGCGCACCCGCCGCGTCGCGGCCTTTCAAGCCGGCGAGGGCGACCTGTTCCTGATCAGCTTGAAAGCCGGTGGGTTTGGCCTGAACCTCACCGCCGCCGACTACGTGGTGATTGCCGACCCGTGGTGGAACCCCGCCGCCGAGGACCAGGCCAGCGGGCGCGCCCACCGCATGGGGCAGCAGCGCCCGGTCACCGTGTACCGTTTGGTCAGCAAGGGCACCCTGGAGGAGCGCATCGTGGCCCTGCACCAGAACAAGCGCGACCTGGCCGACAGCGTGCTGGAAGGTGCACAAGGGATGGCATTGTTGCAGCCCGCAGACCTGGTCGCCTTGATCAGTGGGGACTACTCTGTGGAGACCCCCTGAATTCAGGGCGGACGCGGCGTCCTGAATTCACTATCATTGCAGTTTCGGCCGCCAGTTGTTTTGGTGGGCCCTTCGATTGCCTCAACTCGGTGAGAGTGCCCTATGAAATTCGCGCAATTTGCAAGCTCTGCCCTGGTCTCTGTGCTGATGTCGGTGACCGCCGTGTCGACCGCCCACGCCGATGCGGCGCTGGACATTGGCACCAAGGTGCCCGATGCACAAGCCGTCAAAGAAGGGCTGTTCCCTGAAGACCAGTGCAAAGAGCTGGAGGCCAGCGGCTTCAAATGCATGGGGTTCAAGCCGGCCATCCGTTACTCGCTGCCCGCCTCGTCGTTCCAGCTGGGCTCGGCCGAAGTTCCGGCCCAGTTGAAGAAGCAACTCGACGTGTTCGCCGAAGTGATCAAGGCCAAAAAAGGCTCGGGTCGCGTGGTCAAGATCGAAGGCCATGCCGACGCCACAGGGACGGCTGAGGCCAATCTGGTGCTGTCGCAAAAGCGCGCTGATGCGGTCAAGGCCTACCTGATTGGGCAAGGGGTCGATGCCCCCATGCTGACCGCGCAAGGCATGGGCGCCAAGGCGCCCAAGAATGCGGCCAATCCCTTCTCGGGTGAAAACCGCCGGGTGGAAATCGGGCGTCAGCAGTAACGCCGGCGGGGTGTTGAGCTCTGCTGTGAATGATAAATAAGCAACCATTGCTTCTTTTGCATATGTGCAATATCAAGCGTTTGGGGCTGCGCCGGATGCCTATTATCAATGGCACTCGCGTGAGTAAGTGGTGCTTGGCGCTAGTGTTCGGGTTGATTTTGGGTGCGTGCTCCGGCACGCCCTCATTGCCCATTACGGCAGCCAAGCTTGACGTTCTGCTGATTGGATCCGAGGCCCTATACCCCTATCCAGCTCAAAAATACTTCGAAAGGATCATGCACGTTGCGAGCGACGACCTGGCTTTGAATGTTCGGGTTAGCGTGTATGGCCATCGATTGGACGTGAGCCGTGGTGTCCTGAGTAGCATCGTCAAACCAACGATGCTTGCTTTGAAATTAGAACGACTTTGTGTTGATTGCGTAATCAGCGGTCATCCGGTGGTTGTTCAAAAAGGAAATGTTATTCCGTTGGTTGAGGCATATTTTAGTGTGCACTGCACCCCAGAGTATTTTTCATTTGAGGAAAAAACTTTTATCCCTACAGGGCCTATTTAGATTTATTCGAGTAACTTTCTTAAGGAGGAAATCTGCCTAAAGATGGTTTTTAGAGATCCGGTTGACGTTGCTGAGTTTTCTGTGGTTGGGTTGAAATTACAGCGGCCTCAAGCTGCTGAAATGCCAATTACTTTTAAATTCTCACTGATTCAGGCTGAGTTTTAATAAATTATTAAAATCGCATGGCTGTTGATTGGCGTGAATTGATCTGGCACCCAGGGAATACAAACACCCTCTTCACTGCTCGCTCAGGCGCATTCTTCTCATACTCAAACCCTTTAATGCCACCTTCGGGCGCAGCAATGGTTTTCCATGTGACACTTCCTAGTGTATGGATTCGGGTAGGGCCTCCTGAGATGCCTGCGGATGCTGAGGTGCCGTTTGTCCTCTAGCAGGTCATCCAAGCTGGTCAGGCGGTAGTTAACCGACCCAGTATTTGAGTGCTTGATGGGCATTATCCAAGCGTATCAGCCAAGGCCTCGCGCAGCGCCTGATGATCGGTCGTCGTGAGCGCACCCATGGTGCGAATCACAAGCCCTTGCTCAATGGTCGTAAAAACCGGCTTGAGCACTGATATTTTGATGAGCCCGGCTGCTTGCCAGTTGGCAATCATGGCCTCGCCATAACCCAATGGTTGACGCACCTGACTGGTGATCGCCATGATCACGATGTCGGGCCGGTTGGTGTTGTAGCCGTGGCTTGAGACCACAACAGCTGGGCGCTTCTTGGCGCCGGACTGGTCGGTGAATGGAAACGGAACGAGTACCACGTCGCCAAAGCTGAATCTTGAAAGTACGGCCATTGATCACATCCGGTCGTAAGCGGCGTCTTCGTCGTTGTCCCACGCGGCAGCGAAACTGGCTTCGCTGGCCTTTGTGGCGGCCTGTGTCAGGCGGTGGTCTTCCTCTCGTGCCTCCTTGGCACGTAAGAAATCGACAAAATCTTCGACCTCGGCCATGCGCTGGGGTGGAAGCTGCTTGATCTTCTCGATCAAAACCTGTTCGGTGACGGTCATGGAACGGGCTCCTTCAGGTTCTCTCTTTAGCCTCTGATCAGTGGCTCGCTTGGGCCAGCGCGGTTTGGGCAACTGCGCCACCACGGACAGTGGTCTGGGGATCGTGCAGGTTGACCGCTATGAGCATCAATCTCTGTTTGACTAACCGGGGTTGATGTTACTTCCAAATGGATTGGCCATGCACCTGAAAAATGGACTTCATGGCTGCTGCGTAGTCAGCTCTCGGACAGGTCAAATGCATAAAAGTAGAACGGAGCAGACCCGGGGTGTCGGTCGCGAGAACCACTTTTTGTCCCGCCAATGAAAGTCACGGAATCATGTGATTGGTCTGCCCCGGGTTGGTGAACTGGATCACGCCGCCCCAAATGCAGTTGAGTTTGGAGACGTTGTCCAGCGCCGGGAAGTTGTTGAGCATCACGGTGGCTGCGCCCGGGGCCCAGGGGGCGGGGGTGTTGGGGATGCAGGGCATGGGGGTGAGCACGCCCATCGCAGCTGCGGTGGCGGCGGCCACCATGGGGTTGCTCGGGCTGGAGCACATGCCAAAGGGCGGGATGTTCATGATGGGCACGTGGTCCATGATGTTGGCCGCGATCTTGTGGTTGGTCATGATGGGTTTGGGCGTGGGCACCAGATTGCTGGGGGCGGCGCCAAACGGGCACATCATCATCGAGCCCAGGCAGGTTTGTAGCGGCATCTGAAGATCCTTAGGCTGGCGTGGCGCTGGTCCACACCGTCAACGCACTGAAGTTGTCATGGCTGGGCTTGTGGGCGGCATTGGCCAGGACGGTGCTCTCCAGCGTGTCGAGCCAGGCCTGGGGTGAGGTGGCGGCCGTCAGGGTCTGCTCCAGCACGGCGTCGTCCACGTACTCCCACAGACCATCGGTGCACAGCAGAAACACATCGCCGTCGTCAATGGCCACGGTGGTTTCGGGCACGCCCACCATCAAGTACTCGGTCGGGGTGCCCAGGGCCGATTGCAGCTCGCTGCGCTTGGGGTGTGTGCGCATCTCTTCGGGCTGGATCAGGCCGCCATCGGCCAGGGCCTGCACCAGGCTGTGGTCTTTGGTGCGGCGCTGGATGCGGCCTTGGCGAAACCAGTACAGGCGTGAGTCGCCCACGTGGGCCCACAAGGCGGTGTGGTCGACAAAGTCGATGGCCAGCATGGCCACGGTGGTGTGCATATTGGCCTGCACGGTGCCTTCCACGCGGTGGTCCAGGATGACCTGGTTGGTGTCGGTGACCAGGTCGTGTGCGGCCTCTGGCGTGGTGGCGGCTTGGGTGGCAAAGCGGTTCAGCAGGTGCTGCACGGCCAGCTTGGAGGCGATGTCGCCACCCCCGTGTCCGCCCGCGCCATCGGCCATGACGCAGCACAGGTGGCGGTCGGAGTTCCAGTGGCCACAGGCGTCTTCGTTGTAGCGGCGCCCGCCGGGCTTGGAGATGATGGCGATTTCAAGTTCCACAGGCAGGACTTTCAGCGACTGCTGTCTTGTTTGAGTTGGTCGATGTGGGCCTCGTAGGCCCGCAGGAACTCTTTGCCAAAGAGGTCATGGAAGTCCTCGCTGGCTTCTTCGGAGATCTGGCCATAGAGCTCCTGAAAGGTCTCCCACAGCTTGGCTTTGCGCGTGGCGGGCAGCAGGCTGTTGATGACCGATTTTTGGGTGAGCTTGCCTTCGAGCTGCGCCGGGTCGAAGCGCTTGAGCACGCCCTCCAGCGCCGCACGCATGCCGGCCACAAAGCCGAACTGGTGGGCGCGCAGGTCGTCGTAGGCATCGCGCATGGCGGGGCCGGCGGGCATGAAGCCGCGCGACGGTGGGCTGAGCAGGTGCGACAAGGCCACGTCCACCGAGGGCGAGAACTTCAGCGGGTTGTTTTCGCGGGCGACGATCATGGTGACGTCGGCACGGATCTCGCGCTTGAGCGCGGAGCGGGCCACCAGCAGGTCGACCGTGCCTTTGACCGATTCGTGCAGCAGTTGTCCGACCAGTTTCATCAACTCGGGTGTCAAGGTGTCCAGGGACAGGCTGGGCACGTCCAGGCCTTCGCGGAACGCCGCCAGCAGGGTTTGCACGTCGGCGCTGTTCGTGAGTGAGCTGGTCGGTGCGGGGCTGGTCGTTGGTGGGCTGCTGGACCGGGGGGCAGCGCTGGGGATGGTCGCGGGCGCTGACGCTAAAGGCGACTGGGCGCGGGGCGCTGCTGCGGTGATCGGTGGCACGACCGGATGCGTCGATGCGCTGGGTTTGCTGGCCGGGCGAATGATGGTGCGGCCTTCGGCGCCTCCGGCTTGATCGCCCCAGGACAGGACCGCGCCTTGGGGTGCTGGGCCGCTGGCAGGTGCCGTGGGTGCCAGGGGTTGCGCGGAGACCTTGGGCGCGATGAACGGCGCGTTCAGCTCGGAGACGTTGTCGGCCACCGCATGGGCGCCCCCGTTGGGGGCACTCATGAAGGCCAGCAGTGGGTCGGCGTTGCTGGCGGTGTTGGGCTGCGACAGGGGGCCTTTGAAGGCCGAGCCGGCCAACGGGTCGCCGAACGCGCCGCTGGTCGGGCCCAGGCCAAACAAGTTGTCGATCGAGTCTTCAGCGGCGGTGGCGCGGATGCCCAGGTCGGGCACCAGGGGCGCGGCGGCGGGGCCGCCCAGGCCCAGGCCAAAGTCGTCGGGCAAGGCTGGGGCGGCGCCCAGACTGCGGCCCAAGTCTTGGGCGGGCACGGGGTCGGGCGCGAACGGGTCCCAGTCCAGGGGGATGCCGCCGGCAGCAGGGGGGGGGCTGCTGGCAGGACTGGCGGCGGGGCTGCCCCAGGCTGTGCCGTGGCTGGACGAACCCGAGGGGGCCAGCGATGCAAAGGGGTCCATCGGGGCGGTGGGGGCAAAGGCCGGCGCACCTGCCATGCCGGTGCTGCCAAAGCCCACCAGATCGGCGAAGGGGTCGGCTTTGGCTGACGATGCGCCTGCGCTGGCCTCGACCGACAGCAAATAGCCGCCAATTTGAACCTGATCGCCTGCTTTTAGGGGGGCTTCAGAGCCGTTGCCGAC
>JAZJZP010000149.1:0-10928 GCA_040389805.1 Pseudomonadota bacterium
GCTCGATCAGACTCACCCCAGCGTCAGGGACGCCCCAGCCGCCGCCAAACATCCGCTTGACAAAGGCTTCACTGTCCACATGGCAGAACGGCACCCCCAAAGACCGCATGAGGCCATTGAAGCACTGGCGGTACATCCCTGAAGACTGGTAGCGTGCGCCCTCCCACAAGCCCGTCCCCACCGGATCGGCCAAGGACGAAATCGTGGGCACCACGGTCGATGTGTCCAGCCAGCGGGACCACTTCAGGCCGCTTCGAGCGGACTGGTTTGTCACATTGGCCTCACACACGCCCAGCGCAGAGCCCGGCAGGTCGCTGCAGGCCCCATAGCCCGGGAAGGGCGAGTCGTACTCATCCGCCAACTTGCTGAACGAATGGCCCAGCTCATGCTGCATGACCTGCGCCGAAGCGCTGTTCGTGGAAGTGACCGCGATCTGCCCACCCGTGCCGCCATACTCGCTGTCATTGACCAGCACCATCACCATGTCCCAATCAGGCACTGCTCCGGCAGCGGTCAATACCTTGGTGTTGTCCACCACCACCCCTCGGCGCAAACCACCGGCGCAGTAGGTGGCGTCAAAGGCCGTGTCGACCATTTCAACGGCGGCGCCTGGCGTTTCAACGCAATCTGGCTTGTCGGCCCCCGACTGGCTGGAGGGCACAAACAACCACCTCACATTAATCAGTTGTCTGTAGTCACTGTAGGGCGAGATCGACAGCACCTGGTTGGCCAACTCGGCCGCCTGGGTCATGAACTGAGCCTTCTGGTCCAGTGTGTAGCCTTCGGCGACCAACAGCAGGTCCAACCGATTGGCAGGGCTTCCGTTGTCAATCAACACGCCGCTATCGCTGCCCGCAGGCGTCGGTACCGGTGCACGCAGCGCGCCGGACGCGGTGTACTGGTCCAAGTCGATCTCCAGCGTCACGGGAGGCGCCGCCTTGACCGCCACGCCACCGGACACCACACCGACACTGGCGGGGTTGGCTTGCAAGCGCAGCACCTTGCCCGCCTGGACGGGCAGACGCAGCACGTACTGACGCTCTCGGGCGGGCAGCAGGTGCCCATCGATCTGCCCTTTGCCCCGGAACTCCGCACGGATCCATGGAGACCCCAACGCCTTGGTCGCGAACACCGTGGCTCCCGTCTGCTTGTCCTGCATGGAGGCGGCCAGCACACTGTCCTGGCGGTTCGGCTGGGCATTGACGGCCACCGCCCCCACCTTGCCACTAACACGCACAAACTGGTGAGAGGCCACGCTGAGCGCGCCATTGGCCTGCTCACGCACCACAAAATAATGGGCATCGTCGGCCTGCGCCCACCCTGCGGCCAAACCACCGGCCACCGCAAGCAGGGCGCCACGAATCCAATTCAATTGACCTCTGTGTTTCATTTTGCTGACTCTTTTTGATGTTTTGATGCGTCGGGAGTGACGAGCCCGACCGCCATGCCTGTCAAGAGGCATGTGCGAAGGCTGGCGAACGTTATAGCAGCCCGTCAAGCGCCCCTTCTTATAATCCCGACTATTCACATTTTTGCAGGCTGGAGGCCAATTCGGACTCCAGCCTGATCTTGTCTTGCCGGTGCACCCATGAGCGACCCTTCAGAAAACCAAACCTACGACCCGCGCGCCGTTGAAGCCCGTGCTCAATCGCACTGGCAAGCACGCGACGCCTACCGCGTCACCGAGTCCAAAGACAAGAAGTCCTTCTACGCCTGCTCGATGCTGCCCTACCCCAGCGGCAAGCTGCACATGGGCCACGTGCGCAACTACACGATCAACGACATGCTCACGCGCCACCTGCGCATGAACGGTCACAACGTCTTGATGCCGATGGGCTGGGACGCCTTTGGCCTGCCCGCCGAGAACGCCGCGTTCAAGAACAAGGTGCCGCCCGCCGCCTGGACCTACGACAACATCGCTTACATGAAGAAGCAGATGAAGGCGATGGGCCTGGCGATCGACTGGTCGCGCGAGATCGCCACCTGCCAGCCCAGCTACTACAAGTGGAACCAGTGGCTGTTCCTCAAGATGCTGGAAGCGGGCATTGCCGAGCGCCGCACCCAAACCGTCAACTGGGACCCGGTGGACCAGACCGTGCTGGCCAACGAACAGGTGATCGACGGCAAAGGCTGGCGCTCGGGTGCGCCGGTTGAAAAGCGCGAGATCCCCGGCTATTACTTCAACATCACGAACTACGCCGAAGAGCTGCTCAGCGCGGTGGCCAACCCCGAGGACAAGAACTACCTGTCCGGCTGGCCCGAGCGCGTGCGCGTGATGCAGGAGAACTGGATCGGCAAGTCCGAAGGCGTGCGCTTTGCATTTGCACACGACATTGCAGGCACAGATGGCCCGCTCATCAACCACGGTCAGCTGTGGGTCTTCACCACCCGCGCCGACACCATCATGGGCGTGACCTTTTGCGCCGTGGCGCCCGAGCACCCCCTGGCCACGCACGCGGCCAAGGTCCACAAGGGGGGCAACCCCGCCCTGCACGCCTTCATTGAAGCGTGCCAAACCGGCGGCACCACCGAGGCCGAGCTGGCCACGCAAGAGAAGAAGGGCATGGCCACAGGCCTGTTCGTCACGCACCCGTTGACGGGCGCGCAGGTCGAGGTATGGGTCGGCAACTACGTGCTGATGTCCTATGGCGACGGCGCCGTGATGGGCGTGCCCGCGCACGACGAGCGCGACTTCGAGTTCGCCAAGAAATACGGCATCGCGATCAAGCAGGTCATCCAGGCCGAGGGCGAAACCTTCAGCTTGGCCAAATGGGCCGACTGGTATGGCGACAAGCAACGCGGCACCTGCGTCAACAGCGGCGCCCTCGATGGCCTGAGCCACAAAGAGGCCGTCAACAAGGTGGCCGAGTTGCTGATCGCCAAAAACGTCGGCGAGAAGAAAACCACCTGGCGCCTGCGCGACTGGGGCATCAGCCGCCAGCGCTACTGGGGCACCCCCATCCCGATCATCCACTGCGCCGACTGCGGCCCCGTGCCGGTGCCCGAGCAGGACCTGCCCGTCGTGCTGCCCGAAGACGTGGTGCCCGATGGCAGCGGCAACCCGCTCAAGCTGCGCCCCGACTTTTTGAACGTGGGCTGCCCCAAGTGCGGCAAACCAGCCCAGCGCGAGACCGACACGATGGACACCTTTGTGGACTCGTCGTGGTACTTCATGCGCTACACCTGCGCTGACAACCTGGACAAGATGGTCGACGAGCGCACCGACTACTGGATGGGCAACGGCGGCATGGACCAGTACATCGGTGGCATCGAGCACGCCATCCTGCACCTGCTGTACGCACGTTTCTGGACCAAAGTCATGCGCGACCTGGGCCTGACCAAGGTCGATGAGCCCTTCAAAAAGCTGCTCACGCAAGGCATGGTGCTCAACCACATCTACTCGCGCAAAACCGCGCAGGGCGGCGTCGAGTACTTCTGGCCGCACGAGGTCGAGAACCTCATGGACGCCAGCGGCAAGACCATCACCGGCGCCAAGCTCAAGTCGGACGGCAGCCTGGTGGACTATGGCGGCATCGGCACCATGTCCAAGTCCAAGAACAACGGCGTCGACCCGCAGGAGCTGATCGAGCAATACGGCGCCGACACGGCTAGATTGTTCGTGATGTTCGCCTCGCCACCCGAGCAGACCCTGGAGTGGAACGACTCGGGCGTTGAAGGCGCGCACCGCTTCGTCAAGCGCGTGTGGGCCTTTGGCGCCAAGCAGGCCGAAGCGCTTAAAGCCAACCGCCCGGTGGTCCAGGCCGACCTGGGCGACGCGGCCAAAGCGCTGCGCCGCGAGGTCCATGTGATCCTCAAGCAAGTCAGCTTTGACTACGAGCGCATGCAGTACAACACCGTGGCCTCGGGTGCCATGAAGTTGCTCAACGCGCTCGAAGGCTTCAAGGGCGATGCCAGTGCCGCCACGCAAGCCGTGCTGCGCGAAGGCTATGGCATCTTGCTGCGCACCCTCTACCCCGCCTGCCCTCACCTCACCCATGTGCTGTGGGAGCAACTGGGCTACGCCGCCCAGGCCGACATGGGCGACCTGCTCGATGCGCCCTGGCCACAGGTCGACGAGGCCGCGCTGGTGCAGGACGAGATCGAGCTGATGCTGCAAGTCAACGGCAAGCTGCGTGGCTCCATCAAGGTCAGCGCCAGCGCCGACAAGGCCGCCATCGAAGCCGCCGCCCTGGCCAGCGAGGACGTGGCCAAGTTCAGCGAAGGCAAGCCGCCCAAGAAGATCATCGTGGTGCCCGGCCGCCTGGTCAACGTGGTGGTGTAAGGTTCACGCCATGAACCGCCGCACCCTGACCTTGTCCCTGCTGGCCCTAGGTGCCAGCGCCAGCCTGGGCCTGCCTGGCTGCGGCTTCGCGTTGCGCCAGCAGCCCACGATGGCCTTCAAGAGCATCCAGCTCACTGGCTTTGAAGCCAACTCCCCCTTCGCCGCCGAACTGGCCCGCGCCCTGGAAGATGCTGGCACCACCGTCGTGGACAGCACCGCGGCCGCGGCCGCCTTGGGCGCGGCGGGCGGCGCCCAAGGCGTCCAGGCACTGCAATCGCATGTGGTGCTGGAGTCCCTGTCGGACAAGCGCGAACAAGCCGTGGCCTCCAGCACCACCTTCGGGCAGGTGCGGGAAATGACGCTGCGCACCCGCTTTCAGTTTCGCCTGACGCACGCCGATGGCAAGGTCGTGATCCCCGCCACCGAACTGGTGCTCAGCAACGACCTGTCGTTCAACGAAAAAGACGCCCTGGCCAAGATGGACGAGTCGGCGGCGCTGCACCGCGCCATGCAGACCGACCTCGTCGAACAGGTGATGCGCCGCTTGGGGGCGCTGCGCCCCGAGCAACTGGCCCCACGCTGAACTGCCATGCAACTGCGCCTGGATCAGCTCGCCGCCCACCTGCAAAAAGTCGGGCCTGGCGGACTCAAGCCCCTCTACACACTCTACGGTGACGAAGCCCTGCTGGTGCAAGAGGCCGTCGACACGCTGCGTGTGTCCGGCCGCGCCGCGGGCTACACCGAGCGCCAGGTGCACACCGTCTCGGGCGCCTATTACGACTGGTCCAGCCTGCTGGGCGCGGGCAGTGCCATGTCCCTGTTCGGTGACAAACAGCTGATCGAGATCCGCATCCCCTCGGGCAAGCCCGGCAAGGACGGCTCGGCGGCCCTGCAAGCCTATTGCGAACGGCATGCCAACGACGACAGCGTGCTCACCATCGTCACCCTGCCGCGTCTGGACAAAACCCAGACCACCGGCGCCTGGTTCACCGCCCTGGACAGCGCGGGCGTGACCTTGCGGGTCGACCCGATTGAGCGCCAGGCCCTGCCGATGTGGATTGCGCAGCGACTCGCCGCCCAAGGGCAGCAACTGGAGCCCGGCGAAGAGGGGCAGCGCGCCCTGGGGTTCTTTGCCGACCGGGTGGAAGGCAACCTGCTCGCCGCCCACCAGGAAGTGATCAAACTGGGCCTGCTCTACCCGCCGGGCCGCTTGAGCATCGAACAAATCGAAGAAGCCGTGGTCGATGTCTCGCGCTTCAACGTGTTCAAGCTCAGCGAGGCCGTGCTGTCGGGCCAGATCCAGCGCACCCTGCGCATGATCGACGGCCTGCAAGCCGAGGGTGAGGCCGCCGTGCTGGTGCACTGGGCCTTGTCTGAAGAGATCATGGCCCTGTACCGCAGTCGCGCCGCCGTGGATGCGGGCAAGCCCCTGCCCATGGTGCTGCGCGAGCAACGCGTCTGGGGCCCGCGCGAGCGCCTGTTTGAGCGGGTGCTGCCGCGCCTGAAGGCCCCGGCCTTGGCCCGACTGGTGAGCGCTGCCAGCACGGTCGATGGCATCGTCAAAGGGCTGCGCCACCCTCAATGGCCCCACGACCCCTGGGAAGCCCTGCGCCGCCTGGCACTGATGCTCAGCCGCCAACTCGCGGCACCTTGAGCCAGGTCATACATCCCCCAGAACCTAGGGCGGCGCTGGAAAGCCCGCAGGGTTGGGCTGAATGGCGCTTGTTATATTGGACAACATCGATACCGCAGAAAGACTATCCGTGAGCGATGGCGCCTTGATTCCCTTGAACCGTTCCGAACACCTGTACTGGGCTGGCGAAGGCTACCTCGGCGCCATCAACCAGCCCTATCTGCTACGCCTGGACCGTCCGGTGGACGAAGCCCTGGTGCGCCAGACGCTGCGCGAGTTGACCTCGGCCTTTCCGCGCCTGCGGGGCGTGCTGGAGCCCACGCTCACCACCTACAAGCTGCGCATCCTGCCCGACGACCGACTCGTCGACCAGCTGTTCGACGACGCCTACCGTGTCCAGCGGGGGGTCGATGCGTCCTCGCGCGACGAACTGCACGCCTTTCACACCGAGTTCATCAACGAATCCAGTGGACTCGAGCGCGGCCTGCCCTGGCGAGCTCGCTTCATTGACCACCCGCAGCTGCCCGCGCTGCTGTTTTCAGTGCACCACATCATGGGCGATGGCCGCTCGATGGTGCAGATGCTCAGCGCCATCATGGCGCGCCTGAGCGGACAGGCCATCACGCCCTGCCCTCTGCAGTCGTCCAGCATGGTGCCGGCCGTCACGCCCCTGCATTGGTGGCAATGGCCCGCCAGCATCGGTGCATGGTGGCGCAACAGCCGACGCGATGCCCGCGAATCCGCCGGACAACAGGTGGTCACCCTGGCCCATCAGGCCAGCCCACGCTTCACCACCGTCGGCATCCGCTATCACGAGCTGCCCGGCAACCAGACCCAACTGCGGGCCTGTGCCAAACAATTGGGCACCACGGTCAACACCCTGATGCTGGCCCTGGTGGCCAACACCTTTCTGGCCCGCGACCGAGACAACCCCAAGGCCGTGTCGGCCATCCGCATCTCGGTGGATCTGCGTCGCTATTTCCCGCAAGGACAGCAGCCGGAGTTCGGCAACTTCGTGTCGTCCTTCACGGTCCGGGCCACGCACCAACCGACCTTGGCCGACCAGCTGCGCTCCATCGAGGCCCAGGTCAAGGACCACATGGGGCGCTACGAGCGCCGCGAATACGCCTTGCCCCTGATGCTCTACGAATGGCTGCCCATGATCGGGCGCACGCTCTTCAGCCACCTCATCGTCAAGAGCCAAGCCAAGGGCAGCTTGCCGCCGCTGAGCTGCCACTTCTCCAACCTGGGCAGCGTCGAGGCCATCCACCCGGCCGAACCCCAAGTACGCATCGCCGAACTGTGGCCCACCACCCTCAGCACCGTGTTCATCGTCGGGCTGGTCAGCCTGAACGGCAAACTGTTTTTCACCTCGATCCACCAAAACAGCGACATCGAGAATGACAGCGTGACGCAATTCCTGGCCGCCATGGACGCCCAACTCAACGAACTCGCAGCAAGGCCCCCCGCGTGATGGCCGTCACGAAATAGGCCATTGAAGCGCCTCATGGGGCGCCCTCAAGCCATCAAGACGGCGTCAGGATGGTCGATATTCCAAGCATCACCAAGATGTTACTGGAATGAGCACCCTCCCCATGCCGTGGCCTCCGACCGTCGTCATTCCTCTCGTCCCCAGCGTGCCGCCGTCGCAGGACGAGCTACCATCCCCGTCGGCACAAGCCAGCGAGCAGGCACCTGCCAACACCCCGAACAACCAGTGGTTGTCTGACGCACTCCAACTGTGGTGCAACCCTCCTTCAGCACGACCCTGAGCCCAATGCTGCCGTCCTTTCTCAACCCGCGCAAACTCCAGGTCCGCATCGTTGCGGTGTACCTGGGGCTGCTGCTTGTGGTGCAGGCCGTCAGCTATTGGTTCATTCAAGACAGCATCAACCGCAACGCCCGCGCGTCCATCCACACGGAGCTGCTGACCGGCGAAAGGGTGTTCCTGCGCCTGCTCACCCAGAACGCCGACAACCTGGACCAGGCCACTCGGGTGCTGGCCGCTGACTATGGGTTTCGCTCGGCGGTGGCCAGCGGCGACCAGGAGACCTTGCTCTCCGCGCTGAGCAACCATGGCCAGCGCATCAAGGCCAGTGCCGCCGTGTTCACCGACGACCAGTTCAATGTGCGTGCCAGCACCACGCAAAACCCGGCCCATTTCGCAGAAGCCGTCCAGCGCTACGCCAAACAGACCCTCGCGGCCGGCGCCGACCAGCACCAGGTCGAAATCATTGACGGTCAGCCCTACCAGATCGTGGCGGTGCCCGTGCGTGCGCCCCACATCATCGGCTGGGTCGGCATGGGCTTTCCCATTGGTGACAAGCTGCTGTCGGACATGAAAGGCCTGTCAGGCCTGGAGGTCTCCTTGCTGCTGAGAAAACCCGATGGCGACTGGCGCGTCAGCCGCGCCACGCTGGCACCCACGCAATGGAGCCAGCTGGCCACTGCGTGGTCCAAACCCAGCAGCAACAACGCCACCGGCCTCACCATCGTGGTGGCCAAAACCGAATACAGCGGCCACCAGGTGGTCCTGCCAGGCTCCCTCGACCACCCCCCAGTCACGGCCTTGCTGATGCGCTCCGTCGACCAGGCCCTGGAGCCCTATGTCGAGCTCAAGCTGACCCTGCTGCTGCTCAGCGCGGTCGGCATCACCGTGTTCGGCATTGGCGGCTACATCACGGCCCGGCGCATCACCACGCCGCTGCGCGTGCTCTCAGGTTCGGCACGGCGACTGGAGCGGGGCGACTATGGCGCCGAAGTCAAGGTCTCGTCCCGCGACGAAATTGGCGAACTGGCCCAGTCGTTCGAGACCATGCGCCTGGCCATTCAAACCCGCGAAGGCGAGATCCGCCGCCTGGCGTATCAGGACTCGCTGACCGACCTGCCCAACCGCGAGCAGTTCCGCCACGACCTGCGCCAGTCGATCGCCCGATCACGCGAAGAAAACATCCCGTGCTCCATCTTGCTGCTGGACATGGACCGTTTCAAACACGTCAACGACGTGCTGGGGCACCGCTTTGGCGACCGCCTGCTGCGCTCGGTGGCCGAGCGCCTGCGCGCTGAAGTGCTGGGCGAGCGCGATGTGCTGGCCCGCCTGGGCGGCGACGAATTCGCCATCTTGCTGCAAGACACCGACGCCAAGAAGGCCTACCCCGTGGCGCAGCGCATCATGCGGGCGTTCGAGCGCCCCATCACGCTGGACGACCACACCGTGGACCTGGGCGCGGGCATCGGCATCGCCAGTGCGCCCGACCATGGACAAGAGGCCGACACCCTGCTCAGCCGCGCCGAAGTCGCCATGTACGCCGCCAAACAGCAGCAGGCCGGCACCATCACCTACCACCCCGGACTGGACTCGACCAGCGAAGAGTCGCTCACCTTGTTGAGCGAGCTGCGCTACGCCGTCGACAACCAACAGCTGCGCCTGTACCTGCAACCCAAGATCAGCCTGCACACCGGCCAGTGCATCGGGGCCGAAGCGCTGATGCGTTGGGAGCACCCGACCCGCGGCATCGTGCCGCCCATGCGCTTCATCCCCTTTGCCGAGCAGACCGGCTTTGTGCGCCTGCTCACGGCCTGGATCATCGAGAAGTCCGCCATCATGAGCCGCCAGCTCAGCGACGCCGGCCTGCCCATGAAGATTGCGGTCAACCTGTCGACCCGCGACCTGATGGACCAGGACCTGCCCCTCAAGCTGGAAAAGCTGCTCAGCCAACATGCGGTCAACCCCAGCCTGCTGGTGCTGGAAATCACCGAAAGCGCCATCATGGACGACCCCCAGCGGGCGCTGCAAACCCTCAACCGACTGCACGCCATGGGCCTCAAGCTGTCCATCGACGACTTCGGCACCGGCTACTCCTCGCTGGCCTACCTCAAGCGCCTGCCCGTGGACGAACTCAAGATCGACAAGTCCTTCGTGATGAACATGGAAAGCGACCTGCAAGACGCCAAGATCGTGCGCTCGACGGTCGACCTGGCCCACAACCTGGGCCTGACGGTGGTCGCCGAAGGGGTCGAAAACGCCAAGTCCTGGAAGCTGCTCGCAGGCTTGTCTTGCGACGAAGCGCAAGGCTTCCTGATCTCACGCCCGATGCCCGCCGAACAGTTCGAAAACTGGGCCCGTCAATGGACCCCGCCCGACACCACGCAAGAGTGGCTGGGCACCGAGTTCGCCGCGATGATCTGACGCGTCAGCTCGACAAGGTCTGCGCCAGGGCCCGCCACGCCGCCACCTGATCCAAGGGCAGCCCGGTACCGGACCACGCCAACGCCGCCCCTGTTTGGACACGCTCGATTTGCGCCTCCAACAAGCGCTGCGCATCGGCCAAGCGGGGAAACACCGGCCCGGCAAACAAGACCTGCCCCTGGTAGGCCACCAGCAGGGTCGGGAAGGTTTCGATGTCGATGTCGCCCACCCGATCGGCCTCGTCTTCAATGTCGATCCATTGATACCGATGACCCGGCATGGCCTGCTGGAGCGCTTTGAAGGTGTCCTGATAGTCCCCGCAGGTGCCGCACCACTGGGCACACAGGCACACCACGTCCAGACCGAGGGGAGGATTCACGCAAGCAGGTAAAGACGAAGACATGCGCTCATTTTGACGCATCGGGGTCAGAACTGACCTCAACTCACCCGGCAATTCCGCCCGCCAGGCTCAGTCCACCCCTCTAGAGTCGGGGGGTTGTTTTTGAACTAGATCAAAGAAGTACACCATGCGCGTTCGACATCTGCTTGTAGGCCTCGGCATTCTGGGCACGCTCACCACCATGGCGGTCGGCGGCGCCGGACTTTGGGGCCTCAACGACCTTGGCGAATCCATGGACGCCAGCGTGATCGCGACCCAAGCCACGCAAGAGGCCACCATGGGCGACATGATGCACGACGCCTTGCGAGGCGATGTATTCCAGTCGCTGATGTACGCCCAGATCAACGACACCCAGGGCTTGACACTGGCCCAGCAGGACGCGCAGGCGCATGGGCAGGAGTTCATGCTGCGCATCAAGAACCTG
>JAZJZP010000150.1:0-4214 GCA_040389805.1 Pseudomonadota bacterium
CGTCTGGAATGGACTCACGGACCCACCCGTGCTCGCACCGGTGTTGGAGTAGGAACCCGTCACAAACGGCACATTCTGGCCAATCACGATCTTGGCTTCTTCGTTGTCCAGCGCCACCATGTTTGGTGTAGACAGGATGTTGGCGCCGCCTTCCGTTTCAAGGAAGGTGGCCAAGGCCGCCATGCTGAACGTGCCATCCACAAGTTTGTGGCCCAGGCCCAAACTCAAGCCGCCCGGGAGGGTCTTGGTGGAAATGATCTCGGCCAGATTGGCCTTGGAGGCGTTGAGCCCCCCCACCAGCAGATTGCGCCCACCGGAACCCGTGTCCTTGGCGCCCGCCCATTGCACGCCCATTTGCGCCGCTTTTTCAGCGTCGACCTTGACGATCATGGACTCGATGTAAATCTGCGCACGGCGTCCGTCCAACTGGTCGATGACGGCCCGCAACTGCTTGTACAGCGCATCAGACGCCGTGATGATGAGCGAGTTGGAGCTGGGGTCGGCCTGGATGAAGCCTCCGGTCGAAGGCTGGGCGGAACCGCCCACCGGTGCCGTGCTCTGAGATGAAGCACCACCCGCCGCCGTGTTGGCCGCAGCCGTGCTGGGCATGGCCCCGGCGGGCACGCTCCCAGACGCAGCCCCCCCCGATGCAGCACCACCACCCGCGGCGCCGCCCCCACCCGGGAAGGACGCGCGCAAAATCTGCGCCAGCTTTACCGCATCGGCGTTCTTCAGGTAGACCACATGGATGCCACTGCCGCCCACGCCCGCCGTGCCGGGGCGATCCAGACGCTGCACCAGGTTGCGCACCAAGGCCAGTCGCCCGGGGTTGGCATGGCCTCCATGTCGGTGGACGAGGGCACGTCCAACGCCGCGATCATCTGACCCAGGCGCTTGAGGTTGTCCGCGTAGTCCGTGATCACCAGGGTATTGGTGCCGGGATTGGCGTTGATCGTGTTGTTGGGACTGATGAGCGGGCGCAGCACCGTCACCAGGTTGTTCACGTTCTCGTACTGCACCCGAAAGATCTGGGTCATGATCTGATCGCCCGAGCGCTTGACCGTGCTGCCCACATCGACGGTGCCGGTTTGCAGCTTGGCATCGGCCTCAGGCACGATCTTGAGCAACCCCGCCACCTCGACCAGCGCAAAACCTTGTCCACGCAAGGCGGCCAGGAAGTTGAGGTAAGCCTCGCGCGGCGTCAGCGGCTGATCGCTGTACAAAGTGATCGTGCCCTTGACCCTCGGGTCGACCAAGATTTGCTGGTCGACGATGGCCGCCATGGCTCGGGCCACGCCTTCGATGTCCGCATTGACAAAATTCAGCGTGACCGAGGGAGCGCCTTTTTTAACCGCTGCGGCCTGCGCCGCCCCGGCCATGCTCACCGGCATCAAACACCCGGGGCCGAACGCAACCGCAAACGCAGTGGCCAATGCAACAGCACGGGGACGAGACAATAGAGGATGGGTCGTCATGACTTATCCGATCGAAATTACGGAACGGTCGCCCATGCGACGACCGATGATGTTCAACAAATTGTCGAGCGCACCGCGCTCGTTTTCGCTGGCGCGCGCTTCTCCACGGAAGTGCACCCCACCCAAACCCACATCGCCATGGCCCACCAACTGCAGTGCACCATCGAGCGTTGTGAGCGACAAATTCACCTGTCCCTGAGGGCTGCCCACCAGATCGAGCCGGTACGAACCTAACCGATCCAGGGTCGTCACGCTGGACGACACATCGTCCAGCCCCACCGAGGCCTGACCATCCATACGCACACGGCCTTGAACCCACTCCACCGCCAGCGCGTTGGTGTCCAGCCGCAGCACGCCGCCCAATTGCAGGCTGTTCCAAGGGGTGCCCAGACCAGACAACCACGCAGCAGGCCAATGTCCCACCGCCCCGGACGCCAGCAAAGGCGCCGCCGGCGAAGGCTGCGTGAACAGTTCGACCCGCACACGCCCCCAGCCCGGATGCACCTGCAGCACCACCGGCACCGGCACACAACAATCTTGCTGAAGGCTCAAAC
This sequence comes from Pseudomonadota bacterium, assembly GCA_040389805.1. Lineage (GTDB taxonomy): Bacteria > Pseudomonadota > Gammaproteobacteria > Burkholderiales > Burkholderiaceae_C > Aquabacterium. Next base: position 2,030 of record JAZJZP010000150.1, read on the forward strand.
GCAAGCCCAGGCCTTTGATGCGCAAGGTCCAGTTCAAGCGACCCGGCAAGGAGCGGGCATCACGACTCCCCGCACCGCCGGTCAGCACCACCACGGCATCGCCATTCCAGATCGTCCCTTGGGACTCCGCCAGCAACACACGGCCACCCGTGCCCGTCACCACGGCCTGGGCCAGCCAACTGGCCGGCGCATAGCTCACCAAACCCACCAGCGCACCCAAGGCGGCCCCCCACCAGCCCCAGCGCCGGCCGGCTTTGCGCATGTTCTCCCAGCGCACCACCTCCAGCGTGGACTCCATCCAGCGCGTGGTCGCGGCCATGCCACCGGGAAACCAGCCCCCTGGGGATTTGAATGAAGGAAGGATCGCCATGGTGCGTTTCATCCTGATTCAGCGAGCCGTCGCCGGTCCGGGCGCCATGCCCAACACCATGCTGCCGGAATAAACCCCCGGGCTGACCTCATTGAGCTCGGCCTCCAAGGGGCGCACCCGCGCCACCGCGCGAACTTCAGACAACCAGTCAAGCAATGCAGCGCCTGGCACCTTGGTCAAAGCGGTCGTTTTGCATCAACAACCGTGCCCCCTCGCCCAGGCGATCCGTGGCGTCCTTCAAGGCCGCTTCGGCCTGGACCGCAGGCACCGAAGGCAGCTGGCGCAAGCCCAGCGACTCTTTGGCCAAGCGACGCATCTGCTCCAGTTGGGCATCCACCTCGCGCATCTGCACGGGGGTTTGCTGCAAGCTGCGCCAGGCAGGACGAATCGCCACCAGCAAGGTAAAGGCCAGGACCAGCAACGCGGCCGCGATCAGGGCTATCTGACGCTCGCGCGGCGCCAAGGCATTCCAGCGGGCCAGCCACTGCTGACGCAGCTCGTCGAAAGAAGAAGGGGCTTCGGTTGTCATAGGGTCTACGATTTGCGTCGAACGCTCAAGCGTCCATCCACCACCTCGACCTGAGCCCCGGTCGCAGAGAGTTTGGCGCGGAAATTGTCAATGTCAGGAGGCCCCCAGCTTTGCGGCGGTGCCACCAACAAACTGCTGCCGTCGTACTTCAAGGCACCCGTGGGCAAGTCGGCTGGCCAGGCGCTGGCCACCAGGCCCATCAGACTCTCCAGATCGTTGTCACCCGGCTGTCCCGCCGCAGCCCGCAAGGCATCGGTTTCGTGGCGCATTTGCACCTGCGCATCCAGCACCACCTGCACTTGCGGGTGGGCGGTCTTGAGCAGGCTGATCATTTCGCTGCGCTTTTGTTTGAGTACGCGTTCTTGCTGCCAGGCCCATAAATTGAGCCCAAGGATCTGCGCCACGGCCAGCGCACTCAGGCCCATGCGCACCGGGCGCCACTGCGGACTCAAGAATTGCCGCAACTGGTCAGAAATTGCATTGAAGCCCTTGCTGTTCGGCGTCAGGTCAAATTGCAGCAGGTTCCACAACGACCGGTTGGCCTGCAACAGGTGCTCGGCCTGGGTCTGCACCGTCACGGCCTGGCCCAGCCAGCGCTCGGCAGGCGAGGCCACCTGGGGTGTTGCAAAAAAGCGAGTTTGGGGCGGCAGCAACTCGGGCAACAAGGCGCGCGACAAGCCGCCGGTCAAGGGCCAACTGGACACCCCGTCCATCGTGGACCACGTCAACACGATGTCCAAGCCACGGTCTTGCTGGCTGCCCTCGCCCTCGTGAACCTCATGAAAATACCCGGTGGCGGGCTCGTCTGGCCACACGGCAGGCGCCACGCGGTCCACCCGCAGCTTGGCTTTTTCAAGCGTCATGAGCTGGCTGGTCAACCATGTCAGGTCACAGGCCGCCACCCAGGTGGCTTGCCCCGCCTTGGATTGGGGCGCAATCGCCAGGTGCATGTCTTCCGGATCGGTCAGGAAGGCCTCTTCCAGCATGCTGGCCAAGGCCGCGCGCAAACGGTTGGCGGGCGCCTTGGGCAGGGTCAGCCGATGCCAGCTGACATCGGTGGGCGCCATCACCGCCACCACCGTATCGGCACGCGGCACCATCGACAGGGCACAACGCCCCTGCCGGGCCACCGACTGACCATCGGCGCTGAGCACATAGGCGTACTCACGCAGCGCCGAGGACGCCGACGAGTTCACCTCCGCAGCAGCCGGATCGGCACTCAGACGCGAACGCGCCGGCAATTGAAGGATGAGGATGCTCATACCGATCAGTCAATCAATAAGGTC
>JAZJZP010000150.1:4224-4942 GCA_040389805.1 Pseudomonadota bacterium
GTTTAAGGATTGATAAGGGTTTGTCACCAGCCGCCCTTGCCTGAATCGACACCCGACAGGCGTTCTTGGTTCAAAACGGTGACCTGAGGGTTTTGAGGGTTACTCAAATCGCGCCGGACCAGATGCCGCTGCTCCATGACTTGATCTTCCAGGCGCAAACGCCCCCGAACCTCAAAATACTCGGACTTCACATCCAACCCTTGCACTGGCAGCGTGAAGGATGGACCCAGAACCGCCTGGGCCGCCGCCACTGAGTCAAAAGGCTTGTTCTGCCGGGCACGCACCAGGCGGTCCGCATCGGCCAGACCCGCATTCGGGATCATGGCCGCAATCACTTCTCTCGGTGCCGTGTTGAGGTTCACCGCCGTCGGCACAGGCGCACTCATGGGCAACAAAGTCACGAAGGGACGCAAACGCTGCACCGTGCCCGCATCCAAGGCGGCCGACAGCCACACCAGTTGCTCCACGGTCTGCGGCAACATCGGTGCCTTCGCCTTACCCTCTTCACCCCCCAAGGCCGTCAAGGCGGTGGGCGCATCCAGGGTGGCCAGAGTGGCTTTTTGCAGCGCATCCGAGATGACGTTGGCCAAGGTCGGCGACAAGTTCAGGTTGCCGCACAGGCGCTTGAGCACCTCGACCTGGGCCGGCTCAATCACTCCATTGGCATCCAGCAGGTTGCGCAGGTACAACTGCGGCAGGTAGGCGTCGCGGTTTTCCT
>JAZJZP010000150.1:4952-5770 GCA_040389805.1 Pseudomonadota bacterium
CGTCCTCGATCTTGCCCGACAAGAACGCATCGGCCGCGTCATCGGTGTTGTTCTGGTCGATGGCCAAAAAGCTCGACACCCGCGCCTCGGCCAACTCATGCGCCCAAGGCTCGCCCAAGTGGTCCACCACCCCCGACACGCCCGGCGCCACAAACCCATCTTCGCGCAGGATCAAACGCGCCCAATCGAGCGCGCCATAGAGCATCCACTGCGACTGTGACCGCCCACGCTCGGCGCTTTCAACCTGCACCGCACGCCATTGCTGCCACACCATGGACGACGCCACCGTGGCCACCACCGTCACGATGACCATGGCCATCAGCAAGGCGGCGCCGCGCTGGCTTGGGAGCAGGGTGCGGTTCTTCATGTCAATTCGGTGCCACGGCCACATCGCGGGTGGCCACACCCTCAAAGCCACTGCCCGCACCGAGGGTCAGGACACTGCGGATACCGGCCGGCACGGGCACCTTCACGGACTGACCTCCGGTCGTCAATGAGCCTTGGCAATTGGCCCAGTTGCTGCTCTGCTGTCCCTGCGCCTTGGGGAAACAAAACACCTGCCATTGATCCACCCCCTTCAGGGCCACCAAGGTGCCAGGCTCTTTGCCCTGCAACTGGTAAGACTTTCTCCATTGCGCCTCGATGTCGCCCACCTGCGTCACCACCGGCGCCGCCCAGCGCTCCAAGCGGCCATTGCGCAAACCCCACACCACCACCTGCACACCACCCGACGCACGGCGGGTGAAACGCAGGCGCGCGCCGTCGTACTCAAACTGACCTCCTGGCAAGGTCGCGGTATCAATCACCGAGGCCATGTC
>JAZJZP010000150.1:5780-12064 GCA_040389805.1 Pseudomonadota bacterium
CACTGCGTCATCACCGACTGCAGCCGCAGGGTCTGATTGAGCCGCCCCTCGGCCACCTCACGAGCCCGGGTGATGCCATCCATGCCCTTCCATGCGGTGGCCGCCATGACCGACAAGATCACCAGCGCTACGAGCACCTCCACCAGCGTGAAGCCTTGAGGGCCACGTTGATGGGAGAGCAAGGAGCGTTCGTGCGTCATCAGTACTTGGACAAAATGGTGGTGATCTTGACGACGGGCAGGCCCGTTTCGTCGAGCACCTGGGCATCGATCCGTCGGAAATTGCTGTTGGGTGTTGGCCGCACAGCCTGCTTGCCAATGAAGTCACGCCCCAGCTGTTTACAAGAAAACTCACTATCACCCACCCCCGGGTAAGACCCCGTCAGCTTGTGATTCACGAGTTGGTTTTCAGCGCACCACTGCGCCAACGTGAGGTCGACCACCCGTTGCGCATTGAGCGTCAACCCGCCCGCCGCCTTGATCCCCGCCGACAAGGTGACGGCGACAATGGCCAAGGCCACCAAGACCTCGATCAGGGTCATGCCATGGAGGCGGGAGCGATCACTGCGCACGAGCACCCCCGGCATTGGCGTCAGCCGCCTCTTCGTCCGACTCACCTGTCAGCACACCAAACGGGCTGAGCCCATCGGTACTCAAGATGATCTGCTTGTCTTCCAGACGCAACAGCACGCTTTGCGCACCGATCACGGGCTCGGGGCCCAACACAATGCTGCGCGCCCCAATGACCTCGGCTTTGACCTCGCGGGTGTCCCACTTGAGCGGCGGCATCAACTCGGCAGGCAAGCCAAGAAACTGGTAATCGACGGCATCGCCTTTGGACTCGGGCACCCACACCACGGTCATGGCGCCAGCGCGGGCCTGCACCCGGGCCGACTCCAGAATGGCGCTCAGGCGCGCGGCTTCGCGCTCCAATCGAGTCGACGAAGGATCGGGCACGGCAAACGCGACCACCGCGGTCGTGATGGCAATCAAGGCCACCACCACCATCAGCTCGATCAGCGTGAAACCACGCGCAGTGCGCAACTTATTGCCAGGATCCGATGTCGGCATCCTTGCCTTCGCCACCGCTTTGCCCGTCGGCGCCAAAGCTGAACACATCAACGGCCCCCTTCACACCCGGGTTGACATACTGATAAGGCTGCTGCCAAGGGTCGCTGGGCAGCTTCTCCAAGTAAGGCTTCCAGTTGGAAGGCACTGGCGAAGCGGTCGGCTTGGTCACCAAGGCGCTGAGCCCCTGCTCCGCCGTCGGGTAGCGTTGGTTGTCCAGACGATACAGCTTGAGCGCTTGCATCAGATTGCTGACGTCGGTCTTGGCGGCGGTGACGCGTGCGTCGTCGGCACGCTCCAGCACATTGGGCACGATCAGCGCGGCCAGCAGGCCGATGATCACCAGCACCACCATCAGCTCGATCAGCGTGAAACCCCTGGAGACGGCCCGTGCCGCGCTCCGTACATGGTTCTTATCGTGTTGAGCAAACATCTTCATGCGGTGATCCGTGTGGTAACTGACTGAACTTAGTGTACGAGGAGGCTCGAAGGTTCCACGACCTTCGAGCAGGTAGCAAGCATGCCTGAGCTTTAGCGCCCTCGACTGAGGGATCTACCCGAGGTCTTGCACCCTGTTTTTACGCTCCAAGCTGCCCAACAAGCATGATAATGGTCAGAACATGGCATCACGCATCCTCGCACTTTTGATTTGGGCCGCTGTTGCGGCAAGCCTGGCCTTTTGGGGCCTGCGCTTGACCAACAAGTCCACGGCCATCCCGGCCAACACCATGGCGGTGTCGCTGGACAACGCCGTGCGTGGTGATCTGCGCAAGCTGCTGGTCGCACCAGAAACGGCAGAAGTCGTGGAGCAGCCCTCCTCGAACTCGGTTCTGGCCGGGCGACTCAAGCTGCTGGGCGTGGTCGCGCCTCGGCAGGCGGACGAACACAGCGGGGTCGCGCTGCTGTCCGTCGATGGCAAACCGCCCCGGGCCGTGCGCGTGGGCACTGCCGTCGATGGCGACATGATTTTATTGGCGGTCACGCAACGCGGCGCCGACATCGGCCCGGCGGCAGGCCCGGCCACAGTCAAGCTCGATTTGCCCGCCTTGCCTGCGGCAGCCACGGGGGTCTTGTCCCCACCCACCGGCATCAGCACCCAGAACTATGCACCTCCGGCAGCGGGCATGGGTGGCGCAAACAACAACTCGTCGATGGCCAACTCACCCGAAGGCCTGCCGTTGCCCCCGACGCCAGGCATGCGCCCTCACCCAGGGCAGCCAGCGAACCGACCACGCTGACCCGGCGTCAGCCTCAGCCGACTAAACCGGTTCAGCGCAAGAACAAGCGGTACACCGGATTGCGGGTTTCATCCACATAGCGGTAGCCCAAGGCATCCAGCAAGGGTTTGATGGCCTTGCTGTCTTCACGCGGCACCTGCAAGCCCACCAAAATGCGCCCATAGTCAGCGCCTTGGTTGCGGTAATGAAACAGACTGATGTTCCACCCCGGCGGCAAACTGGCCAGGAACTTCATCAACGCGCCCGGCCGCTCCGGAAACTCGAAGCTAAACAAGCGCTCGCCCTCCGCCAAACTGGATCGCCCGCCCACCATGTGGCGAATGTGCGTCTTGGCCAACTCGTCTTGCGTCAGGTCGACCGTGGCAAAGCCATTGGCATCAAAGGTCTTGGCCAGACGCGTGGACTCGCCTTTGCCGGCCGTGCTCAGCCCCACGAATACATGGGCCTGCCGCTCATCCGAGATCCGGTAGTTGAACTCGGTGACGCTACGCGGGCCAATCAACTCGCAAAACCGCTTGAATGAGCCACGCTCCTCCGGGATGGTGACGGCCAGCAAGGCCTCACGCTGCTCGCCCACTTCGGCGCGCTCGACCACGAAGCGCAGGCGATCGAAGTTCATGTTGGCGCCGCAGTTGATCGCCACATAGGTGCGGTCATGCGCGCCGTGGCGGGCCACATACTGCTTGATCCCTGCCACCCCCAAGGCCCCCGCAGGCTCGACGATGGATCGGGTGTCCTGGTAGATGTCCTTGATGGCCGCACAGACCTCATCGGTGCTCACGAGGACAAAATCGTCGACCAGGGTGCGGGCCAGGCGCAGGGTTTCTTCACCGACCAGCTTGACGGCCGTGCCATCCGAAAACAGACCCACGTCTTGCAAGGTCACACGCTTGCCTGCCTTGACCGACCGCGCCATGGCGTCCGAGTCGTTCATCTGCACGCCAATCACCTTGATCTCAGGGCGCACCGCCTTGATGCACGCCGCCACCCCGCTGATCAAGCCACCGCCGCCGATGGCGACAAACACGGCATCAATCGGGCCCGAGTGCTGGCGCAGGATCTCCATCGCCACCGTGCCTTGACCCGCGATCACATCCGGATCATCAAAGGGGTGCACAAACGTCATGCCGTGCTTGCGCTCCAGCGCCAGCGCATACAGATGGGCATCGGAGTAGCTCTCACCATGCAGCACGATGGTGACCTTGTCCTCGCCGAAATTGGCCACCGCGTCAATCTTGAGTTGGGGCGTGGTCACCGGCATCACGATGGTGGCCTGACAGCCCAGGCGGCGCGCTCCGAGTGCCACGCCTTGCGCATGGTTGCCCGCCGACGCGCAGATCACCCCCTTGGCCAAGGCCTTGGGACTGAGCTTGGCCATCTTGTTGTACGCGCCACGCAGCTTGAAGCTGAACACCGGTTGCTTGTCCTCGCGCTTGAGCAAGACCTGATTGCACAACCGCCGTGACAGGTCCCGCGCCTCGTCCAGAGGCGTTTCAATGGCCACGTCATACACCCGACTGGTCAGGATTTTTTGCAGGTAGTCTTGAACCGTCAGCGGGGCTGCAGCCCTGGGCGCAGCTTTGGCCGCTTTTGAGGCAGTTTTGGGGGCCGTTTTTTTATCAGCAGGAGTAGCGGCTTTGCGCGCGGTGGACATCAATCGGTCTCCGAGTGAGATAGCCCTACAGTCTAGGGCAATGCCCGTGCTCTCCCGCGCCCAACTCTCGACGCCAATAGCGCTCTTGCCGGCGACGCCCCCAACTCGCTGGCCCGTCCACACCGCCCGCCACCAGCCGCGTCAAACCTGTGAAGATGAAGCGAGGCCCCGCCGTCAGCACCGGATACCACGGCAAGGTCGCAGGCAGCCCCAGATGCTTCATGCCTTGCGGCCCCACAAACCAACTCACCTGACTCAGGTGGCGCGCCTTGTTGTAAGGCCCCAGCAGCTTGGGCGCCCACGGGTAGTGCCGCGCCAGTGGCTCGTCCATCAGCGCCTGCCCCAAGGCCGCGCTGCTCTCGTCCGGCGGCGCCTGACTGATGACGTTGTGGTACAGCAAAACACGGCCCTTCAACTCATCATCACAAAGCAAGCCCTCTTCCACGCCCATCAACCAACCGATGTAGCGCCACAAATGCATCACCGCGCGGGCATCCTCGGACGTCACCATGCACCCCGTGGTCTTCAACGCCAACAACTGCACCACACTGAACGCCAGATAGGTGGCCTGCATGTCGACCTGATTGATCGGCAACCCCCAGGCGGCCGCGTTCCATTGAGGACGCTGACTCACATTTTGACGCACCAAGGCATGCATCACCCGCACCCGCACCGTGGCCTTGAAACCCGCCCCACTGCGATCCATGCCACCGTCTTTGGTGCAGTCCAGCCACCACGACGTCGTCTCGGCCACACGCCGCTGGGCCCCTTTTTTCAAAGATCCCGTCATCAACAAGGTCTGGTTGATCGCGGAGGCCTGATAGCCCGCCATCAAACCGGCATCCCTCAACACCCGCATGCCATGCAGTCCCGTGCTTTGAAGAAAACGCGCCCCCTGCGCCATCAACGAACGGTCCAGCCAGGCCGGATCCTCCTGCACCGCATCCATCAAACGGCGCAGCGCCACAGGCGCATCTTCTCGACACCCCCCGCCCTCAATCGCCCGCTCCAACTGGGGTCGCGCCACGGCCATGCCCTCCTGATGAAGCCACATGGCGACCTCATCGGCCAAGGGGTCACCGCGCCACAATGCCTCGCCTAATTTGCGCCAACTGGCCTCGTCGGGCTCACAAGGCCCTGCAATGGTGAGCTTCAGCCTGGCGGCCATCGCGCGCGTGGTCTCTAAATCCGCCCCATGACGCGTCGGGGCCACAACCGAACGCACTCGCGAACGGCGATCAGAGAACTCAGGGGTCAACGCTGGCATCAATTCACTCACGCATGGTTTTTTGTAGAACCCCATGCTGCCCGAGGACCCCAGCGAAGTCATTGGCCGCAGACACCACCGTATTGACTGCACAGACCACCCTCGCCCGCGCTACCATCGACAACCCATGACCAGCGTCACCCTCTCCTCACCCTCCAGCGCCACCGGGTTCAGCGCCTCGTTTGTGCGCGTGGTCGCGGACTACGTGCAAGCCCAAGGTCATGACGCCGCCCCCATCCTCGACCTGCTGGGGCTATCTCCCACCCCTTCCGCCGACGATCAACTGCGGGTGCCGTCCTGGCGCCTGAACCAGGCCCTGCAGCGGGCCTCGCAACTGCTGGGAGACGAACACATCGGCCTGCATGTGGCCAGCCTGGTACGCCCGGCCCACTTGGGCTCACTCGGCTACGCCATCATGAGCTGCACCTTGGGCGGCGATGGCCTGGCCTTGTTTGAACAAATGCAAAGCCTGCTGTGCACGGAACTTCGAGGGCGCTATGAGGTGCAGGGCTCGCACGTGCAGGCCCGACACGAGGCCTTGGGACCCTTGCCGGACGACTACCTGTTCTGGTCCTTCTTCATCGCCTCGCGCCTGAGCTTTGCGCGCTGGGTATCGGGTCGACACCTGGTCCCGGCGCTGATCGAATTGCCCTGCGCCGCGCCGGCACAAGTGCAACCCTTGCTGGACTTCATTGGCAGCCCGGTCCATTTTCATGCCAAGGTCTGCCAGGAACGCATGCCCGCCGACTGGCTGGGCTTGCTCAACCCGAATGCCGACCCGCCCATCCATGACCTGATGACCGGCCTGGCCAAACGCCAGCTGCAAGCGCACGTGGAGGATGCCCAAGCCCAGCAAGCGCAACTCACCCAGGCGATCTTGCGGGCACTGGACGGCGGCGAAAGCCCCTCCCTGGAACTCATCGCCGCCGCGTTGGCCACCCCGCCGCGACACGTCCAGCGGCGTCTGGCGGCACAAGGACTCACCTTCAAAGGCCTGGTGGAAGACGCGCGCCGCGAGCGCGCCTTGCTGCAATTGCGCCTGAGCAACCTGCCCCTGC
>JAZJZP010000151.1:0-5369 GCA_040389805.1 Pseudomonadota bacterium
CATCACATGGCGGTGATCGCCTTGCTTTGCGCCTTGCTGGGTCCGGGCCTGGTGATCGAAGCTTGGTTCAAACAGGCACTGTGCCGTCCCCGCCCCGTTCAGGTAGCAGTCTTTGGTGGCGACAGTCCGTTTCAGGCCGCACCACAGCGTCGCACGCATCCTGAAGCGCACCGTAGTTTTGTCAGCAGCCACGCCGCTGCGGGGTTCTGGCTGATGAGCCTGGGGCTGACAGCCGGTCCCACATGGCGCCGCCGATGGTTTGTGATTGGCATCGTGACTGGTGCGGCGATTGGACTCGGCCGCATCTTGCAGGGCGGCCACTTTTTGACCGACATCATTTTTGCGTTCTACGCGGTGTGGATACCTTGTGAGATCGTGGCGGCCCTGGATCGCCGATGGCAGCGGCGATAAGTTTCTCAAACAGCGCATCGTGCCACGAAAGCTCAAATAAGAAAGTCCGGTTGCAGGGGGCAAGGTCACTGCCCGGCACGCCAAACAAGCACGATCAGCAATGCCCCCCGGCCCGCCAAAGCTTGGGGCACACCCACCAAAGCATCACGATCAACACTGCGACGGCGGCGGCGGCGATATTTCCGATCGTGTGCCCCAGAACGGAGGAAAGCACCAGTTGAGTGGCGAGAACCAGGGCGAAGGTCAAGGTCGCCGCCCCGAGCACGATCTGCAGTGTGGCCAGATGCTTGAAGCGCGCACGGTTAATGAGAGGTCTGATCAATCGATGCTGCACCGCCGGGCCACTCAATAGCACGAGGCTTGCGATCGAGAACAGAAAGGTCGCGAGGAACACGCGTTTTTCTGAAGCGATGATCGCCCCGAAGCCAGCGGTGAATGGAACGGTGATCAAAAAGGCTGATAGCAACTGTGCGGTGGGCAACAACACGCGCAATTCGCCCAGCATGTCAGTCAAGTCACCATCCTCCTGCGTGTGACCAGCAGCATCGGTGGTGAGCGTTGTCGACGCATCCGCTTCGTCGCAGTTGGAGTGATCTGTTTGTTTCACAAGAGAATCCATCAGTCGAACAACTTTCTTTGTAACCCAGATGCGGCCCATGCTGTCGAGGGCCAAGCTTGCGGCAAGAATTACACGCCGAAGCGAATGGCGCTTCCAGCGATGACCATGCCGTCACGAGGTCAAACAGCTGCAAATCGTACGGCACGTCACTTGCCGATAGAAGGACTTCCCCCACTCACGAGATCGACCATGAATAGAGACGAATTGAAAGACAGATCGTGACACGGCACAGGCTGGCAAGCTTCGACTGGACATTCCCCTTCTGCTTCCACGCTTGCCTCAAGCCAAAGATCGCTGCGTGTGAAAAGCTTGATCGAAGCCCTGGAGGGCCGTGATGGCATAGTCAACGCTCATGTGGCCGATGCGCTTAAGGGGCGAGCCACCGGAGTTGTGCATCCATTACGACACGAACGTGATTTCGCTCGGCAAGGTGCGAGTGGTGGCAGGCGCCGTTGGTGCGGTACTCACGGATCGGATCGGCTATCTGTTACTTGGAACGGATGCGATGCACGCCCGTACGGCCAGGAGCTTGAAGTCCAAGCTGGAGCACATACTTGGCGTTGTTGAAGCGGAGGTCAACGCAGGCGGAACGATCCGACTGGAATTTGATCAGGTTCTGGTGCATGAAGACGCATTGCGCTCGACGCTGTCGAGTCTGGGTAATGGCGCCCACATCGTCGTCAATCCCGAGGCAGAAGCAACGTCACACGTCGGCTTGACTTCCATCGTCCACGGCGACACGACTTGTGAATGCGGAGAATGCCATGTTCATGCTCAAGGACACGACCACATCGTCTGTTGCCTTTCCAACGCGCCAACCCACTCGTATACTGCTTCCCCATGCGACGCTTCCTGTTTGTCTTTCTGCTGATTTGGTTTCCGCTCCAGATGTCCTGGGCTGCGGTGGTCGGCTATTGCCAGCACGAGACAGGCTCGGGTGCCAACCATGTCGGGCACCATCAGCGCAGCCATGACGTGTCCAAAGATGGCGGCAAAGAAGGTGGTGCCGCAGCGCAGGACCATCAAGGCGGCGACACGAAGAAAGTCGGCATCGACGGCGATTGCGCGACCTGCCACTTGAGCCCGTTGCCGCCGCTGACCAGCCAGGCGGCTCAGCCCGCGGTCGAGTCCAGCGAAACCTGGGTGAGCCGTTCGAATCGCGGACACCCCTCGCACATACCCCAGGGCCTTGAGCGACCGGACAGACGTCACAACGCCTGATTCGGCGAGACGGCTGCTGCTTTTCCCTCTTCCTATCCTTCGATAGCCAGACCACGGCCCGCCACTCGCCGTATTCCCGTTTCGTTGTTGTCACAACCCGGAGAATTCGATGCACAGGCTCATCGTGCCGTTGGCGACGCTCGCAGCGTTGATCACGGCGACCCTCTTTCTTTCCACGTCCTTTTCACAGGCTTCACCAGTTCCCGCACCATCGCGTGCTGAGCCGCGTCCCGCCTCGTCCACGGCGCCGCTGACGCTGGCCGAGGCCGTCGAATCGGCATCTGGTGCTGCCGCGCACCTGGATCTTCCTGCGCGCCAGCATGAACATCCTGTTGGAGGGTGTGCCCGAAGGGGGGTGGAGTTCGAAGCGGTCAAACAGGCGCTGGCGCAGACGGCGGCCAAGACGGACATGCATGACCTGCACGTCTGGGCCATCTCCAGCCGCAAGGTCAGCATGATTGCGCACATCGTGGTCGATGCCAGCGCGTCCGATCCCTTCGCACTGATGGCGCAACTCAGGGGCATGCTGGCCGAGCGCGCCCTCACGAGCACTGAGCCCGGTTCACCACCGCTGATCGGAAGAACGGCATGAAATACGTGGTCCAAAGCGCTCAGACCCCTGCTGGCCAGATCGTGGTCATCGAGCCCCTGGTGGCCGCGAACGACGACGCCGCTGCCGCTTCAGGTGCCCTTGCGTCTTCACCTCGTCATGGTGGCGTCGTGGTCGCGCTGCGGCGGCTGCGCTGCGAGTTGGTGGTCCACGAGGACGACCTGCGTCTCTACCTGGATGGGTTGGACCAGCCCGCCGATCATCTGGAAGGCGCGAGCGCGGTGCTGTCGTGGGACGGCCTGCACGGCAGGCAGCGCGTGCCCCTGGCGCCGCAGGGTGATCACCTTCACCTCGCGGGCGCCTTCCACTTCGAGGCGGCCACCACCATCACTGCGCTGATCACCCTTGCAAGCCGCCAACTGCTGATCGTCGAGTTTGACCTGTCCTCCCACCAGGGCGCGGCCCTGACCTAGTTTTTGTCGCCTTTCATCAACCTGTTTTTTCACCCTAGGAGACCTCCCCATGAAACACGCAGCCACGCTGCTTCGAACGACGTTGGCGATTGCCGCCCTGACAGCCTTCATCGCGCCCACCCGCGCCGCCGACGCCGCACACAGCGCCCACGGCAAAGGCAAGGAATACGCACACGACCATGCGCACGACCATGGACCCGGACACAAGGAAGCGGGCGATGAGGCCCGGTATGGCGGTGTCGTTGCCGAGGTGCGTGGCGTCACGCTGGAGTTGCTCGCCGCGCCCGCCTCTTTGACCCTTTACGTGAGCGACCACGGCAAACCCTTGTCCACCCATGGTGGCCGCGCGCACCTCGCCTGGAAGACAGCGGACGGGCAACGTCACAAGGTCGAGCTGAAACCGGGCGACGGTCAGTTCAACGCCCAGGGACAGTTCTCCGTACCTCCCGGCACAGCGGTGAGCGCCTTGGTGGTGCTGGAGGGGAAACCGAGTTTCACGTCCCAATTCAAGGCCGCCGCCATCGCGGCTGGCAAGAAATGAGCGCGAAGGGCTGCCATCGGGTGCTTCGTGACCCCACGAAGTGCGATGCGTCGCCGCGTGAAGATCAAGGCGCCCGCCCACAGGACGGCTGGAGTGCGTGCTGCCACTGCGCATCGCCAGCATTCAAACGTTCTGTGGGTTGGCCTTGAACGGCTGGGCACTGGCCGGGCGCAAGGGTGCATGGTTCCTTGTGAAGCCTTGCGCCGAACAGTGTCATTGATGAGTCCGGCCATTCGCCTGATTCCTCGTTCTAGCCCGTGGGCGGCAGTTGGGCCAACGGTTTTCGCAACCTTGAGTCGGCATTCAGTGGCGGCAAGGACTGCCTGAGACGCCCCTGCCGGCTCGAAACTGGAGAAACACCATGAAGGATCAAGACACCTTGGAAAGCTTTGATGTTTGCATCGAAGCGTGTGAGGAGGCGCTGCATGCCTGCCAGGAATGTGTGGGGGCGGACCTGCGGGAAGGCGATCCGGCGATGGCCACCTGTTCGCTGTTGAACCTGGACTGTGCCGACATCTGCGCGGCAACGATCAACGCCTTGGCTCGGCGTTCCGTCCACCACGGCGACTTCTGCGCGCTGTGCGAGCATCTTTGCCTTGCGTGTGCGGCGGAGTGCGCAAAGCATGAACATGAGCACTGCCTGCGTTGCAAAGAAGCGTGCGAACGATGCGCACAGGCATGTGACCAGCATGCGTCTCACCGCCATCCGATGTGACACGCACCGCATGAGGGACGCGAGAATGGCGGACGCCGCCGTCCCGCTCCCTCGTGCGAGCGCGCACGCCGCACTCGACACCAAGTCTGGGACAGGCACTTTGGCCACGACGCCAGCATGATTGAGGCGGCGATTCAGCGACTGCGTGCCAAGATCGGCGAAGAGCCGGAGATGACCCCCATCCGCGCCGTGCGCGGCATGGGGTATGTCCTTGAAGCACCAGCAAGCACCCCGGCCCAAGGGCCGTAGTCCTGCTACTGCAGCACCCACCCATGTCCACCAACCGCGATCAGATCTTGGCCTACATCCTTGGCGCGGGGGTGTGGGGCCGTGCTTTGGCTTCAGCTACTGGCTGTACCTGGAATGGCGAGACGGAGACCACCGGCGTCAGCGCAACGAGCAACAGCGGCTCAAGCGCAGCGAACTGCGAAGAATGGGTGGGCGTTGACGCCTTGGGCCAACAGCGCGCTGCGGCGACACAATGCCAACACGGACCATTGGCGAGGTCCTTCCATACGATTTCGCGTAAGCTTGCAAGTCATAACACGAGGCACCGGAGTTCACGTGAAAATCGGGTAGCTGGCCAGCAAGACCGGCACGTCGGTGGAGACCATCCGCTTCTACGAAAGGGAAGCAGGCTAACGCCAGCGCTGTGGCGTTCTGCGTCAGCTTGAGCTGGCCCTGGACCAGTACAACCGTGTTGACGATGACCATCGCGCTAGCCGAGGCGGCCACCAGATTCACGGCGAGTAGACCTCGCAAACGCGGCGTAGCGAGGTAGATGCGCATGCCACGGGTGGTGCGATCGTAAACGCCGCGCTTTGGTGGCAGCTTCGCTT
>JAZJZP010000151.1:5379-6697 GCA_040389805.1 Pseudomonadota bacterium
GGCAGGACAGCAGACACCACCAGTGCTGCAGAAGCCAAGAAGCCGACAACGGTGCCGATGAACAGGCTTTGGAAAGTCACCACTGTCAACAGTGCAGCCGCCAATGCCGGGCTGATGAGGTTTTCGAGGTCATAGGCCAAGCGCGACAGAGACAAAGCCTTGGTGTAGTCGGCCTCCTTGGGTAGCACATCGGGAATCGCGGCTTGGAACGCCGGGGTGAATCCGGCTGAAGCCGATTGCAATACAAAGATCAGCATGTACACCTGCCAGATCTCGGTGACGAAGGGCAGCAGCAAAGCAACTGCGGCACGAATAAGGTCCAACGTGACCAACATCTCTCGCCTTGGCAATCGTTCGGCGAATGCCGAGGCGATGGGCGCTACGCCGATATAGGCCAGCATCTTGATTGCCAGCGCCGTGCCAAGTACCGCGCCGGCGTTCTCTCCTGCCAAGTCATATGCAAGCAGGCCAAGCGCTACCGTGGCCAAGCCTGTGCCCAACAACGCAATCACCTGAGCGGAGAACAGATGTCGGTAAGTGCGATCGCAAAGAATGTCAAACATCGCATCGTGCCTCAAAAAATGGAACGGGGATGGAGCAGCCCACTGGCATTCGACGCAGTTGCCTACGCCAGTGGATTTACTGTAAACCCAGTTGCCTTGCAGCGTCTTGATGCTCTGTCAGGCTTGGCCCGGAATTGGCCTAGCTGCATCAGGGTTTGGCTGCGGCAGTTCGTCATCTCGACGATGTGTCAGGCGATACAGCAGCGGCAACACGAACAGGGTCAAAACGGTCGATGACAAGATGCCGCCGATCACCACCGTGGCCAGGGGCCTCTGAACTTCAGCACCCGTTCCGATGGCCACGGCCATGGGCACAAAGCCCAGACTGGCCACCAAGGCGGTCATGAGCACAGGCCTCAGGCGTGTCAAGGCCCCTTCTCTGATCGCTGGCTCCAGGGCCATGCCACCTTCGCGCAGACTTCGGATGTAGGCAATCATCACCAGGCCATTGAGCACCGCCACACCCGACAGCGCGATGAAACCCACCCCCGCCGAGATCGACAAGGGAATGTCCCGCAGCCACAGCGCTGCCACACCGCCCGTCAGCGCAAAGGGCACGCCGGTGAACACCAGCAAACCATCCTTGACGTTGCCGAACATGGCAAAGAGCCACAGGAAGACCAGCAGCAAGGCCACCGGAACCACGATGGCCAGACGGCGCGAGGCCGATTGCAGTTGCTCGAACGTGCCGCCCCAGGTGGTCCAGTAACCGGCGGGCACCTTGACGCCAGCGTCGATCTTGGCTTGCGCCTCGC
>JAZJZP010000152.1:0-327 GCA_040389805.1 Pseudomonadota bacterium
TCCGCCCAGCTACGACAAGCAATTTTTGCGCGACTGGCTGGAGCAGGCCACGGTGCATGGCCAGTTGTGGGACAAGACCGCACCTTCGCCAGCCCTGCCGGCCCAAGTAATTGAACACACCGCGGCCAAGTACCGCGAAGCCTTGACGCGCCTGACCGGGGTGTGATCAGGCGGCCGCTGAGGCCTTAACGACGGCGGCGCTTGTCGTCGTCGCCATTGAGGGCCGCGATCTCGGCCAGCTCGGCGGCCCGGATGGCGGCCAATTCGGCTTCGCGCAGGGCCAGCTCTTCAGGGGCGGCCCAGCCGCGCAGCATGACGGCGGCTTCG
>JAZJZP010000152.1:337-10911 GCA_040389805.1 Pseudomonadota bacterium
GCCAATCTTCTTGGTCGACGAGAACAGCATGATGTTCATGTTGGATGATTCGGTGGTCAGTTTGGCCAGCACCTCTTTGGCTTGGCGCAGGGCCGCATCGGCCTCTTTGCGGTTCAGCTTGTCGGCTTTGGTCAGCAAGACCAGCAGCTTGACTTCGCCACTGCGCACGCGCGGGCTGACAAAATCCAGCAAATTGAGGTCCAGCTCGGTAAAACCGTGGCGCGAATCCACCATGTGCACCACGGCCGTGAGGTTGCGGCGCACCGCCAAATACTGGGCCATCACCTCTTGCCAGCGCAGTTTGGCCGTGCGGTCAACGGCCGCGTATCCGTAGCCAGGCAAGTCGGCCCAGGTCAGGTTGGGCGCGGCCTTGGGCCCCACCTTGAACAGGTTGATGTGCTGGGTGCGCCCAGGCGTCTTCGAGGCGTAAGCCAACTGGCGCTGTTGGGCCAGGGTATTGATGGCGGTGGACTTGCCCGCATTGGATCGCCCGACAAAGGCGACCTCGGGTAACTCCGTTGTGGGGAGCTGATCCAGCTTGGCCGCTGTGGTAAAAAACCGCGCGGAATGGGTCCAAGCGAGGGCGTCTTTCGAGGAAATCGTAGGTTCGGTCATAGTGCATTGTAAAATCAATGAGTTTCACAGTTCACACCCACACCGTCATGAAGCGTCTTATCAGCCTGATCGCCCTTGTTTCGATGGCCCTGACCCTCACGGGTGTGGCCCATAGTTCGGAAGCCAAAGCGGCCACCAAACCCGATCTCGCCGCTGGCGAGGCCAAGGCCACTGCCGTCTGTATTGCCTGTCACGCAGCCGATGGCTCGCGTGGCGCACCAACCTTTCCGATCTTGCAGGGCCAACACCCTGACTACCTGGTCAAGCAATTGACCGAGTTCAAGTCCGGTAAACGCAAAAATGCCGTGATGAGTGGCATGGCGGGCATGTTGTCCCCTGAGGACATGACCAACATCGCCGCCTTCTATGCCAGCAAGAAGGCCAAAGACGGGTTTGCCAAGAACAAGGAAACCGTCGCGCTGGGCGAAAAAATCTACCGCGGTGGCCTGGCCAAGAAGTCGGTGCCCGCCTGTGCTGGTTGCCACAGCCCCAATGGCGCGGGCATCCCAGCCCAATACCCCCGTCTGGCGGGTCAGCATGCTGACTATGTGAAGGCGCAATTGACGGCCTTCCGCCAAGGTGATCGCACCAACGCGCCCATGATGACCAGTATTTCTTCGATCCTGAGCGACAAAGAAATCGACGCATTGGCCGATTACATCGCTGGCTTGCGCTGAATGAACCTGTGCTGAAACCGGGGGGGCACTCCGGGTGATGGCAATCAAGGCGGGGGCCCTTTATGGGGCAACCCGCCTTTTTTGTTGCTGGTAATCCCTGTCATGGTCGGCTGCCCGACCATGTGGGGCCTGGTGGGCTGGCTATAGTCGGCCGCCAATGCTTTTGAGACCTGTTGCTGATATGACTGCTTTTGTGGACCCATCGTCACCCCATGCGTCGCGCCCCTGGCGGGCCGATGTGCTGGAGCTGCTGTCGTCGATGCGTTTTTCGATCTCGCTGCTGACCGTGATCTGCATCGCCTCGGCCATTGGCACGGTGGTGCGCCAGGGCGAACCCCTGGTCAATTACGTCAACGAGTTTGGGCCGTTCTGGGCCGAGGTGTTTGGCGCGCTGGGGCTGTACCGCATTTACGGCTCGCCCTGGTTCTTGCTGATTCTGGCCTTTTTGGTGGTCTCGACCAGCCTGTGCATTGCCCGCAATGCGCCCAAAATTCTGGTGGATTTCCGCACCCACAAAGAAGGCATCCGCGAGCAGGCGCTGCTGGCGTTTCGCCATCGGGCCGAAGGCACGCTGGCCCTGCCGCTGGATGCCGCCCAGGCCCATGTGCAGCAAGTGCTCAAGCAAAGCGGCTGGTCGCTCAAGACTCAGGTGCGCACCGGGGCGGCGCCTGGGCAGACCGCCGGGGTGATGATTGGTGCGCGCTTGGGGGCCGTCAACAAGCTGGGCTACATCGCCGCGCATTCGGCCATTGTGCTGGTGTGTCTGGGTGGGCTGTTTGATGGCGATTTGATCGTCAAGGTGCAGGCGTGGATGAACGATCTGCAACCCTTTCGGGACGGTGTCGTGTCCGAGCGCAGTCGTTTGAGCGTGGACAACCCGGCCTACCGTGCGCAGTTGTTCGTGGCCGAAGGGCAGCGCTCCAACGCGGCAGTGCTGAACCTGGACAAGGGCATGTTGTTGCAGCCTTTGCCCTTTGAGGTCGAGCTCAAGAAGTTCTCCGTGGACTACTACGCCACGGGCATGCCCAAACGCTTTGCCAGCGACATCGTGATTCATGACAGCCGCAGCCAAGTGCACAAGGCGTTCACGGTGGAGGTCAACCACCCCGTCGTGTATGACGGGGTCACCATTTTCCAGTCCAGCTTTGAAGATGGCGGCTCCAAGGTCAATCTCAAGCCGGTGTTCCTGCGGGGATCAGGGCTCGACTTGCCGGTGATCCCGGCCGTGGTCAGTGGGGCGCCCTTGCCCCTGCAGGGGGTGCTGGGGCAGCCCCTCAGCCTGGAGGTCACCAACCTACGGGTGATCAACGTCGAGAACCTGGCGGGCGCGCAAGAGGGCGCCGCCGCGGCTGCGACGGATGCCCGTGGCGTGAACCTGTCGGCCTTGAGCAAGCATTTGGGCTCGGGTGCCAGGCCTTCGGGTGAGAAGAAGCTCAACAACATTGGGCCCTCGATCACCTACAAGCTGCGCGATGCGGCCGGTCAGGCCCGCGAGTATCAAAACTACATGGCGCCGGTCAACCTCAACGGTCAATCGGTGTTCTTGATCGGGGTGCGAGACTCGCCCGCCGAGGGCTTCCGATATTTGCGCGTGCCCGCCGATGAGCGCGGCAGCATGGACGGCTGGGTGCACTTGCGTCAGGCCTTGGACGATGCGGGCATGCGCCAGGAGGCGGTGCGTCGTTTTGCCCATCAAGCGACGCCCGCAGACCGGCCTGAGCTGGCCAGCCAGTTGAGCCTGTCGGCTCAGCGAGCCCTGGACTTGTTCGCCGGGGTGCTGGTGGGCTCTCAAGCGCAGGCCAATGCGTCGGCGGCGCAGCCCACCGGTGGCTTGCAAGCCCTCTCGTCCTTCATTGAACAGGTGGTGCCCGAGGCTGAGCGCGAGCGCACGTCCGAAACCTTGATCCGCATCCTCAATGGGACGCTGTTTGAGTTGCTCAACGTCAGCCGTGACAAGGCGGGGTTGCCTGCGGTCTCGACCAATGACGAGGCCACGCGCACGTTCATGACCCACGCGGTGTTGTCCCTCTCGGATGCGACCTTGTACCCCGTGCCCATGACCTTGATGCTCGATGGCTTTGAGCAACGCCAGGCCAGCGTGTTTCAGGTCACCCGCACGCCCGGTCGCAATGTGGTCTATCTGGGCTGCATTTTGTTGATCGTTGGGGTCTTTGCCATGCTTTACATTCGCGAGCGCCGTTTGTGGGTATGGTTGCGCAGCGATGCGTCCGGCACCACCCAGGTCCGGATGGCCTTGTCGGCCACGCGCCAGACCTTGGATACCGATGCTGAATTCGAGCGCGTGCGTGCCCACGTGCTGTCGTCCTGATTTGAAAGAGATCACCCAATCATGACTACTTCTGTTCAACCAACCCCGTCCGTGGGCGGACTGAACCGCTCGCCGTTTGACTGGGCCTTTGCCGTCATCGTGCTGGTTTTGGCGGCCTGGGTCTTCAAGGCGCACGGCGCGTCCATGGACGTGTATGAGCAGGGCATTTTGGCCATGGCCGTGCCCAGCCTGGTGGCCTTGGCGTGGTTCTGGGGGCCGGTGCGGGTGTTGTTGCTCGCGGTCGGTGTGACCAGTTGGTTTGCGATGCGGCTCTACTTGCGCGCCACCGATGACTTTGGGGCCGACCTGGCGCAGGCCGACAAGGTGTTTTGGCTCAAGTATTTCTTGTCCAGCCAAAGCGCCATCTTGTGGATGAGCGTGCTGTTCTTCATGAGCACCATTTTTTACTGGATCGGGATGCTCAGCAAGGGCGGCACGGCCACTCGATTGGGCTCGGGCATTGCGTGGGCGGGGGTGTTCATGGCCCTGGTGGGCACCATGGTGCGCTGGTTCGAGAGCCATCAGATTGCCCCCGACATTGGCCACATTCCGGTCAGCAACCTCTATGAAGTGTTCGTGCTGTTTTCGTGGATGACCACTTTGTTCTGGCTGTACTACGAAGACCGTTTTGCCAAGGCCGGCCAGTCGCTGCAATCGCTGGGGGCGTTCGTGATGCTGGTGGTTAGCGCGGCGGTCGGTTTCTTGCTGTGGTACGCCCTGGAGCGTGGTGCCAGCGAGATTCAACCGCTGGTGCCCGCGCTGCAAAGCTGGTGGATGAAGCTGCATGTGCCCGCCAACTTCATTGGCTACGGCACCTTCTCGATGTCGGCCATGGTGGCCTTTGCCTACTTGGTCAAGCACCAGGCCAGTGAAACCCGTTGGTGGAAGTTGGCCCCGCTGTGGCTGATCGGTGTGGCGCTGTGTTTTGAACCCTTGGTCTTCAGGGCCAAGCCTGGCGCGGCGCAGGCGGTGAGCAGCTACTGGGCGGTGTACTTCGGCATCGCCGCGCTGATCGTGGCCGGCATTTTGGCGGCCCGGCGCAAGATTGCCTCGCAGCTGCCAGACCTGGCCGTGCTGGACGATGTCATGTACAAGGCCATTGCCGTGGGCTTTGCCTTCTTCACCATTGCCACGATTTTGGGCGCCTTTTGGGCCGCCGAGGCGTGGGGTGGTTACTGGAGCTGGGATCCCAAGGAGACGTGGGCCCTGATCGTGTGGCTGAACTACGCCGCCTGGCTGCACATGCGTTTGATGAAGGGCCTGCGCGGCACCTTTGCGGCGTGGTGGGCCTTGTCGGGTCTGCTGGTCACCTCGTTTGCCTTCCTGGGCGTGAACATGTTCTTGTCCGGGCTGCACTCTTACGGCGAGCTGTGAGCATCACGAGCTGGATCACGCCTGACGTTCAGGCCTTGCTGCGCACGGGTCCGTGGTTCGGCAGCCTGACGTCGGGCTTGGCTCCTGAGTTGCTGGCGCTGGGCACCCCACGGCGCTTGCAGGGCGGTGAGCATCTGTTCTTTCGGGGCGATCCGGCCGATGGCATTTATGCACTGTTGGAGGGCAGCCTGCGCATCTCCGGGGTGACCGAGGCGGGCAAGGAGGCCATTTTGTTCATGGCCGAGCCGCCGATGTGGTTGGGCGAGATCGCGGTGTTTGATCGCCTGCCCCGCACCCACAACGCGGTGGCCGAAGGGGCGACCCGTTTGTTGCATGTGCCGATGGCTGCACTCGACGAGCTGTTGGCGCGCTGCCCTCATTACTGGCGCGATATGGGGATGCTGATGTCGTTGAAGGTGCGGTTTGCCTTCATTGGCATGGAGGACTTGGCCTTGTTGCCCGCTGACATGCGTCTGATGCGTCGTTTGGTGATGTTGAGCCAATCCTCGCCGACGGATGGGCCTTGTGTCTTGCCGCTCAGTCAGGCGCAACTGGGCTTGATGTTGTCGCTGTCGCGCCAGACCACCAATCAGGTGCTGCAAAGCCTGCAGGACCGGGGCATTGTGCAGGTGGCCTATGGCCGCATTGAGGTGCTGGACCGCGCTCAGTTGATGGCGGCCGCAGGCTTGTCCAGCGCGGACAAAGCCTTGTTGGGACAGCTGCAACTCAAGCCCCGCTGAGGCTTGCCGCGTTCGGCTCCGGGTTTCCCTCTGGAGGGACTTTCCCCTGGTTTGTCGGACGCCTGACAGTGGTGCGTTTAACAAACGTCGATCATCTCCTCATGTCCATGATTGGCATGGTGCCAGGAGATGTTTATGTTTAAGCCACCTTTGATGAGAGCCCCCGTCCTGGGGGTCATCGCCCTGGCTGCCCAGATGGCGATCAGCCATGCTGCGGCGCCAGTTTTTCCGAATGCGGACACGGCGTGTTCCTTCAACGCGGACCGAGAGCAGCAGCGACTCGCGTCGGCACAAAACTTCGCTCAGCCGGTGGTGCAGCAGATGCTGGTCAACGGCGCGCTGGTGTGGACGGCGGGCGCCTCCAGTGCGGCACCCACGCTGCGGCCGGGGGATACCGTGGTCCTCAAGGGCTCGGGTTTCGGTGCAGGCACCGACATCGACTTCAGCAAGATCATGATCGGCAACAGCCGTGTGCTGGAGACCGACCTGGTCATGTACAAGCAAAAGCTGGACATTGGCAGCAGCACCAACTACGAGACCGGCGAGGTGCGCAGCAACTGGCCCAAGGACGTTGTGGCGTGGACCGACAGCCAAGTGGAGTTTCGCGTGCCAGCCCACGTCAGCAAGGGGCCCATCAAATTGCAGGTGCAAAAGCGCATTGGTTACAACACCTCGCTCAAGCATCCCGGCCAGCCGCACAACATCATTGATGCGCAGCAGTACCGCTTGAATGCCCCGGCCAACGTCAACTGCGATGTGGTGTCCGTGCTGTCGGATGAGACCAAGGCCATTGCCCCTATCGCGGTGAATGTCAGCAACACAAGCTTCGCCGAGATGGTCAAGCTGGGTCGGCAGGCATTCTGGTCGTACGACTATGGACTGGGCGTGGCGCACAAGTTCAAGAGCCTGGACTGGACCAAGATTTTCACGGGCAAGACGACCGATCCCTACACCCGCCTGGTGGCCGACCCTGCCAAGCTGTTTGGGGCCGTCAAGGCGGTGGCCGGACAGGTGCCTGCCGAGGCGATCGACGATGTGTACTTTGACCCGTATCCTCAGGAAAGCCCGATTCCTGGCTTCCTGATGCTGGCGCCGCAATTGACCGCTGGCAACACCAGCAGCAGTGGTTGGGTGGGTTACCGCTATGCGGAGGCTTCGCATCCCCTGCTGGGCAAGGGCAAGTGGATCGGCTTCAACTGCGCTTCTTGCCATGGCTATCAGATCAGTTACAGCAAAGGCAGCAGCCAGATCACGAAGGTCTTTCCTGGGTTGCCCAACCCCGGGTGGTCGCAGAAGTGGACGGTGCTGGGCGACAAGACCGGCGATACCACCGCCACCTTCTCCTTCATCGTGGGCGATGAGCCCGGCCCGGCTTGGGCGCCAGGCACCAGCAAAGTCGACAAGACTCCCTTGCTGTACCTGATGCCCGCAGGGACGGCCGAAGCGGCCCTGACGCGCACCGCCGGCGAAGGTAATCTGTACGACAACGACTACCTGTTCTCCCCCACAGCCATCCCCAACGTGACCAACCACATGCCCATCCGGCGTGCCTTGTCGCACACGGAGTCGTATGTGGGCTTTGAAGGCTCGTATGTGCATGCCCAGGAGCCCGATGGGGCGATGGGGTCGATGGATCAGAAGTCGCTCAAGGCCTTGACGGCCTACATGACGACCCTGGACGAAAACGACGATGACCTGCGCAACATCGGCCTGTTCCGCTGGCTCAAGTCCAACAGCAAGCTGGGACAGACCGGGGCCAGCACGACCACCGAAGGCGCTTTTGTCCAAAAGGGCTGGAAGAACTACCCTGGTGTGGTGGCTGCGGTGGCGCAGGGCAAGACCTCGTTTGACCAAGCCTGTGCGTCTTGTCACTCGGACAAGGTGGGGGCTAACACCAACGAGAAGATGATTCGTCTGGATCAAGTGGGCCGCTTCTTTGCGCCGACCGACTTCCAGTACAAGCAGCAGTCCATCCGCGCGACCTATTTGCGCAATATGTACTGGGTGTCTTCGCGCGGGTTGCTGACCGATGGCCATGTGCGCAACATGGAAGACTTGGTCAACCCCGATCGTTGCTCGGAAGGCTCGGCCTTGTACAACCAGTACTACACGCTGCATGCCCCCGTGCGTCCGGTACCCGGCACGGCCGACCAGCCCACCCCCGCGCCTGACCTGAACCGCAAGGGCGATGTGTTCCGCGTCTACAAGGCCAAGAAGAAGAACATCTTCGACACGACCTCTCCAGCACGCAACCTGTTTGTCGAGCGCCACAAGTACTTTGTGACGGTGCCCGGCGATGACAGCTATTACTACTGGGACTACCAGAAGATGCGCCGCGAGTTCGGTCCTGAAGTTGGCGCACCTGGTCCGATCGGCTTGCCCGCAACGCCACACCCCTGGTGCGCCAAGTCCAGCAGCGAGGTGTCCAACCTGGTCCAGTACCTGATGACCCTGTGATGCGACCTGGGGCTTGATGTCCTCCCGTGGATGTCCCCCCGGACATTCTTCAACCGCCGGCTTGAACCCCGGCGGTTTTTTTATGTCCTGGCCATGTTCCCGTTTCAGGGGCGGAGGCGGCAGTCGCTCAACAAGGGCTCGTCCATGACCAGGCCCTGGTTCAGGCAGTCCAGCACGACGGACTGGCCCGACTGGAGGTGTCCGGCTGACGGGTTGACGTCAGAATCGATCACGGCACGCAGACCGGGGTGCTCGTCTTGTGCGCCGAGGGTGATGAGCAGGATCGGCGCCTGTCCTGGCTCAATGCTATGGATGCGCCCTTGAATCTGCATGCGCTGGTCCTTGTAGCGCGCGTTGGCAGCCTGTCGAGAGGCGGCATAGGCCTGCGCCACGGTGGCGGCTTGCAATGGGGCGGTGGTGGTGGCCGAGGTGATGGCCCGTGATGCAGACAACGCAGCGCTGGGGCTGGAGGGCACCGAGGCGGGCGGCGCCTGATCGACCTCGGCGGGCGCCTGCCACAGGTAGGCCCCCACGATGCCGACCAAGACCGCGGTCAGGCCCAGGGCCTTGTGGGACAAAAAGAGATGGCTTTTTTCAGGGGTGGGCATGGACGGGGACCTCGAACAACAAGCAAAGGACAGGGTGGCGAATGTGCATTTTGCGGGAACGAATCGGCTCAGCCCAACACCCGGTGCGTGAGCGCCGGCAACTGCGCACGCACCGTGCTTTGATAGGCCTTGTCGAGCGAGGCCATTACCACGCCAGGTCCTTCGGCCTGCATGGCCAGCACATCACCCCAAGGACCGATCACCAGCGAGTGCCCGAAGGTGCGTCGCCCGTTGCGGTGCTCGCCGCCTTGCGCAGGCGCCAGCACATGACAGAGGTTCTCCACCGCCCGGGCGCGCAGCAACAACTCCCAATGCGCCAGCCCGGTGGTGTGGGTGAAGGCGGCGGGCAGCACCAGCAGGTCGCAGGGCTTGGGCTGACTCAGGGCCCTGAACAGCTCCGGAAAGCGCAGGTCGTAGCACACGCCCAGGCCGATGCGCCATGGCTCGCCACGGCGGTCCGTCATTTCGAAGGCCACCGGCTGGCTGCCGGGGGTGAGCGTGGCCGCTTCATCGTAGCGGCGCTCGCCATCGTCAAAGCAGAACAGGTGGATCTTGTCGTAGCGGGCCACGCGCGCACCTTGCGGGTTGAACACCAGCAGGCTGTTGAGCACACGTGCGGGCTGCGGGCTGTGCACGGGCAGGGTGCCGCCGATCAGCCACACGCCGTGCTCACGGGCCGCCTGCGCGAGCATGGCTTGCAAAGGGCTGGTGTGGGGGTCGGGGGTCAGGGCATCGGCCAGGGGTTCGGCAATGGCGAGCTTGTCGGCATCGCGCAGGCCCATCAGGCAGAAATATTCGGGCAGGGCGATCAGCTCGGCGCCGTCGTGCGCGGCCTGCGCGATCAAAGCGCGTGCCTGGGCGATGTTTTCATCCACGTGTGGTGTGGAGACCATTTGAAGGGCGGCTACTTTCATGGTCTGAGATGGTAGTGCCTGGCGGGAGCGCTTGTCGCGGTTATCCTTGCGGCCATCATGTCCCAGCCTGACCACGCCCCTTTGTTGCAAGCCTTTGTTGACCAAGTGCACGATGCGGGTCAGCGTGGTGGCGTGCTGCGGATTCGAGGCCATGGCAGCAAAGACTTTTTGGGCGACGCCTCACGGGGCGAGGTGCTCGATACCCGCGCCTGGCAAGGCGTTGATCAGTACGAGCCGAGCGAGCTGGTGATCAAGGCCCGCGCGGGCACGCCGCTGGCAGAGGTCGAGGCGCTGTTGGCCGAACGCGGCCAGTACCTGCCGTTTGAGCCGCCGCGCTGGGATTTTGCGCGCAGCGCTGAGGAGGCGACCCCGTCGCTCGGCCCCACGGTCGGCGGCATGGTGGCCTGTGGCTTCAGCGGCCCGGGGCGGGTCAGCCGGGGTGCGGTGCGTGACCATGTGCTGGGTGTCGGCATGCTCAACGGGCGAGCCGAGGTGCTGCGTTTTGGCGGTTCGGTGATGAAGAACGTGGCGGGGTTTGACCTGTCGCGGCTGATGGCGGGCTCGATGGGGACGCTGGGCGTGATCCTGGACGTGACCTTGAAGGTCATGCCCCAGCCGGTGGCCACGGCCACCTTGCGCATCGACATGGCCGAAGCCGAGGCGCTGGCGCAGGTCAATCAATGGGCGGCGCAGCCTTTGCCGCTGGACGCGTCGGCGTGGTGGGATGGGCTGCTGGTGTTGCGCCTGCGCGGAGCCCGCTCTGCCGTGAGCACGGCGCTGGCGCGGCTCAGCCGTGAGCGCCAGGGCGAGCTGATCGCGGCGCCTTCGGCCGAGCCGTTCTGGCGTGGCGTGCGCGACCA
>JAZJZP010000152.1:10921-22248 GCA_040389805.1 Pseudomonadota bacterium
TATGCAGGCCATCGCCGATCCGCCGGCTTACACCCGCGCCCGTGCCGCGGTGCGGGCCGCAGGCCACCGTGGCGTGACCTTGTGGCGCGTGTCGGTGCCGCCCACGGCTGCCCCGCTGGGCTTGCCTGGTGAGCAGTTGATCGAATGGTTTGGTGCCCAGCGCTGGGTCTGTACCGCCGCGCCCGCCGCGGCCGTGCATGAAGCGGCCGCGCGCGCGGGCGGCCATGCCCAGCCTTTTTTCAGCCCCCAGGTGCAGGCCCTGGTCGAGGCGTCGGCCATGACGCCGGTGTTGCGTCAATTGCACCAGCGGGTGCAGCAGTCCTTCGACCCCCTGGGCGTGTTCAACACCGGCCGCCTGGTTGCGACCACCCCCGTCTGATCGGCCATGCAAACCCAACTCGCTCCGCAGTTTCAGTCCACCCCGGAAGGCCTCAAGGCGCAGGAGGTGTTGCGCCAGTGCGTGCATTGCGGTTTTTGCAATGCCACCTGCCCGACCTACCGCCTGACCGGCAATGAGCTCGATGGCCCCCGGGGCCGGATCTACCTGATGAAGCAGGTGTTCGAGGGCCAAACCCCCACGCGGACCACCCAGGCGCATCTGGACCGTTGTATTGGCTGCAACCATTGCGAGAGCACCTGTCCCTCCGGCGTGCCGTATCACGAGCTGTTGGCTGTTGGTCAAGCGGTGGTCGACGCCACCGTCGAGCGGCCCCGCAAAGAGCGCCTGATGCGTTGGGCTCTGCGCACCGTGATGCCCTCGCGCTGGTTCGCCCCGGCCTTGCGGCTGGGTCAGGTGGTGCGGCCCCTGCTGCCTGCCGCGCTGCGCGCCCAGGTGCCTCTGCGTGCGCCGATGGCACCGCCGGCCTGGCCCGACGCTGTCAAAAGCCTGCATGTGCGGCAGATGATCATGCTCAAGGGCTGTGTGCAGCCGGCCTTGCGTCCCCACATCGATGCGTCCACCGCCCGGGTGCTGGACGCCGTGGGCGTGCGGGCTGTGGTGGCCAAGGCGTCGGGCTGCTGCGGCGCCATCCAGGGACACCTGGGCGATGTCAGCGGGGCGCGCGAGCGGGCGCGCCGCAACATCGACGCGTGGTGGCCGCTGATCGAGGGCCAGGTGCCGATCGAGGCCATCGTGGTCAACGCCTCGGGCTGCGGCGCCTGGGTCAAGGACTACGGCCAGTTGCTGGCCGACGATCCCGCCTACGCCGAGCGTGCCCGCCGGGTCAGCGCCCTGGTGCGCGATCCGGGGCAACTGCTCGAAGGCTGGTTGCCGGTGCTGCAGCGCAAATTGGCCAAGCGGCCCGTGGGGTCCTTGGGCGCCTTGACGTTTCACCCGCCGTGCAGCCTCAGCCACGGCCTCAAGCTCAGCAGCGCAGCCCAGCCCGGTCCGATTGAAAAGGGGCTGCGTGAGCTGGGCTTTGAGGTGCGCCTAGCCAGCCAGGACAGCCACCAGTGCTGTGGGGCGGGCGGCGCCTACAGCGTCTTGCAGCCCGAGTTGTCGCTGCCATTGCGCGACCAGAAGATCAAGGCCCTGGAGGCCTCGGGCACCCAGGTGATCGCCAGCGCCAACATTGGCTGCATCGTTCACCTCCAGAGCGGCACCGGTACCCCGGTCAAGCACTGGCTGGAATTGCTGGACGAGGCCTTGTCCCGCTAGGGACCTGCGCCGTGAAATAAGTCCGATTTAGGCCAGGGCGTCGCGCTTTTAAGGGCTGGGGCCGCGCAAGCACATTTAGTTACGACTGGAGCTGCCGATAGGAGTCGGAAGCCGCACGTGGTGCGAGCGGCAGCAACGGACGAAGTGGTGTTTGCGATATGAAAATTCAACGTGGCTTTTCGTTGATCGAGGTGGTGGTGACCATCGCCATCATGGGCATCTTGATGGCCTCGGCCATGCCCAGCGTGGGTGACTGGATCCGCAACTCCAAGGTGCGCAACACGGCCGAATCCATCCAGAATGGCTTGCAGCAGGCGCGCATGGAGGCCGTGCGGCGCAACCGCCCGGTGTCCTTCTACTTGGTGTCGACCTTGGACAGTGGCTGCGCGCTGTCGTCCGGTGCGGGCTCGTGGGTGGTCAGTCTGGAGTCTCCGGTGGGTAAATGCAACGAAAGTGCCTCGCAGACGGCGGCGCCACGGGTGGTGGCCAAGGGGGCGGTGTCGGATGGGGGTGGCGCCACGGTGACGGCGGCGCAGGCCGATGGCAGCACGGCCGCCACCACGGTCACCTTCAATGGTTTTGGCATGGTCATCAATGCGGAGGCGATTCGACGCATCGCGGTGGAGAGCAGTGATGCCAACCACGCCTACAAACGTCGCGTTGAAATCTCGACGGGCGGCATCGGGCGTTTGTGCGATCCGGCCAAGACGGACTCCAGTGGCTGCACGCTGTGATATCAACATGAAGCTCTCTGGCACACCAGTCAAGGGCCAAGCGGGGTTCATGCTGATCGAGGTCTTGATCAGCGTGTTGATCTTTTCCGTGGGGGTGCTGGCCTTGGTGGGCTTGCAGAGCTCCATGACCCGGGCCCAAACCGAGTCCAAAGTGCGCGCGGATGCGAGCTATCTGGCGGGCGAGTTGGTGGGTCTGATGTGGACGGACCCCAAGAATTTGGCGGGTTTCAGCGACAGCTCTTGTGCCAGCACGCCGCAGTGCGCCGATTGGAAGGCCAAGGTGGTCCAACTGCTACCCACGGCGGTGTCGAGTGTGGTGGTCACCGCGGCCACCGGTCGCGTGTCCATCACCCTGAGGTGGACCCTGGCCGGCGGTACGCAACACCAATACACCACCACCACCACCGTGGCCATCAATCCATGATGATGCAGCCGCCCCAACGTGGTTTTACCTTGATCGAGCTGATGGTCGGCGTGGCCTTGGGCCTGCTGGCCACGGTGGTCATCGCAACGGTCCTGCTTCAATCCGAAGGCAACAAGCGCACCACCACCAGTGGCGCAGACGCCCAGGTCATGGGCGCCACCGCCTTGTTCACCCTTCAGAGGGACATCCAGGCGGCGGGCTATGGCTTGACCAGCGCGCCCGGGGCCCTGGGTTGTGCCCTGGCGGGCCGCTTCAATGCCACCGTGGTGCTCAACCCGGCGGTTGATCGTCTGGCACCGGTCGTGATTGGCTTTGGCGCCACGAGCGCCGACTCCGACACCATCACGGTGATGGCCAGTGGCAAAGCCGGGTCCTCCGTGCCGATCAAGGTGGTCTCAAACCATGGGCAGATCGACTCGACATTCACGGTGGCGTCCAACTTGGGGGTGGCGGCCAATGATCTGTTGTTGGCAGTGTCCGAAAGCAAGGGGTGCACCCTGTTCATGGCGAGCGGGATCTCGCCGACGACCGAGGTCCCTCACGCCGCGGCCGCCAGCGGATGGAATGCCAGCACCGCCATCTTTCCTAGCGACGGTTACCTCGCCGGCGTCAGTCAATTGGTGAACCTGGGCGCCGCGCCTGTGCGTCGGCGCTACTCGGTCGACACCGCTTCATGGAGTTTGCAGATGCAAGACACCATGACCTCCGCCGGCGCAGGCCGGGTCGTCCAGCAGATGTTTTCACAGATCGTGCTGCTCAAGGCCTTGTACGGCAAGGCCTCCTCCGTCAATGGGGTGGTGACCAGCTACAGCGCCGTGGCGCCCACCACCGACGCGGAATGGCGCCTGGTGCGGGCCGTGCGCGTCGCGGTCGTGGCCCGCAGTAGTCAGTACGAAAAGACGGTGGTCACGGCCAACAGCCCGGAGTGGGAGGTGGGTGCCTTGGCTGCGGGGACGGCGGCATGTACCGGGGCGGCGAGTCGAAAGTGCCTGGCTTTGAATGTCAGTGCCAGCGGGCCCTCCAATGCCTGGCAGCACTACCGCTACAAGATTTTTGACACGGTGGTCCCCCTGCGCAACATTGTGTGGAACCAATGATGGCCCCCTCTATGCGCACATCACTTGTCCACCGAGCCCTCCGTGTGCCTGCACGGCAGCGTGGCGCCTCGCTGATTTTTGCGCTCATCGCGCTGGTCTCGTTGATGCTGGCCGCGATCGCCCTGGTGCGTTCGGTCAACTCGGGGTCGCAGATTTTGGGCAACATCGGTTTTCAGCAAGACGCGACGATCTCGGCGGAGATTGGCACCAGCGCGGCCACCAGTTGGCTGACCACCGCGAACTTGGATTTGACCACCAGTTCCACGGCCACTCGTGGCTCGGCGGCGGCGGACCGGACGGGGTTTTATGCCAATGCCAAAGACCCCTTGGACGCCACCGGCCAGCAATTGACCTCGGCCGCCGACCTCTTGACCCGCCAGCTGGTGGATTGGGATCTGGACAACTGCGGCTACACCAGCGCCGGCTCTGCTGGGTGCACCATCATTCCGCATGACGTTGACGCGAACACCCGCTATGTGATCTTGCGGCTGTGTGCCGCCGATGGCGCCGTTAGCTCCGGCAGTTGTTCGCAGCCGTTGACGAGCAGCAGTTCGGGGGGGGCGGCGAAGGGCGAATGCGAGGTCGGTAACGCGGGCTGCACCCGGTTGGGGTCGGCCTCCGGGCAGTACTTCCGCATCGTGGTGCGCGTGGTGGGGGCCCGCGGCACCACCAGCTTTACCGAAACCATCGTCCAGTATTAGGTTGAATAGGATGGGCATCATGAACATCAAGGCATGGATTTCTCAACGGAGCTGGCGCGTGGTGTGGGCGGCCCTGCTCAGCCTGCTGCTGTGGACGCCAGTCCCCTTGCTGGCCGCCGTCACCGACATCGCGGGTGAGCCGCTGGCCTCGCTGGTGAGCGTGCGCACCAAGCCCAACATCTTGTTCGTGTTGGACAACTCGGGCAGCATGGGGTGGGACTTCATGCCCGACGATATGGGCAGCTCAGGCGTTGGCCTCACCACCACCTATGGCTACAAGTCGGCACAGTGCAACGGGGTGGCGTATGACCCGACCTACAGCTACGACCCGCCTTTGAAGGACGATGGCAGCAGCTTCCCCAACGCCTCTTTCACGGCGGCCAAGCCCAACGGGTTTGGGCCCACCTTGAGTGGCGGCAGTGCCTACTACAGCAACAGCACCGTGACGACCGGTGCCGGCAGCAAAACCTTCGAGTTCACGGGCGGGCTTTTTGGCGGATTTTCGAACTGGCTCACCGGCCTGCCACCCTGGTCGGTGGGTGACACCATCACCGCGATGGACGTGGATGATGACAACCACTGGGTCATTGGCACCATCACGAGTGTCAACAGGGTGGGTGACTGGCTTTGCCTGATTTATTGCAAGGCCACCGTCGTCATCAACGTGACCAGCTACAACGGCACCGATACCGCCACCGACTGGAAGGTCAACCTGGTCCAGGTGGACAACCTGGCCAACAGCACCTACTACGTCTACAACGCCACCGGCAGTCAGCCCAAGATGAACTGGACCTACACGGCATCGGGTGCCGTGAACACACTGTTCAAGCAAGAGTGTCTCAGCCACGCGGGCAGTTCTGCGGGCGAGGCGGGCGATGGCAAGTTCACCGGGGTGGTCGTGACGGCCGCCTCCAGCGAGGCGCAGAACTACGCCAACTGGTATCAGTACTACCGCACCCGGATGCTGATGATGCGGTCGGCGGCGGGGCGTGCCTTCCAGCCCTTGACGAATCGCTACCGCATTGGGTTCACGACCATCAATGACACCGGCCTCACGGAAAGTACGGTGCTGAGGACCATCTCCGCAGGCCAGGCTTTTTTGAATGTGCGTGACTATGACAATGCGCAACGCGCCTTGTTCCTGGAGCGGCTCTACAACGCCACACCCAATGGTGGTACGCCCTTGCGCACGGCCCTGTCTAAAGCGGGGCGCTACTTTGCCAAAAAAGTGTCAGGGCAGAGCTACGACCCGGTGCAATACGCCTGTCAGCGCAACTACGCTTTCTTGTCCACCGATGGTTACTGGAATGACAGCAGCAACCCCAAGCAATTGAACGGCACCACCGACATCGGCCAGCAAGATGCTGCGGATGTGCGGCCTTTCAGCGATGGGGGCGCGGCCACGGCCACGACGGTGAGCACGGTGACCGAGCACCGTGAAACGCGCACAGCGGTGACGGCCGTGCAGAACTACACCTTGGTGAACTACACCTATGCGGGTACTGCGCTGAGCAAAGCCCCTGGGTGCACGACCCTCAAGCCCATCAAACGCACCGCCACGCCCCTGACATCGGCGCCCTCCATCAGTGCCACGCGGGTCGAGACGGCGGACTGGGTGACCACCACCACCTTGTCCACCACGACCACGGCTGGCGTCCAGACCTCGTCAACCGTCGTCAGCGCCCCGACACGCACGACCTATGCCGCCGTGGATCCGATCCCACTCGCGCCCACCGTCTGGACGGCGGGCACCGCGAGCACCAGTTGTCAAAGCGCGTTCACCTCAACGCCTGCGACGGATGGGGGGCCTTACCCTTCCGGATCAACGGTGGTGACGGCGACCGGCTTGCCCACCACGGTGGTGCTGTCCACCACCACGGATGGCCCCACCACGACGGTGGCGGGCGGCCCTGGCGGCACGCCCAACACTTTGGCCGATGTGGCCGAGTATTACTACATGACCGATCTGCGCACGCCGACCTTGGGCAACTGCACCGCCGGTGCGGGCGGGTCTGGTGATGTGTGTGACAACACGGGCCTGACGGCCTCTGGGCGGGACACGGCCTTGTGGCAGCACATGGCCACCTTCACGCTGGGCTTGGGGGTCAATGGCACCTTGCCCTACGACCGCTTGTACCTGGACCATGCCACCGATTCCACGTCGAGTTACTACAAGCTCATCAAGGGCGGGACCAGCGGGCTGGAGTGGCCGGCACCGGTGGCGAACAATGCCACCACGATCGATGACCTCTGGCATACCGCCGTCAATGGCCGGGGCCAGTACTTTGGCGCCAAGAATGCTACGGAGCTGACCGATGGGTTGAAGGTCGCCTTGAGCACCATGGGCAGCGTGCCCGGTGCGGGCTCGTCGGTTGGTGTCAGCACCCTTGAGCCGACGGGTACCAACAACTTCGCGTTTGGCAGCACCTATGCCACGGTCGATTGGACCGGCAATGTCATGGCCTACAAGGTGATGAGCGATGGCTCGATCTCCGCGCCGCTGAGCGGCACGGCGAAAGCGGGGGTCGACAACCTGGCCTTGCGCAAGCCCAATATCACTGACGGGCGCACCATTTACTACCGCAGGCCTGCCACCACCACGCTACGCTCATTCACGTATACCAATCTCAATGCCGATAGCCTGGGCGCCAACTTCACCAATTTTTGCAGCCGGTCGGTCGCGGACGTGGGCACGGTGTACCCGTCGCAGTGCGCGACTTTGAGCGCCACGCAAAAAACCGCGGCCAACGACGGCACCAAGCTGGTCGAATGGTTGCGTGGTTATGGGGCGTATGAAGAAACGAACCTGGCCAACCCGCTCTTTCGCACCCGCGTTTCAGCCTTGGGCGACATCGTCAACAGCACGCCTGTTTACGTGGGGCCGCCCTCGTTGACCTACGGCGACACGGGTTATGCGGCGTTCAAAACTGCCCAGGCCACGCGCCAAGCCATGGTCTATGTGGGGGCCAACGATGGCATGCTGCACGCCTTCCCGGTCAACGCCTCGGGCTTGGGCAATGAGTCGTGGGCCTTTGTCCCCACCGCAGTGATGCCCAATCTGTTCCGCATGGCCAATACGGACTACGCCAGCAGGCACCAGTACTCGGTGGATGGCACCCCGGCCATTGGCGACATTCAGGTGGCCGGCGTGTGGAAGACCATTTTGGTGGGGGGTCTGAACTCCGGTGGCAAAGGCATCTATGCCCTGGACATCACGAACCCCTCCAGCCCCCAGTTGCTGTGGGAGTTCACGGACACCGACCTGGGCTACACCTACGGCAAGCCCATCATCACCAAGCGTGCCGACGGCACCTGGGTGGTGGTGTTCGCCTCGGGTCACAACAACACCGGCAATGGCTACCTGTACGTGCGCAACGCCAACACGGGCGCTCAAGAAGTGGCCAAGATCCAGACCTACACCTCCGGCACCACCGCGGCGGGTACGGCGGCCTCACCTAGCGGACTGGCGAGCCTCAACGCCTGGGTCGATTCGGTGACAGACAACACGGCCAAACGCTTCTACGGTGGCGATTTGAAGGGCAATGTCTGGCGCTTTGATATTGACAATCTGACGGCGCCCAATGGCCAGGCGCAACGTCTGGCCTACCTCCAGAACAGCGATGGCACACCGCAATCGATCACGAAGCGGCCCATGCTCGCCGAGGTGGATTACCTGGGCATCAAGTATCCGGTTGTGATGGTGGGCACGGGGCGGTATCTGGGCGAGACGGACCTGAGCGACAAAACCCAGCAGGCCATCTACGCGATCAAAGATCCCTTGACGGCGACGGACTGGGGCAATGTGCGCGCCGATGCCCGGATGATCGCTCAGAGCGTCACCACGGTGGCCTCGGATAAAAAACGCATCGCCTCGACCAGTGCGGTCAATTGGGCCTCTGGCATTGGTTGGCGCGTGGACATGACCGACAAAAACACCAATGGCGTCACCGAGCGCATGACGGCGGACATGCTCGTTCAGTTCACCACCCTGGTGGTCGGCACCGGTGTCCCGGGGGTGAGCACCACCTGCAGCCCCAGCGGCGGCACCGGCTGGGTCTACTACCTTGACATCGCCACGGGCGGGACGCTCCAGAGTGCTTCGGACATTGCCCGCTTCAACAGTTCGGGCATGGTCATGGGCTTGACGTGGCAGAAGTTGCCCAATGGCAAGTCGCGTGCGGTGGGGTCCGGTAGCGACGGCTCGTTGACCGGCATTGATGTGCCGACGAACTCCTCCGGTGGGGCGGGCACCTTGCGGCGAGCCTCATGGCGCGAGCTGTTCAACAACTGAGCCAGGCGCGCTCGCGCCTGCCTTGGCTCGCGTGCTGTGCGGCCGTGCTGGTGCTGCACGGTGCGGCCTTGGCCTGGATGGTCCGTCCTGAGCGTGCGGTGGCGCAGGCACCCGCCAAGACCGGCCCGCCGGTGATCGCTCGCCTGTTGTCGGTGGGGGCATCGGATGCAGCGACCCCGTTGGCGAGCCCCGCGGAGCCCCTGTCCGACGCGAAGGCCCCGGTCTCTGTCGATCAGGGCGCCACGGCGGCGGATGACGCGCGCGATGGCACCAGCCCCGTCGATCTGGAGGGCTATGTGCCCCGCCAATGGTTGACCGTGGGGCCTCAGCCCACCGCGCCCGTCTTGCTGGCGTTCCCGACCTCGTTTCAGGACAAGGCGCGCTACATCGTGGTGCTGAATCTCTTCATCGAGGCCGATGGCCGGGTGGCTCGCGTGCAGTTCGAGGGCGAGCCCTTGCCCGAGGTGCTGGAGCGCGTGGCACGGTCCACCTTTGAACACGCCCGCTTCACGCCAGGGCAGGTGCGCGGGCGGATCGTCAAGTCACTGATCAAGGTCGAGGTGTCGTTTGACAACCTGGGGGCAGGCTGAGGCCGCCGGGCCCACTGCACCACTCGCTCCAGGAGCCCGCGTACAAGCGCGAACCGCTCAAGCCCGCATGCTCCATCGCCAGCAGGTTGTGGCACGCGGTGACGCCTGATCCGCACTGGTGCACCACGGTGTGCAAGGGCTGCGATTTCAACAAGGCCGTGAAGTCCTGGTGCAACTCTGGCGCACTCTTGAAGCACCCGTCCGGGCCCAGGTTGAGCTGAAAGAATCGGTTGAGCGCGCCCGGGATGTGGCCGCCGACCGGGTCCAGGGTTTCGTTCTGGCCCGCAAACCGATCGGGCGCGCGGGCGTCCAGCAACTGCATCTGTTCACGCTCGCCCAGGTGGGCCTGCACTTCATCGATCCGCACCAGCAGGTCTTCGTGCGCGTGGCCTTGCCATGTGGAGGGCTGCCGGGTCGGGGCGCTCGTGCTGAGGTCTCCGCCCTGGGCCAGCCACTGTGCCCAGCCGCCATCGAGCACGCGCACGCGGTCGTGGCCCATCCAGCGCAGCATCCACCAGGCCCGGGCGGCGAACATGCCGCCGGCGTCGTCGTAGGCGATGACTTCGGTGTGCGCTTGCAGGCCCCAGCCTTGCAGCGTGCGCTGGAACGCCTCGGGCGTGGGCAGCGGGTGGCGGCCATTGAGGCCGGTTTTGGGCCCGGACAGATCACGGTCCAGGTGCACGTACACCGCGCCGGGAATGTGCCCTTGTGCGTAGGCCTGTTGACCAGCCTGCGGGTTGGCCAGGCTGAAGCGGCAGTCCAACACCAGCACATCGTCTTGAGGCGGCGCGCCCCGCAGCCATGAGGCCAGCTCGGCGGCCGAGATCAGGGTGTGGGGCATGGGGGGCGCCTTGGGTCAGATGCGGGGCACGCGTTTGAGGGCGCCTTGAATGGCGTGCATGACGGCCTGGGGCTCTTCATGCACCAGCCAGTGCGAGGCGGTGGGCAAGCGGGTGATGTGCAGATCGCTCACGTACCGCTCCAGCCCATCGAGCAGGCTGGGCGGCAGGGCCGTGTCGGCCTCCCCCCAGATGACGGTGGTGGGCACCGTCACATGCAGCATGGCATCGGGCAGGTGCAGGTGCATGACCGCATCGGTCGGGGCCAGCGGCGGGTGCAGGGGCGAGGCTCGGTAGTAGTTCAAGGGCCCGGTCAAGCCGGCCGACCAGGCCTGGCGGTATTGATCGCGCAGGGCCGGGGTGAGCCAGGAGGCGCCGCCAAAGCGCTCAAAGAAGGGCCACAGCTTGGCAAAGTCATCGGCCTGCAAGGTCGCTTCGATGCCGGGGCGGCGCAGCAGGTTCATGTAGTCGCTGGCTGCTTGCTGGGCGGGGCCCTCGCGCAGGGCGTTCAAGAACAAGGCCGGGTGCGGCGCGTTCAGGATCACCAGGCGCTGCATCAGCTGCGGGGCCATGGCGGCCAAGCCCCAGGCCACCGCGCCACCCCAGTCGTGCGCAATCACGGCGGCGGCTGGTGCCTCCAGCGCATTGATCAAGGCGGCCAGATCGCCCGCGATCAACTGCGCACGGTAGGCCTCGACCTCGGGAGGCGAGTACGAGCCGGGATAGCCGCGCAAATTGGGCGCTACGCAGCGGTAGTGCTGGCCAAAATGCGCCAGCATCTCGTCCCACACAAACGCGGCTTCGGGGAAGCCATGCACAAACACCAGCAAAGGCCCGTGCTCGGGGCCCGCGACGCGGCATTCCAGCCAGGGCGCGACTTGATCCGGGCCCGCGGCGGGGCCGACGGTGATGCGTTGGGTGGTGATCATGAGCCGTCCAGCCTTAAAACAAGGCCATGCTGAGCTTGCGGCGGTACTGGTCGATGACCGGGTCG
>JAZJZP010000152.1:22258-31298 GCA_040389805.1 Pseudomonadota bacterium
TTGCCGGCAATCTCCAGCTTGCCCTTGGCATCGCCCGCGGGGGCTGACTTGGCGCTGGCTTTGGGCACCGGCTTGGTCATCACTTCCAGGATGGCGACATAGGTCTTGCGGGCCAGCTCGTCGGACCAGGCCTTGTCGCGCATGATGATCTCCAGCAATTCGTCCATGGCCTGGGTAAAGCGCCCGGCGGCAAAGTGCTGCTGGGCCAGTTCAAAGCGGGCCGCGAAGTCGCGCTTGTTGGTGGCCAGCACCTCGTCCAGGGTGGCGGCAGGGCGCGTGCCGGGGGCGGCCGTTGCGGCGTCGATGTAGCGGCCAAAGGCGGTGACGCGGGGTTCGGCCAGCAGGCCGGTGGCGCGCGAGGCCACGGGTGCAAAGATCGTGGCGGCCGCCGTCGGGTTGCCCTCGGCCAGCAGCAGCTTGACCAGCTCAAAGCGGGTTTCGTCGTTGCCGGGGTCGCGGGCCAGGGCGTCTTGCAGCAAGTCCAGCGCCGAGGCCGTGTCGCCCTCGGCCAGCAATTGCTCGGCTTGTTCGGTCTCTTGCTCGGCTTCGATCGCGGCTTCGCTGGGCACGTGCTTGGCCAAAAACTCGCGGATCTGCGCCTCGGGCAGGGCGCCCACAAAGCCGTCCACGGGCTGTCCGCCCACAAACATCACGCAAAACGGGATGGACCGCACGCCAAACATCTCGGAGAGCTGCCCGGCGATCTCGGACTGCTCGTCGGCGTTGAGCTTGGCCAGCTTGAAACGCCCGGCGTAGTCGACCTCCAGCTTCTCCAGGACAGGCCCCAGCGCCTTGCACGGGCCACACCAGGGCGCCCAGATGTCCAGCAAAATCGGCTGCTCGTTGGAGCCCGCCAGCAAATCGGTTTCAAAGTTTTCGAGCGTGATGTCGATCATGGTGCGGGCGATAGGTGAGCGAAGCACCTAAAATTGACGGTTTTACAGCGGGGACAGAGCCGTGAACAATGCGACTCCTTTGATTGGCGTGGTGATGGGTTCCAGCAGTGACTGGGACGTGATGCGCCATGCAGCCGACATTCTGACCGAGTTCGGTGTCCCTTTTGAGGCGAAGGTGGTCTCTGCCCACCGCATGCCCGACGACATGTTTGCCTACGCCGAGTCAGCGCGTGCGCGTGGCCTGGTGGCGATCATTGCCGGGGCGGGCGGCGCCGCCCACCTGCCGGGCATGCTGGCGGCCAAAACCACGGTGCCCGTGTTGGGCGTGCCGGTGCCGTCGCGCCACCTGCAAGGGGTCGACTCCTTGCACTCCATCGTGCAGATGCCCAAAGGCATCCCCGTGGCCACGTTTGCGATTGGCACCGCGGGTGCCGGCAACGCCGCCTTGTTTGCCGTGGCCATGCTGGCGGGGGGCGACGCAGCCTTGTCGGCCCAGCTCGATGCCTTTCGGGTGCGCCAGACCGAAGTGGCCCGCGCCATGACACAAGACCTGACCTTGGACCACAAATGAGCGTTGACGTGATCTTGCCGGGCGCGACCCTGGGTGTGGTGGGCGGCGGCCAGCTGGGCCGCATGTTTGTGCATGCCGCGCAAACCATGGGCTACGCCACGGCCGTGCTCGACCCCGATGCGAACAGCCCCGCCGGCCTGGTGTCGCACCATCATCTGAAGGCCGACTACCTGGATGCCGATGCCTTGGCGCAATTGGCCAGTCTGTGTGCGGCGGTCACCACCGAGTTCGAAAACGTGCCCGCCCAGGCGCTCGATACCTTGGGGCTGACCCGCCCGGTCGCGCCCGCCGGATCGGCCGTGGCCGTCTGCCAGGACCGTGCCCGCGAAAAAGCCCACTTCGTGGCCTGTGGCGTGCCCTGCGCGCCCCACGCCGTGATCGAAACCCCCGAGCAACTGGCCGCCGTGAGCGACGACCTGCTGCCCGGCATCGTCAAAACCGCCCGCCTGGGTTACGACGGCAAAGGCCAGGTGCGCGTCACAACCCGCGCCGAACTGATCCAGGCCTGGGACGAGCTGCAGCACGTGCCTTGCGTGCTGGAGAAAATGCTGCCCTTGGCCCTGGAGGTCAGCGTCATCGTCGGCCGTGGTCGCGATGGCCAGGTGGTGCACTTTCCGGTGCAGCAGAACCTGCACCGTGACGGCATCCTGGCGGTGACCACGGTGCCCGCCCCCGGGGTGAGCGCCGCCTTGTCCGAGCAAGCCATCCAGTCGGCGCAGACCATTGCCGCCTCGCTGGACTACGTCGGCGTGCTGTGCGTCGAGTTTTTTGTGCTGCAAGACGGCAGCCTGGTGGCCAATGAAATGGCGCCGCGCCCGCACAACTCCGGGCATCACACCATTGATGCCTGCGACACGTCTCAGTTCGAGCTGCAAGTGCGCGCCATGACGGGCCTGCCGCTGGTGACGCCGCGCCTGCACAGCCCCTGCTTCATGCTCAACTTGCTGGGTGACCTGTGGTTTGAGGCCGGCGCCACCGAGCCACGCGAACCCGATTGGGCCGCGATCCTGGCCCTGCCCGGCACGCACCTGCACCTGTATGGCAAGACCGATGCCCGTCGTGCCCGCAAGATGGGCCACCTCACGGTGACCGCAGCCAGTGCCGAGCAGGCGCGCCACGTGGCCCTGCAGGCCGCCCGCGTGCTGGGCATCGCGCCCTTCTGAGCGCAGCACCAGCCCATGCGATTGCTCGACCCCGCCACCCAGACCGATGCCATTGAGTTGGCCGCGCAACGCCTGTGCGATGGCGGCTTGCTGGCCCTGCCCACCGAAACCGTCTACGGCCTGGGGGCGCGTGCGGACGACGACGCCGCCGTGGCCCGCATCTTTGCGGCCAAAGGGCGGCCCAGCAACCACCCCCTGATCGTGCACGTGGCCAATGTGCAGGCGGCGCTGCAGTTCGCCTCGGCCATTCCCCTGGTCGCCCAGCAACTGATGGAGCGCTTTTGGCCTGGCCCTCTGACCGTGATCGTGCCGCGCGCCCCCGGCGTCGCCGCAGCGTCGGCCGGTGGACAAGACACCATCGGTCTGCGCTGCCCGGACCACCCGGTGGCCCTGCAACTGCTGCAAGCGGCGGCCAAGCTGGGCGTGCTGGGCGTGGCCGCGCCCAGCGCCAACCGCTTTGGCCGCATCAGCCCCACGCGGGCCGATCATGTGGTCGACGAGTTCACCAACGACGCCACCGGCCTGGACGAAGTCTGGGTGCTGCAAGGCGGCCCCTGCGAGGTCGGCATCGAGTCCACCATCGTCGACTGCTCGCGCGCCCACCCCGTGATCCTGCGCCCCGGACGCCTGAGCCGCGACGAGCTTGAAACTGCGGCCGGCGAGCCCCTGGGCTGGTCGACCCCCGAGGCCCCGGACCCGAGTGCACCGCGCGCCTCCGGCACGCTGGAGTCCCACTACGCGCCGCGCGCCAAGCTGCGCCTGATGACCGAGGCACAGCTGTCTGGCGCACTGGACCTGATCGAGCCCGAGCTGGCGGCCAAAGCCAAGGCTGACGGTTTGAACAAGGCGCCGCCGCGCATCGCGGTGTACTCGCGCAGCCTGTGGGCGCACCGCCCGTCTCGGCCCGGCGTGGTGCAGCGCTCCATGCCTGGCGACGCCCGCCTGGCCGCCCACGACCTGTTTGCCGACCTGCGCGAGCTCGATGCCCTGGGGGTGGACTTGATCTGGGTTGAAACACCCTCGCTTGACCCCGCCTGGGACGGCGTGCGCGACCGATTGACCCGTGCGGCTGCGGCTTAACGGGGTCTTTACAAGACTCTAGTATTCTTCGCCCTGCCCAGACTCAACCCCCTATGGAGTGTCCATGTTCCGCTTTCCTGATTCCGCTTTGCCTTTGAACCTGCGCCGCACGGGGTGGGCCGCGACCGCTTGCTTGGCCGTGGCCGCTGTGGTGGCAGGGTGTGGCGGTGGTACGCGGGTGTCGGAGTTCCAGCCCACGCAGGTGGTGGCGTTTGGGGATGAGTACAGTGCGTTTGACACGGTGGGGACGGTCTTTGGCAGTGAGACCTTGAAGGGACTGCGCTACACCGTCAACTCCGTGGGGGTGGGCACTACTTATTGTCTTTCCACGGTCAGTGCCATTTGCGCCAGCGACAGCAGCGACTTCCGCACCGTGACCGATTTTGTAGGAGGCGGTGGGGAGACGTTTTCGTTCAATTCGGATCCGGTCTTGCGGCAAGTGACGGCGCAAGAGTCGGGCACCGGGACGGCAACGG
This sequence comes from Pseudomonadota bacterium, assembly GCA_040389805.1. GTDB lineage: Bacteria > Pseudomonadota > Gammaproteobacteria > Burkholderiales > Burkholderiaceae_C > Aquabacterium. The sequence goes on from JAZJZP010000152.1 coordinate 26,445, forward strand.
AAGCGGCAGTAGGCTCAACTCCTGTTGTAGGTGAGAGCGTTAAGCGTTTCATTGCGCGGCGGTATCGCTGCTCAGCCATCTTGGGGACGACGGTCGGTATTTGGGTGCAAACCCTGGCGCAGGGCTTTGGGTCGGGTCTCAGCTTTGGCGGCGATCAATACTGCTCAACGGACAGTGGCAATGCCAAGTCCTACGCCGCGTGGGGTGCCAACGTCGCCGCGGTGGTCACTCAGGTCAACAGCCACCTGGCCGAGTTGCACAAGGGCACCTTGGTGACCATGTTGGCTGGGCAAAACGATATTTTTGAGGTGTTCTCAGGGGTGCTCTCGGATGAAGCGGGCATCGCCGAGTTGACCACGCGTGGTCGTCAGCTGGCGGTGGCGGTGAACGACATCGCTGCGACCGGCGCCAAGGTGGTGGTGGTGACCGTTCCGAATCTGCGCTTTTCGCCATCGGTCATTGCGGATGGCCGGGTTGCTCGCATGCAAGCCTTGGTGTATGCCTTCAACCATGGCATGACGCTGGCGCTGAACGATGATGGCCGCAAGATTGGGTTGGTCGATGCGTACGTGGCATTCGGCGCCAGCGCTGTCGATGCCAACGATTTTGCGTGTGATCCTGCCTTGGTGAAAAAGCCGGATGGTTCGGCGACCAGCGGGGATCAGGAAAAGTTGCTCTATTGCACGTCCGAGTCACTGAAGACGAATGGTGCCGCCAAGCTGTGGGCCGACGCCAAGCACCTGGGCCCCATCGGGCATGCAACGCTGGCCACCCTGGCCTTCAACCGCGCTCGTCAAAACTTCTAAGCGCTGCGCTAACCCCGCCGCCCATACAACAGCTTCATCCCCAAAATGGCCAAGGCCAGGCTGAGGGTGATGCTGTTGGCCACGATCATCGGCCACGAGCCCATGGCCGCGCCATAGACCAGCCACAGCGCCACCCCGCAGGTGAAGCTGCTGTACATGCCCAGCGAGATCCCTCTGACATCGCGGGTGCGAAACGTCAGCCACGCTTGCGGGATGAACGACCCCGTGGTCAGCAAGGCCGCCACCGAGCCGATGAGTTCAATCTGTTGTGGGCTCATCGGTCGCGCACCGTCCAGTTGACCAAGTCAACGAGCGCACTGCGTGCCGCCTCGGCCTTGGGGTCATTGATGACCCCGACCACCACATAGCGGCGCCCTGACTCGCCCAGCGCCACACCGGCCACAGCGACCACGCCGTCCATCGAGCCCGTTTTCAGGTGGGCACGTCCCGCCACCGAAATCATCTTGCGCGCCGTGCCATCCACCCCCGCCATGGGCAACGATGCCAGCAGTTCGGGCATGACCGGACTGGCCCACAGCACCTGCAACCAGCGGCCGACACACGCCGCCGTGCTGCGCTCCGTGCGCGACAGACCCGAGCCGTTGTCCAGCACCAGCGCGTCGGCCTGGCAGGGCGATGTGCCGCTGGCGTCGGTCGTGGCCTGCACCACATGCAGGCCCACCCGGTGGCGTGCGGACTCCAGCGTGGCCGGGCCACCCTCGCGTCCCAGGGTCAAAAACAACTGTCGGGCCATCACATTGTTGCTGTACTTGTTGATGTCGCGCACCACGTTGGCCAGGGCCGGGGACTCCCAGCTCGTCCACGGCTGCAGCGTGGCAGGCCACAGCCCGGCCTTGACCTGCCCTTTGAGCACGCCGCCAACCTGGCGCCACGCCATTTCCAGCACCCGCTCACTGTGGTCTTGCGCCACACCACCCGGCCAATGCACCGGCCAGTCGCGCTCCAGGCAGGCGGCGGGGTAGCGGCCCGTCAGGGTCAACACCCAGGCCTTGGGCAGCTTGGCGTCGGCTTGCAAGGTGAGGGCCATGAACTCGCGCCAATCGCTGCAGGGCGCTTTGGCGTCCAGCGGGATCTGGGCGTTGAGGCGCACGCCAGTCATCTCGGGCTCCATGCTGACCTGGGTCCAGCCAGGACGGGCCGCATTGGGCCGCAGGCGCAGGGTCAAGGCCTGGTGCGCCACCAGCAAGGCATCGGGCCCGGCGTTGTGGGTTTTGAGCGGAAAGCCATCAAAGGCCGCCGCGTCGTACTCGGGCAGCACGAAGGCGGATCGGTCCAGCAAGAGATTGCCATGGATGTCGCGCAAACCGGCGGCGCGCCAGCGCGTCATCATCTGGGCCACCTTCTCGCTGGTCAGACTGGGGTCGCCATCGCCGCGCAGCAGCAGGGGGCCTTCCAGGGTGCCATTGGCCAGCAGGCGTCCGCCCAAGGCCACGTCGGTGTGCCAGGTAAAGGCCGGGCCAAGCGCCTGCAAGGCCACGCCGGTGGTGAACAACTTCATGACCGACGCCACCGAGCGCACGGTGCTAGCCCCGTGGCTCAGGCGGGCGGGGCCGCCATCGACGGGCAGCACCAGCATCGACACGGCGTTGGCGGGCACCTGGGCCGTTTGCAGCACCTGCTGAATGCTGGGCGGCAAATCTGCCGCGGTGATGTCGCTGTTGGCCAGGGCCGAGGCGCCTGACAAGCCACAGATCAGCGTGGCACACACCCGAAGGGCCGAGAGTTGAGAGCAGTTGACGGTCATGACCGCATCATAGAAGGGCGGCAGTGGCTACACTTCCCGCCATGCTGTCTCTTGATCCTTCTGCCGCGTTTTTGCCTGCAAACCCCCCGGTGCCTGGGCGCCCACGCCTGTTGGCGCTGGACTCCGCCACCGAGGCGGTGCATCTGGCCTTGGTGGTGGGTGAGGCGGTGATGGTGGCCGACGCCCCTGGCGGTGCCCAGGCCTCGGCCTCCACGCTGCCTGCCCTGCAGGCTTTGTTGGCGCAGGCGGGCTTGACTTGGGCGGACCTGGATGCCATCGCCTTCGGGCGCGGCCCGGGCGCCTTCACGGGCCTGCGCACGGCGTGCTCCATGGCCCAAGGCCTGGCGCTGGCCACCAACTGCCCCGTGCTGGCCTTGGACACGCTCATGGCCGTGGCCGAAGACGCCCGGCAATCCGACCCGCAAGCCTGGTTGCCCGGGCAGTGCCTGTGGGTGGTGCAAGACGCCCGCATGAGCGAGCTCTACGTGGCGGCCTACCGCTGGCAGGGCACGCATTGGCTGGTCGAGTCGGCGCCCCAGTTGTGGGCCCTGGGGGTGCCGGCTGAACGCTGGGCCGAGCCTGCATCTGCCCGCACCGAACCCCGCCGCGCCGCGGGCAACGCCTTGTTGGCCCACCCTGCCGCGTTTGAGGGCTTGCTGGACCAGTCGTGGCCCCACGCCGCCCCCCGCGCCGCCGCCTTGGCGGCGCTGGCCCGGCACGCCTGGGCGCAGGGCGCGTGCTTGGATGCCGCCTTGGCCTTGCCCCTGTATGTGCGCGACAAAGTGGCGCAGACCACCGCCGAGCGCTTGGCGGCCAAGCGTCTTTGAAGGTGGGGGAATGAATCAAACCTGGTCGGATCAGCCCATGACCGAGTCGGACCTCGCCGACGTGCTGGCCATGGAACCCGCGGCCTGCGCGCATCCGCTGCACGCCTGGTCCGAGGACAACTACCGCTCGTCGCTGCGCAGTGGTTACTGGATGCGCGTGCGTCGTGACACCGTCAGTGGTCGACTGATGGGTGTGTGCGTTGCCATGGAAGGCGTCGAAGAAATGCACCTGCTTAACATCGCGGTGGACAAAACCTTGCAGGGCGCCGGCGTGGCGCGTGGCCTGCTCGACGCGCTGTACGCCGAATGTGCCCAGCGTGGCGCGCACGCCGTGTGGCTGGAGGTGCGCCCGTCCAACGAGCGTGCCCGTGGGCTGTATCAACAACAAGGCTTTGTGGCGGTGGGGGTGCGCAAACGCTATTACCCCGCGCCCGATGGCCGAGAGGACGCCGTGGTGATGCGCCTGGACCTGGAGGACCGCGATCATGCGCTGGTCTGAACATCAGCGCGCCATGCTGCGCGAAATGGGCATCCCCGCGTTCTGGCCCGAGCCGGCGGAGCTGGCGGGCGAGCCCTCGCAGCCGCTGTCCATGGTGGCGCCCGAGGCCCCGCCCGCACCGATGGCTTCGACCGATGAGGCCCCTCGGTTCACCCCGCAGGCCGCCCCTGCGCCCGCGGTTCAGGCGCCCACACCGGCCCGGCCCGCACGGGTGTCTGACCAAGCGCCCGTGGCCGCGCCACCGACGGCGCCGGTCCGTGCTGAGGTCGTGCTGGGTCCGCGACCAGAAGGCATCGAGCGCATGGACTGGACCGCGCTGCGCGAGGCCGTGGCCCAGTGCCAGGCGTGCGGCCTGTGTCAAAGCCGAAGCCAGGCGGTGTTCGGCGTGGGCCACCTCCAGGCGCACTGCATGATCGTCGGTGAAGCTCCCGGCGAGCAAGAGGACCTGCAAGGGCAACCCTTTGTCGGCCGCTCAGGTCAGTTGCTGGACCGCATGCTGGAGGCCGTGGGCTTGACGCGTGGTGAGGCCGGGCCTGCGCAGCAAGTCTTCATCGCCAATGTGCTCAAGTGCCGCCCGCCCGAGAACCGCAACCCGCAGCCCGCCGAAGTGGCGCAGTGCGAGCCTTATCTGATGCGCCAGATGGCCTTGGTGCAACCCCGCGTCATTGTGGCCATGGGGCGCTTTGCCGCGCAGGCCCTGCTCAAAACCAGCGAGCCGATCGGACGTCTGCGCGGCCGCGTGCACGAGGTGCAGGGCACGCCCGTCGTTGTCACCTACCACCCGGCCTACTTGCTGCGCAACCCGGTGGACAAGGGCTTGGTCTGGGACGACCTGTGCCTGGCCCGCGAGGTGCTCCGGGCCTAGGGCGGGCGCCTAGTCGCCCAGGTAACGCTTGCTGCGAAACATCAGCACCAAGCCGATCAGAGCACCGAACAGCAACTGATGAAAAAAATAAT
>JAZJZP010000152.1:31308-36786 GCA_040389805.1 Pseudomonadota bacterium
CAGCCACACGCCGGCTTTGGAGTGGATCAGCGGCAAGGCGTCAAAGTTCATGCCGAACACGCCGGTGATCAGGTTCAGCGGCAGGAACACGGCGGTCAGCACCGTCAGCGTGCGCATGATGTTGTTGGTGCGGTTGCCTTGCAGTGAAAAATGCATCTGCACCGCCCCTTCCGCCGAGGACTCCAGTCGGCGCACATGGGTCAGCACCCGTTCAATGTGTTCTTGCACATCGCGTGAGCGCACGCGCAACACCTCACGTTCGCGCGCCGCAGCAGGCTCTGCGGGGGTGGGCCATTCGTCCAGGGCATCAATCCACTCCTGCACCGCGCTGCGCTGGTCTTCACAGGTGTCCTCCAGTTGGTGCAAGGCGTTGCGCGACTCTAGCAAGGCCTGCCAGTGGGTGAACTGGTTGCGGCTGCTGAGCAGTTCATGTTGCAGGTAGCCAAACTGGCGCGTCAGCAATCGGCGCAAGTCCAGGTAACTGTCGACCATGTGGTTGACGATGCGCACCATCAGGTCGGCCGGGCTGGGGGGCAGGCGGCTGACGCCAGGGCGCCCTTCGGGGCGGACCTCGATGTTCACCATCTGGTTCAAGCGCGCTTCAAAAAAATCGCGGATCGAACAGTCGGCCGGGTGCACCGTCAACAGCACCCGGTCGAACACGGCAAAGCCAACGGGACTGGTGTCGATGCTGGCCAAGGCCTGGCGCGCGCTGGATGCCGTGCCTTGCGCATCGTCGATGAACATGTGCTCGGTGCCCTGCGCCGCCGCCAGGCGCCGAAACACCATCAGGTCGTACCAGGAGGTGTAGTCGTAGTGCGAGGGCAACTGGGTGTTGAGCAGGTCGGCGACATGCAAGTCCACCAGGCTGCCCCCCGCCAGTTGCTGCAAATGCGTTTGCACCTCGGTCAGGCGCACCTCGAACACGCGCCGCGCGGTGGTCACCCACAAAAAGCCATGTTCGGGCAGAGTGCTGGGCCAGCCCGGGAGCTCTTCAAAATGGTCATTGATCAAGAAAAAACGCACGCAGGCCCCCTGATCAGTCGCGCAACAAGCGGGCGGCGTCCAGGGCGAAGTACGTCAGCACCCCGTCCGCACCGGCGCGCTTGAAGGCCAGCAAGGCTTCCATCATGGTCGCGTTGTGGTCCAGCCAGCCATTCTGGGCGGCGGCCTTGATCATGGCGTACTCGCCGCTGACCTGGTAGGCAAAGGTGGGCACCTTGAACTCGTCTTTGACGCGCCGCACGATGTCCAGATAGGGCATGCCGGGTTTGACCATCACCATGTCGGCACCTTCGGCGATGTCCAGCGCCACTTCGCGCAGGGCTTCGTCGCTGTTGGCCGGGTCCATCTGGTAGACCTTTTTGTTGCCCTTGCCCAGGTTGGCGGCCGAGCCCACCGCGTCGCGGAAGGGGCCATAAAAGGCGCTGGCGTACTTGGCGCTGTAGGCCATGATGCAGGTGTGGATCAACCCTTGGGACTCCAGTGCCTGGCGGATGGCACCGATGCGGCCATCCATCATGTCGCTGGGTGCCACGATGTCCACGCCCGCTTCGGCCTGCACCAGCGCCTGGCGGGTCAGCATCGACACCGTTTCATCATTGAGGATGTAGCCGTTCGCATCGGGCAAGCCGTCCTGCCCGTGGGTGGTGAAGGGGTCCAGCGCCACATCGGTCATCACGCCCAGCGTCGGAAAGCGACGCTTGAGCTCGCGAACCGTGCGCGGCACCAGGCCGTCGGGGTTCAGGGCTTCGATGCCGTCGGCGGTTTTAAGGGCAGGGTCGATCACCGGGAACAAGGCCATGACCGGGATGCCCAAGCGCACGCACTCTTCGGCGGTGGCCCACAAAGCGCCTCTTCCTTGTCGCAAAACGCCGGGCATGGACGCAATCTCCTGGGTGCCGTCGTCTTGATCCAACACAAAAACCGGGTAGATCAAATCGCGCGAGGTTAGTGCGTGCTCCTGCACCATGCGGCGCAGGAAGTCATCACGGCGAGTTCGGCGCGGGCGGTGCTGGGGGAAATGTTGCAGGAAGGACATGCGTGGGCAGATGTGACTTCTGTGTGAAGGAATGCAAAGAGATCAAGAAAATAGGTAAAAAGACAGGTTTTTAGGACGTGATCTGAAGACACGGCGTCCCAACCCCCCTATAATCGATCCTGAATGATACGCCGCAAGGCCTTCATTCCCTGCTTTTCCTCCCTGAGCAGGTGCCTTACACGTGATGACAGCGTTAAGGCTTCACAGCCCCGGCTCTGCCGGGGCTCTTTTTTTTTCTGGGTTCGCTTGACCGGACCCGCGACGGTAGTCCTCTTGTCCATAATCGGGCATGCTCTGGATCAAAGCCCTCCACATTATTTTTGTCGCCAGCTGGTTTGCCGGCTTGTTTTACCTGCCGCGCTTGTTCGTCAATCTGGCGATGGTGCCGGCAGACAGCCATGCCGAGCGCGAACGCTTGCTGCTCATGGCGCGCAAGCTGGCCCGTTTCGCGTCCCTGTTGATGCTGCCGGCCCTGGCCTTCGGGCTGGTGTTGTGGCTGGGCTATGGGGTGGGGCGCGGCCCTGGCAACGGCTGGATGCATGCCAAGCTGGCCTTGGTGGCGGGTGCCATTGGCTACCACCATGTCTGTCGCAAGCTCTTGCGTGAGTTCGAGCAACTCAGCAATCGGCGCAGCCACCGCTGGTTTCGTGTCTTCAACGAGGTCTCGGTGCTGCTGTTTGCGGCCATCGTCATCCTCGTGGTGGTCAAACCTTTCTGAGCCTGACGGCACGGGGCCTGATGTCCGTTCACCGCAGCACCGCATGGCCACTCACCTGGGTGGCGGTGGCGCTCATCGTCTATGCCACCCTGCACCCCCTGACGGGGTGGCATTGGCCTGAGCCCCAGGTTTTCAGCTGGGTTCTTCCCAGGATCAGTTATGAAGTGCCGTCGGACCTGGCGGGCAATCTGCTGGGCTACCTGCCCTTGGGGGCCATGATGTGCCTGGCCCATCTGCGCAGCGGTCGGTCTGCGGTGGTGGCGGCGCTGCTGACCATGCTCGCGGGGTCAGCCTTGTCCTATGGTCTGGAGCTGATCCAGTTCACCTTGCCGACGCGGGTGCCTTCCATTTCAGACTGGATGCTCAATACGCTGGGCACCGCCTGGGGCGCGCTGGTCGCCGTGACCCTGCATGCGCTGGGGCTGGTCGACATCTGGCATCGCCTGCGTGAACGCTGGTTCATTCCGCAGGCGGGCTTCGGTCTGGCCTTGATCTGGATGTGGCCGCTGGGCCTGCTGTTTCCTCCGCCACTGCCGCTGGGCGAAGGACAGGTGCTGCCGCATGTGCGCAACGCGCTGGTGGACTTGACCAGCCAGACGCCCTGGCAGCAATGGCTGTTGCCCGACGATCCCTTGACCCTCTGGGCGGTGACGCCTCCCTTCCTGGGCCACCCGGACTGGCTGCTGGCGCGAGAAGCGATCACGGTGGCCCTGGGCCTGCTGGCCCCCATGTGCGTGGCTTGTGCGTTCGCTCGTCCACGCAATATGCGTTTGTTCTTGCTGGCGGGGGCTGTGGTGATGGGTGTGGGCACCACCACCGTGTCCACGGCCATGAACTTCGGCCCTGAACATGCGCTGACCTGGATGACCCTGCCCTCCTTGGTGGGTTTGTTGTGTGGTTCACTGGCGGGAGGCTTGTTGCTGGGGCGCTCCCGCACCACCTGCGCCGCACTGGGCGTGGTGGTGCTGATCGCGCTGATGGTGCTGATCCACCAAGTGTCGCCCGATCCGTACTACGCCTTGTCGCTGGACTCGTGGTCACATGGGCGCTTCATCCGCTTCCATGGCTTGTCGCGTTGGTTCGGGGTGTTGTGGCCCTATGTGGCCTTGGCCTGGCTGCTGGCGCGTCTGATCGGGCGTGATCTGCGGCACCACGATGTATCAACTGCCTAAAATCGCCCCATGAGCTATTACCAACGTCACATCTTTTTCTGCCTCAACCAGCGCATCAACGGAGAGGCCTGCTGTGCCGATCATGGTGCCAAAGAGGGCTTTGATCACTGCAAGAAGCTGGTGGCGGCTGCCGGTTTGAGTGGGCCCGGTCAGGTCCGGGTCAACAAAGCCGGTTGCCTGGACCGCTGTGCGGGCGGGCCGGTGGCGGTGGTCTACCCCGAGGGGACCTGGTACACCTTTGTGGACAACGCCGACATCGAAGAGATCGTGCAGCAGCACCTGATCAAGGGCGAGGTGGTCGAGCGTCTGGTGTTGCCACCCGACGTGGGCCGCTGAACGGCGCGGCCATGCTGGGCCGACCGGCGTCAACCACCCTGAGCGGGCCGGCGGGCCTGATCGAGGTGGTGCGTGAAGATCCGGCCAAGGCCCCGCAGGGGCTGGTGGTGATTGCGCACCCGCATCCGCTCATGGGCGGCACGATGGACAACAAGGTGGTGCATACCGTGGCGCGTGCCTTTGTGCTGGCGGGGTGGCGCGCCGTGCGCTTCAACTTTCGTGGCGTGGGGCGATCCGAAGGCGTGTGGGACGAGGGGGTGGGTGAAGTCGATGACCTGCTGGCCGTCCTTGCAACCGAGCGAAGTGACCCCACCTTGCTTGGCAAGCCGGTGGCCTTGGCCGGGTTTTCGTTTGGCGGTTTTGTGGCGGCCAGTGCTTATGCGCGCTTGGCCCAGGCCAGTGCGGCCGACCCGAGCGCCGCAGGCCTGCCGCAAGAGTTGGTGTTGATCAGTCCGGCCACCTCTCGTTACAGTGTGCCCCCGGTGCCCGTACACACGCTGGTGGTCGAGGGCGAACAAGACGATGTCGTGCCCCTGGACAGTATTTTGGCCTGGGCCCGTCCCCAGGCCTTGCCCGTCACGGTGATTCCGGGGACGGGGCATTTTTTCCATGGCCAGTTGGCGGTCTTGCGTGCCGTGGTGCTTCGGCATCTGCGCGCAGCCTCTGGTGATTTTTAGTGTGGTGCTGTATGGGCGTTCCTGACCTCATGGTTTCATCTTTGCGTCGTTTGGTGCTGACGGTCCTGACGCTGGCCGGCGTGGTGTCGACCAACTCCGCTGGGGCACAAGCATTGGTGCCGGCATTTGCCGCCCCTGGCGCGGCCATGCCGCGCGCTCCCGAGGTGGCGGCCCGTGCCTTCATCTTGCAAGACCTCAGCAGTCGTCAGACCCTGGCGTCGCGCAATGCCGACCAGCCGGTCGAACCCGCATCGCTGACCAAGCTGATGACCGCCTATCTGGTGTTCCAGGCCCTGCAAAGCGGCAAGCTGCAACTGAACCAGACCCTGCCCGTGTCCGAGCGCGCCTGGCGCACCGGCATGGCCGGCGCCTCACGCACCTTCGTCAACGCCGGCACCAGCGTCAAAGTGGAGGACCTGATCAAGGGCGTCATCGTGCAAAGCGGCAACGACTCCTCGGTGGCGCTGGCGGAAGGCATTGGCGGCACGGTCGAGAACTTTGTCGGCATGATGAACCGCCAGGCGCAAGTGTTCG
>JAZJZP010000153.1:0-4264 GCA_040389805.1 Pseudomonadota bacterium
CTGGCGCGGCAACAGGCTGCGGCCACACAAGGCCTGCGCCAACGGCATCAAACCCCGGCCCGACACCCGCACGATGCCCACGGCACCACGCCCGGGCGCCGTGGCCACCGCCACGATGGGGCTGTTTCGATCCATCCAAGTCATGCCAGAGCTTCTTCCGCCAAAAACGCAATTGTCAGGCACAGGCGCGCCAAGGGGGTCTCACCTCAGGGGGAAGCCACCAATATCCTGCGCAGCCCTGCGCCCATAAACTCCAGACGGAGTCATCCAATGATTCGTCTTGTGGAGTACCTGTGCGCAAATTCATCCTCAGCTGGACCTTCCTGTTCGGCTCCGTCCTCGGCGGGATCACGGCCGTACTGGCCTTTCAGTTCGATGCCGGCCACATCGGCATGTACTACCTCGTGCCCTTCTACATCCTCTGCACCGGCATGCAATACCTGTGGCCCGAACAGGCCAACGACTTTGAACCAGGCGAGGTGCTCACCGACACGCTCAACAACGGCGCCATGTTCGCGGTGGCCGGCCTCAACAACCTGCTCATCCACGCCCTGGTCGCGGCCACCGGCTCCGGCCTGCTGTTCCACTTCGGCGTGCTGGACGACCGCCTTGCCGCCCACCACCTGCCCTTTGCCGCCCAGGTCGCCATTTCGTACCTGACGTTTGACTTCATGTTCTACGTCACCCACCGCATGGCCCACGAGGTCGACTTCTTCTGGCGCCTGCACAGCGTGCACCACTGCGCCCACCGGCTCAGCGTGCTCAATGCCAGCCGCGCCCACCCGCTCGACCTGCTCTGGCGCCGCATCCTGCCCACCTTCGTGGTGTTCCAGACCGGCGTGACGCCCGAGGCCTTCATCATGAGCGGCGTGATCGGCAGCGTGCTGGCCACCATCAGCCACATGAACGTGGACTTCCGCTTTGGCGTGCTCAACTACCTGATCGGCACCAACGAGATCCACCGCTGGCACCACTCCAACCGCATCGACGAGGCCAAGAACTACAGCATCTTCATGCTGTGGGACCACCTGTTTGGCACCTTCGTCTACCCCCGCGGACGGACTCGGCCCGACCACATGGGCCTGTTCAACGAGCGCTTCTACCCCGTCAACAACTTCTGGCGCCAGCTGACGGTGCCGGTGATCTGGAAGCGCCTGAAGGCCCGCCAGCAAATCGCTGAAACCGCACACGCCCCCTCCCTCCTGGACGACCCGCGGGCCAATACCCATACCCCCGCCTGAGGTCCGTGATCCGTCCGTGATCCTTTTGGTGCAGCGCGTCGTCACAAGGGCTTCACCGAGGCGGGTCACCATGGCCGCATGCCAACTGGGAGAACCGCCATGCTCAAGCTGATCAACGACTACCTCCAACTCGGCGTGCCCTCGTCGGACGACGGCATGCTCTGGCCCCTCGCCATCGCCACCGTGCTGGCAGCCACCATGATCCTCAACCGCCAGCCCCGCGACTGAGCCGCCCCCAGCTCGGGGCGTCCATTGAAAAAGCCGCCTTGGTTTGCACCAGGCGGCTTTTTCGTTTCAAGCCTTGTCGCCAAGGCTTGGGGCCTACTTCTTCGTGGCAGCTTCGATCTTGCGGTTGATCAGCCACTGCTGGGCGATCGACAAGATGTTGTTCGTCAACCAGTACAGCACCAAACCCGCCGGGAAGAAGAAGAACATCACCGAGAACAGCATCGGCATGATCCACATCATCTTGGCCTGGACCGGATCCGGTGGCGTCGGGTTCAGCCAGGTTTGCAACAGCGTCGACAGCGTCATCAAGGCTGGCAGCACAAACAGCGGGTCTTTGACCGACAGGTCATGAATCCAACCGATCCAAGGCGCATTGCGCATCTCCACCGTCGACAACAGCACCGTGTAGAGCGAGATGAACACGGGGATCTGGATCACGATCGGCAAGCACCCACCAATCGGGTTGACCTTCTCTTCGCGGTAAATCTTCAGCATCTCCTGCTGCATTTGCTGCGGATTGTCTTTCATGCTCTCGCGCATCGCCTGGATGCGCGGGTTCAGCGCCTTCATCTTGGCCATGGACTGGTAGGCCTTGGCATTGAGCCAGTAGAACGCGGCCTTGAGCAACACGACCAGCGCCACAATAGCCCAGCCCCAGTTGCCGATCAAGGTGTGCAACTGATCCAGCAGCCAGAACAAGGGCTCGGCCAACACGCGCTGCCAGCCATAGTCCTTGACCAGCTCCAGACCAGGGGCCAGCGCAGACAGCTTCTTTTCTTCTTGCGGGCCAACGAACAAGGTCGCATCAAACGATTTGCTTTGACCCGCGGCCACCTCGCCCAGCGGGAACAACATGCCCGCCGCGTACAAATTGTTGTCTAGCTTCTTGACAAAGAACTCGCGAGGCGTCGCCTCGTTGTGCAGCCAGGCCGATGCAAAGTAGTGCTGCACCATGGCCACCCAACCATTCTGGTCGGCCTTTTCAAACTCGGCTTTGTTCTTGTCAATCGACTCAAAGTCGACCTTCTGGTAATGCGCCTTGCCCGAATACACGGCCATGCCGGTGTACGCCTGGGGGCCCATCAGGAAGCTGGGGCCCGCATGCACCGGCTGGCTGCCATCACGCACCAGTTGCAGATACAGCTGCGGGCTCACCGTGGCCGCCGAGGTGTTCACCACATCTTGCTTGACGCCAATGGCGTAGTCGCCACGCTTGAAGGTGTAGGTCTTGGCCAACTTGACGCCGCCCACGGGTGCCGACTCCAGCTTGACCACCAGCACTGAAGCGCCATCGGCCAAGGTGCGCTCGGTGGAGAGCACCGTCATGGGCGTCAGGTGCGTCGGCAGGCCTTCTGCTGGCGTGCCGCCGACCAGACCCGTTTGCGCGACATACGTGTGGTTGCCGGTTTGATCCAGAACGACCACATTTTTGCTGGCATCGTTTTGGTCCAAATGCTGGAGCAACTCCACCTTGACCAGGTTGCCGCCCTGGGTGTCCAGCGTGGCCTTGACCACGTCGGTGGTGATGGTCAGCAACTCATGAGGCACGCCCGGTGCCGGGGCACTCGCCCCAGCAGCCGCCAGTGGCGCAGCGGCCGCACTGCCACTGCTGGCAGGAACAGGCACGGTGCCAGCACCCCCCGCGCCAGTCGCGCTGGAGGCCACCTCCACCGCAGCCGGTGGGGGTGGTGCAAACAACGAAGGTTGGCCCGAATGGCGCAGCCATCCGTCCCACATCATCAACAGTGAGACGGCAAACACCGACCACAACAGGGTTCGACGCAAATCATTCATGGGTGAGCTTGATCAGACGGAACGTTGGAGAAAGAAAACAGCCCCACGCGCTGTTCAGGCACAGGATCGTGCCCGCCAGCGCAACCCGGGTGGCAGCGCAACAAGCGCCGCGCCGCCAGGTAAGACCCCGCAGCCGGACCATGGCGCTCAAGCGCCTGCACGGCATACAGGGAACACGTGGGGGTAAAACGGCAAGCCGAGCCCAACCAGGGGCTCAGGAAAAAACGATAGCCCTTCACCAGGGCCAACAGCACCGCGAGTATCCCAGAACGCAGCCACCGCAGCAGCGCCATCAGGGACTCCTGCTCACCGCCACCGGCGGTTTTTTGGCGCACAGCGCATCCCAGAGGGCGTCGAGTTCGAGGCGCACCTCACGGTTGAGCGCTTCAGAGGCGGCACTGGGAAATTGCTTGCGGTCAAAAGGCGCGCGCAAACGCACCACCCAGGCATCACCGGGATGGTCAGGACCCCACCCGGCCACGGCCACTGCAGGGGCGTACCGAGACACCGACGCGCGAATCTGGTGACGCAGCAAAGAGCGCGTCACCGAACGGCGGGCAAGTTTTTTGGGCAGCACCAAACCGAGTCGCCACAGGGGCAACTCGGTCAGCGAAGACGAGTCATCCACAAACGCCAACGCCTCACCGGCCTGGGCTGTGGACAACTCAGGTGCGTCGGGAGGAAGCAGGTCCGGGGCAGGAGCCAGCGGCGCCTCAACATGTGGCACGTGGTGCAACATGAAATGGCTGGTCCGCGCCACGGGACGCGTGCCCAAAGCCCTTTGAAAATCAGAGGCTTTTAGGCTGGGCGTGCGCACAATGTTCGCAGGATGGTCAACAAGTGTGGGGCTGAAAAAACCCCATCAAACTTAGACAGCCAGACGAGCACGGCCTTTGGCGCGGCGTGAATTGATGACCTTGCGGCCACCCTTGGTCTTCATGCGGACCAGGAAACCGTGGGTGCGAGCGCGGCGGGTCTTGGAGGGTTGGTACGTGCGTTTC
>JAZJZP010000153.1:4274-7137 GCA_040389805.1 Pseudomonadota bacterium
CTCTTGTCTTGGCGATTCAATTGCCGCCAAGAATCCGGTCTGAGCCCGGTCGAACCCGCGATTACACCAAAACTTCGGGCATTGGTCAACGCCTTCAAGCACGGGATCTGCGCAGAACCTTGGATAAGTCTGGGTAAAAAACTGTGGATAACCTGTTCCCAAGTCCCTCAGTCCCGCTTAGAATTCGCGGCCAACGTAAGGACTTGTCCACAACATGAGTTCTTTTGACTCCAGCACCACAAGTCACCAAGCGCCCGATCTGGCCTCTCTCTGGCAACGCAGTTGCGAGCGCCTGGCCACCGAGCTGCCTGAACAACAATTCAACACCTGGATCCGGCCCCTGCCGCCCGCAGAAATCTCTCTGCTCAACGGCGAAACGGTGGTCAGCGTCCGCGTGGCCAACCGTTTCATGCTCGACTGGATCCGCACGCAATACAGCGCGCGCCTTGAGTCCATCGTTGGTGAGTTGACCGGCGGCCCGGTCAAGATTGACCTGGCCCTGGCCCCCCGTGCCGCCCCCGCTCGCCCCACCATGGGCATGCCCGGCATGGGTGCCCCCAACGGCCTGGCGCTGCCCGCCAATGCCCTGCCCGCCAGCTACCACGCCCAGACCGGGCAACACGGCAATGTCACGCAAGGCAGCCCCAGCCACCAGGGCTATGGCAATGGCTACGGCCAGCGCGCTCAAGAGTCCAGCCCCCGTGCCCACCCGCAAGTCATGGGCCTCAACCCTGCCTTGACCTTCGACACGCTGGTGCCCGGACGCGCCAACCAGATGGCCCGCACGGCCGCACTGCACGTGGCGGGTGCGCCGGGCGTCATGTACAACCCCTTGTTCATCTATGGCGGCGTCGGCCTGGGCAAAACCCACTTGATGAACGCCGTGGGCAACGCCCTGCTGGTGGACAAGCCCAACGCGCGCATCCTGTACCTGCACGCCGAGCAGTTCATCTCCGACGTGGTCAAGAACTACCAGCGCAAGACCTTTGACGAGCTCAAGGCCAAGTACCACTCGCTCGATCTGTTGCTGATCGACGACGTTCAGTTCTTCGCGGGCAAAGACCGCACGCAAGAAGAATTCTTCAACGCCTTCGAAGCCCTGCTGGCCAAGAAGGCCCACATCATCATGACCAGCGACACCTATCCCAAGGGTCTGGTCAACATTGATGAGCGCCTCACCTCCCGTTTTGACGCGGGCCTGACCGTCGCCATTGAGCCGCCCGAGCTCGAAATGCGCGTGGCCATCCTGATCCGAAAAGCCGAGCTCGAAGCCATCACAATGCCCGAGGACGTGGCGTTTTTCATCGCCAAAAACGTGCGCGCCAACGTGCGCGAGCTTGAAGGCGCGCTGCGCAAAGTACTGGCGTTTGCCAAGTTCAGCCACAAAGAAATCACCATTGCCCTAGCCCGCGAAGCCCTCAAGGACCTGCTGTCCATCCAGAACCGCCAGATTGGCGTCGAGAACATCCAGAAAACGGTGGCCGACTTCTACAAGATCAAGGTGGCGGACATGTACAGCAAGAAGCGCCCCGCCAGCATCGCCCGCCCGCGTCAAATTGCCATGTACCTGGCCAAGGAACTGACCCAAAAGAGCCTGCCCGAGATTGGCGAGCTCTTTGGGGGTCGCGACCACACCACGGTGCTGCACGCAGTGCGAAAAATTGGGGGCGAGCGTGGCAAAGACACCGAATTGAACCAGCAACTGCACGTGTTAGAACAGACACTCAAAGGATGACAACTGTCAAGTCAACAAGGTTGTGGATAAATAAAGGACAAGGCACTACTTATCCACAGGACTTTGCCATTTCCAAAAGTTGTTGTCTGTTGACCCCTGAACAATCAAGGGTTGTACACACAGGCTTGTCCCGAGGCTAAATGCTTGCCGGAACAAGAGAAAATAGCGTTATGCACAAAAAATGTGGCCCTCTACTACGACGACCAATTTGAAAGAATGAAATGATTGTCTTGAAAGCAGCTCAGGAAAAAGTTCTCTCAGCCCTCCAAGTGGTTGCCGGGATCGTCGAACGTCGCCATACTCTGCCCATCTTGGCAAACGTGCTGATTCGCAAAACGGGCGAGTCGGTCGAATTCACCACCAGCGATCTTGAAATTCAGGTGCGCACTGCAGCGCAGCTCGATGGCGACAGCGGCAACTACGCCGTCACCGTGGGCGCCAAAAAACTCATCGACATCCTCAAAAGTCTGCCCAGCGACCAGATCGTTTCACTCACCGCCAACCAGGCCAAGCTGACGCTGCAAGCGGGCAAAAGCCGCTTCACGCTGCAAACGCTGCCCGCCGACGACTTCCCCTTGGTGCAAGAGGCCATCGACTTTGGCCCCGCCTTCAGCGTGCCGCAAAAAACGCTCAAGAGTCTGATCAGCCAAGTGCACTTCTCGATGGCGGTGCACGATATCCGCTACTACCTCAACGGCATTTTGTTCGTCGCTGAAGGCAAGACCTTGACCCTGGTCGCGACCGACGGGCACCGACTGGCCCTGGCACAAGCCACGCTGGAAGTCGAAATGCCCAAGCAGGAAGTCATCCTGCCGCGCAAGACCGTGCTGGAGCTGCAACGCCTCCTGAAGGATGATCCCAAGGGGTCCGAAGAAGAACAGCAAATCGAGATGCGCTTTGCCGGTAACCAGGCCAAGTTCAACTTTGCAGGTCTTGAGTTCGTGACTAAGCTGGTCGAGGGCAAGTTCCCCGACTACAACCGCGTGGTGCCCAAGAACCACCGCAACCACATCACGCTGGGCCGTGCAACCTTGTTGTCCAGCCTACAACGCGCCGCCATCCTGACCAGCGAGAAGTTCAAAGGAGTGCGCCTGAACGTCTCGCCTGGCACCTTGGGCATCGCCTCCA
>JAZJZP010000153.1:7147-9362 GCA_040389805.1 Pseudomonadota bacterium
ATGCCGAGCAAGAAGAAGCGAAAGAAGAACTCGACATCGATTACGGTGGCGACAGCTTTGAAATTGGCTTCAACGTCGGCTATTTGATGGACGTGCTGGCCAACATGAGCCAGGACATGGTGACCGTGTCCTTGCACGACGCGAACAGCTCTGCCCTGATCACCAATCCGGAGATTGAAGGTTTCAAGTACGTCGTGATGCCCATGCGCATTTAAGGCCCCGATGTCAAGCCAACAAAGTTGTGGATAAATAAAGGACAAGGGCCTACTTATCCACAGCCCATGGCTGGTTTTAAAAGTTGTTGTCTGTGAGCCCGACAGCGACCCAGGGTGGTATCCACAGTCTTATCCTGAGGCTAACTGCAAGCCAGCAAACAACAAACTGGCGTTATGCACATCAAAGTGGCCCCTCTACTACGACCACTAAGCTTAAAGATTGAAATCATTGTGTTGAAAGAGAACACAAGAGCGTTTCGCCAAACCTGAGTTTCCCTAGCCGTTCGCTCCCGGTAACCCGAGGGGAAAGACGCTAAAATATCGGAGCCCGGACAACCTTGTTCGGGCTCTTTTCTTTTCTGGGCCGTCCATGACCGAATCCACGCAACCCGACCAACAAGCTGAACCAACACCCGAACCCGTGGTGCCGCAAACCGAGGCACAAATCTCGGCGGGCTATGGCGAAGGCAGCATTCAGATCCTGGAAGGCCTGGAAGCGGTGCGCAAGCGCCCGGGCATGTACATCGGCGACACGTCGGACGGCACGGGCTTGCACCACCTGGTGTTCGAAGTGGTCGACAACTCCATCGACGAAGCCCTGGCGGGCCATTGCGATGACATCGTTGTCACCATCCACACCGACAACTCGATCAGCGTGACCGACAACGGCCGGGGCATCCCGACCGGGGTCAAGATGGACGATAAGCACGAGCCCAAGCGCTCGGCCGCTGAAATCGCCCTGACCGAGCTGCACGCGGGCGGCAAGTTCAACCAGAACAGCTACAAGGTGTCAGGCGGCCTGCACGGCGTGGGCGTGAGCTGCGTGAACGCGCTGTCCAAATGGCTGCGCCTGACGGTGCGCCGCGATGGCAAGGCCCACCTGATTGAGTTCAAGCAAGGCATCCCGCAAGACCGCGTGATCGAGGTGCGCGACGGCTTTGAAATCAGCCCCATGCGCATCACAGGGGACACCGAAAAGCGCGGCACCGAAGTGCACTTTTTGCCCGATGACGAGATTTTTAATAACATCGACTTTCACTACGAGATTCTGGCCAAACGGCTGCGCGAGCTCTCGTTCTTGAACAACGGCGTGAAGATCCGCCTGGTCGATGAGCGCAACAACAAAGAAGACAATTTTGCCTACGAAGGTGGGGTCAAGGGCTTTGTTGAATACATCAACAACGGCAAGAAAATCCTCAACCCGACGGTTTTCCATGCCCAGGGCGACAAGCTGTCCGAGTTCGGCACCAATGTGGGTGTGGAAGTGGCGATGCAGTGGAACGAGAGCTACAACGAGAACGTGCTCTGCTTCACCAACAACATCCCGCAGCGTGACGGTGGCACCCACCTGACCGGCCTGCGTGCGGCCATGACCCGCGTCATCAACAAGTACATCGAAGACAACGACCTGGCCAAGAAGGCCAAGGTTGAAGTGGCCGGCGACGACATGCGCGAAGGCCTGGCCTGCGTGGTCAGCGTCAAGGTGCCAGAGCCCAAGTTCAGCAGCCAGACCAAAGACAAGCTGGTGTCCAGCGAAGTGCGCGCCCCGGTCGAAGACATTGTGGGGCGTCTGCTCACTGATTTCTTGCTGGAGATCCCGATCGACGCCAAGATCATCTGCAACAAGATTGTGGATGCAGCGCGTGCCCGTGAAGCGGCCCGCAAGGCCCGTGAAATGACCCGCCGCAAAGGCGTGCTTGACGGCATGGGCTTGCCCGGCAAACTGGCCGACTGCCAAGAAAAAGACCCCGCGCTGTGCGAAATCTATATCGTCGAGGGTGACTCCGCCGGAGGCTCCGCCAAACAAGGTCGGGACCGTAAGTTCCAGGCCATCTTGCCCTTGCGCGGCAAGATTTTGAACGTTGAAAAAGCCCGCTACGAAAAGCTGCTGACCAGCAATGAAATCATCACGCTGATCACGGCGCTGGGTACCGGCATCGGCAAGGGTGGTGGCACCGACGACTTCAACCCCGAGAAGCTGCGCTACCACCGAATCATCA
>JAZJZP010000154.1:0-402 GCA_040389805.1 Pseudomonadota bacterium
TGGGCTGTTTTTGGTAAGCCAAAGATTATCTTTGGCTTTATTTCTATCTGATTACTTGGCGCGGCGACGCAGGCTCATGCCGACGATGGCCAGGCCACCGATCAGGTAAGCGTAGGTAGCTGGCTCAGGAACTGCTGGGACCGGAGCGGCCGTGGCAATGATGGTCGAGCTGATTGTGCCGTAGTCGGTCACGCCAGCCAAGGCATTTTTGCCCGTGGTCAGCAAGCCCAGGGACTTCACGAACAGATTGAAACCTTCAGTGGTGATGGACAGGCCAGACAGTTCGGTATTGTAAGTGCCGACGCCAGCGAAGGAAGTGGCGCCAGTGATGGTGCCGATATCCCACAGATAGACGTTGCTCAATGTGCCCACGCCGTTGGCGCCGATGATTGTCGCGAAGAC
>JAZJZP010000154.1:412-1238 GCA_040389805.1 Pseudomonadota bacterium
TTGGCGGTCAGGTCAACGTTCAGGTCAGAGACGGTCAGCGTGCCGCCCGTAGACACCTTCTTGACCACTGGGGAGGTCTGGGTAGCGCCACCGATGGTTGCAACCGACAGCACATTGCCGGTCACGGTGTCGATATTCAGGCTGGTCATGGGTGCGGACGCCGATGCTTCGACGTAGAAGCCATCGCTATCTTTGATCACGGTGGCGGTGGCGGCGCCAAAACCATCGACGGAAACTTGACCGACGTCCAGTGCGGCCAGCAGGTCAACGTGGAAAGACAAGGAGCCAGTGCCTGTCGCGGTCACGCCCATGGTGACGGTGGTGCCGTCCGTGGGGACATTGAGGACGGCTGCGTTAGCAACACCGGCAGCAACGAATGCGGCAGCTGCCACGATGGATTTGATGGTGAAGTTTTTCATGCTTGTTCCCTATATAGAACTAAATGCGAGCCCATTTTTGTATTAATCCGAAATCCTCAAGGCGGCCGCGAATTCCATTGAGGTCGGTATCTATTTCACGCTTTAGCGTGAGAGGCGAGAGTAGTCTATTTTTTTAAAAACGTTAGACTTGGTTCATTCGAAAGTGTTAGCAGCGAGAGTTAAATCGTGACAAATTGAAAGCGAGACATTGTTGTGGTCACCAAGCTCATGAATGCAAATTACGTCATGCGTTCCTTTGTATTGAAGGACTGCCGTTAGATGCCATGTCGGGTTTTAAGCTGTCGCGGCACGTCGTACGAGCTTATGTTTTTGCGACATGCAACGTCAATGGGTTTACCCCTTGACCGACAAGGAGAATCCCCACTCAAGCAGGGGGTTGGTTTACC
>JAZJZP010000154.1:1248-2229 GCA_040389805.1 Pseudomonadota bacterium
CCTTCGGGACAGCGGTTGTCGGCGACACGGCGCCGTCGGTGATCAGTTCAGTGCCCGCGAACGGGGCATCGAACATCCCGGCCAATTCGTCGATCGTGATCAACTTCAGCGAGAACGTGACCGCCAGTCTCTCGGCGTGCCGTTGCTTTGTATTTGCGTTGCATACCGTCCCGGTTTGTCGCATGGCCTTGTCCGTGCCATGCAGTGTCTTGCGACGAACGGGGCGGCTTTTGAGCCGTGGTTTCAGTGGCTTACTTGGCGCGGCGTCGTGCCGCCATGCCCATGCCAACCAAGCCCAAGGTCATCAAGGCATAGGTTGAAGGCTCGGGGAGGGGCTGGCTCGTGATCACCACATTGAGGGTGCCAAAATCGGTCATGCCAGCCAGCGCATTTTTGCCCGTGGTGAGCAAGCCCAGCGCTTGCCCGAAGGTGTTGCGGCCAGCGGTGGTGATCGACAGGCCTGACAACTGGGTCTGGAAGCTGCCACTGCGCGGCGTCACCGTGGTCTCCCCCGTGATGGTGGCGATATCCCACAGGTAAAAGTTGGTCAATGTATTCACGCCGTTGGCGCCGATGATCGTGGCGTAGACCTTCTTGTGGAGGAAATCCACGTTCAGATCGGTCACGGTGATGCTGCCACCGGTGGATACGTGGGCTGCAGCAGCTGTGGTCAGGGTGGCCCCACTGGTCGTGCTGTGCTCAACGCCGCATTGGTGGTGCGTTCAATCGTCAACGATGTGATAGGTGCTGACAACGAGACGTCAACGTAAAAGCCATCGGTATCCATGTGGGTCGTGCCATAGGGTGTGACGGTCGCTTGGAGGACGTCTAGCGTGGCCAGCAGGTCAGGGCTGAAGGACAGTGTGGCGCTGCCTTGGGTAAACATTGCGAGGTGCGGTGCGAGGAACAGATTGAGACCGTCACCTGCCAAGGTCATCGGCGCTGCGTTGGCCAAGCCTGCGGCGAAGAGGGCGGTGGCAG
>JAZJZP010000155.1:0-2940 GCA_040389805.1 Pseudomonadota bacterium
TTTTCTGCGTCGCGCTCCAGCATGACGGCCTGATCGCGGATGGCCTTCATCTTGAGCACCTTGTTGCGTTGTGCCTCCAGTGCTGTGCGAATCTGGTTTTCTCGGGAGACGTTGACCGAGTTGCTGATGCCAAAACTGCTGCTGACGCGGCGAACTTCGGTGTCCAGCTTTTTGCGCATGTCGGTGATGCTGTTGCGCAACTCCTTCACTTGCGGATGTTCATCGCCCAGCTTGGTGCTCAACAACTCCAGTTGGTTTTCCTGCTGGGTCAGATTGGTCTTGAGCGTGCTGACCAGGGGGTTCATCATCACGTCTTGTGTCTTGTCGCCCTGCGCATTGACGGCGGCTTGGCGGCTGCCCGAGTCCATCACCGCCGACTGCATTTGCACTTGCTGAGAAGACAGCTCGTTCAAGCGGGTCATTTCAACGTCCAGCCGCTCGTCGGTGACGACCAGGCCCTGCTTTTGCTGAAACTCCGACAGCTTGGCCTGCGCTAGCTCAAACTGCTCACGCAACTGTTTGCCGTTTTCGTCGAAGAAGCGGCTGTACTGTTTGGCTGGATCCGTGCGAAGTTGCTGGTTGACATCAAGGTAGGCCTTGATGAACGCGTTGGTGATGGCGGCTGCGAATTGCGGGTCTGAGCCGGTGAACGCCACGTTGATCACGTTGGAGCCACGTGAGGGGTGCACGTCCAATGAGTGGCGGAACATGTCAGCCAGCCAGCCTTTGAAATCGCCGATGCCCTTGGTGGACTTCATCCAGTTTTCACGAAGTGAGGGCACCTCGTAGAGCTTCATGTCCGACACCACCTTGAGGGCCACGCGCTGGCTGGTCAGGACGTCAATCTGCGTCATCAGATAGCTGGGTGAGGCCGCACCCGCGAGCACCATGCCGGCAATGGGGTCGGGTGACTTGATGTCGACGACCACGGAGCCTGTGGCGGTGTAAGTTTTGGCTTTGAGCAAGGTGATGGCAGACACGGAGCCCACCACCAGAAGGAACACACTCAAAGCCACGATCCAGCGCGCTCTGAGGACGGAAAACAGCTGCTCGAAAGTCATGGGCAGCTCCTGAATGAATACGGCATGGGTCGCACGGTGAGGGTTCTAAAACGATGCTTGATGGCAGGTCCTGCATCAGGTTGGAGCGGAGTGTAGGGAGCTGCTGTGACAATTCATCGCATCAGTAAAGCCGACTATTTTTTGTGGTCTTTATTTGTAAGCGATGAACAGGGGGGTGATCACCAAGTTGTCACAGTGCCGGGCTAGGCTTGAGTCCTGCCAATCGACCACCTTGATGATGAAGACAACCAGCCCTCTCGGATCGACGCCCTCCCGTCACCTTTCGCCTTCAGGCGCGGTGTTGCTGATCGTGGCGTCGTTGGCCCTGTGTGGCTTGCTTGACTACGTCACCGGCTACGAGGTGTCGGTCTTTGTGGTCTATGTGTTGCCGATCGTTTTGTCGATGCGTTTTTTTGGATGGCGCGGCGGAAGCCTGGTGGCCTTGTTGTGTGCCACCGTCTGGGTGATCGCCGACATGGCGACGGGCCATCATTACAGCGGCCCCTGGGTGGTCTACTGGAATGCGCTGAATCGCTTGGCGTTTTTTATGTGTGTGGTGGTGGGGGTGCATTACACCCAGTCAACCTTGGCGGTGAATCGCAAGCGCTTAGAGGCGTTTTCAGGGCCCTTGCCCATTTGCACGCAATGCCATCGCATTGGTGCACGCAATGGCTATTGGCAGACGTTTGACAGTTATCTGTGCGAGCACGGGGGCGCGGATCCTCAGCACAAGGTCTGCCCGGATTGCGCCCGTCAGAGGTATGCCCAGGCGGGCGTCGAAGGCGTTTCATCCAGTTAAGACAAGGCCTTCGTTTCATGTCATTTCGCATTCTTCATTGCATCTCCTCCGTCAACCCGGTGGGAGGCGGCCCCATCGAAGGGGTCAAACAGCTGTCCGCCGTGAACCTGCGTCAGGGGCACACCGTGGAGGTCGTCTCGCTGGACGATCCGAAGAGTCCATGGGTGGCGTCCTGCCCGCTCAAGTGCCATGCCATGGGGCCGGGCAAGACCAGCTATGGCTATTCGCCCAAGCTGGTGCCTTGGTTGCGCGCGAATCGCAGCCACTATGACGTGGTGATCGTGAACGGGATCTGGCAGTACCACTCCTTCGCGGCATGGCGTGCGCTGCAAGGATCGCCCACGCCCTATTTCGTTTATACCCATGGCATGTTGGACCCGTGGTTTAAACGCACCTATCCGCTCAAGCACCTCAAGAAATGGTTGTACTGGCCGTGGGCCGAGTACCGTGTCTTGCGCGATGCGACCGCCGTGCTCTTCACCTGTGAAGACGAGCGGCGACTGGCGCGGCAATCGTTTTGGCTCTATCGAGCCGACGAGTACGTGGTGAACTACGGCACCAGCGCGCCGCCTGGAGACGCTGAGCTTCAACGCCAGCTGTTTTTGCAGCAGTTCCCGTATTTGGCGAACAAACGTTGCCTGCTGTTTCTGGGGCGCGTGCATGTCAAGAAGGGGCCGGATCTCTTGTTGACCGCCTTTGCGCAGACGCTCAAAAAACTCAGCGCTGACCTGACACAAGACCTGCACTTGGTCATGGCAGGTCCGGCCGATGATCTGTATGGACAGCAGATGAAGGACATGGCGCAGAGCCTGGGGTTGACCGATCGGATCACATGGACCGGCATGGTGTCGGGTGATCTGAAGTGGGGCGCATTTCGAACCGCCGAGGCTTTCATCCTGCCCTCTCACCAAGAGAACTTTGGCATCGCGGTGGCTGAGGCCCTCGCTTGTGGGGTGCCGGTCCTGATCTCGAACCAGGTCAATATCTGGCGCGAGGTGCAGCAGGCCGGAGGCGGACTGGTGGACACCGATGACCTGGAGGGCACCGGTCGACTCATTGAGCGCTGGGTTCAGACCCCGG
>JAZJZP010000155.1:2950-6907 GCA_040389805.1 Pseudomonadota bacterium
GAGGCGTGCTTCAACAAGCGCTTCGTGATTGAGCGCAGCGCCGAATCGTTCATCAAGGCGATGGCAATCTATGGTTTGCGTCAGAGGGATTCAAGACGGGCGCCGGCTTGACGGGCACAATGACCATGGAGGTGCCCATCATGGCCATTAAGTTCAAATCAAAAGCTGCTCCTGATCTGGTGATGCTGTCTCAGCATGCCCACGAATTGCTCAGAGTACTGGGCAAGGACGTGGCTCAGGCGGGCATCCTGGAGCCCAAGGACATGCCCGCTGCGTTGGTGGTGTTGCAGGCCTTGTCGGATGACGTGGCCGTGTCTGGCCAGGTCAAGCCGGAGTCTCTGGACGCGGAGCCTGAAGCGATGCAGGACGAGTCCGCTGTCAGCCTGCATCGCCGCGCCTGGCCTTTGATTCAGATGATTGAGCGTTCCTTGGCGGTGGACCAGCCGGTGGTGTGGGAGGTGTAAGTCCGCATGAGCAATCACATCACGCGCTTGTTGGTCATTCGCCATGGTGAGACGGACTGGAACCAAACGTCCCGCATCCAAGGGCATACCGATATTCCATTGAACGACAACGGCCGTTGGCAGGCGGCTCGCTTGGCACAGGCCTTGGCCGATGAGGGCATTGATGCGCTCTACGCCAGCGACCTGCAACGGGCGGCTGAAACGGCCCGTGCCGTGGCCGCTGCCGCTGGCGTGTCCTTGCAAACCGATGCCGGCTTGCGCGAGCGTCACTTTGGTCGCCTGGAGGGCATGACGCAGGTTGAAGTGGCTGCGCAATGGCCGGACGAAGGTCGCCGCTGGCGCGAGCGTGATCCGGGCTATGGGCCCGATGGTGGCGAAACCCTGCAACTGTTTTACGAGCGTTGCGTCGGTACGGCCGAACGGCTGGCCCAACGCCACCCTGGCCAGACCGTGGCCCTGGTGGCCCATGGGGGCGTGCTCGATTGTTTTTACCGCGCCGCCAACCGGGTGCCTCTGCAGGCGCCGCGAACCTGGACGATTGCCAATGCCAGCATCAACCGTTTGCTCTACAGCCTAGAGGGTTTCAGCTTGCTGGGCTGGGCCGATACGCGCCATTTGGACGCGGATGGGCTGGATGAAAGCAGTGACGGCCTGGTTTTGCCGCGCTGATCAGGCCAGTCCGGCCTTGAGACCGTTGACGTACAGGTCGATGGTCTGGGCGCCGGTGTGGGTGAGGTGAAACAGGTCCGGGTCCAGCATCCAGGTATTGATCAGGCCATCGATGAGGGCCAGCAGGCCCACGGTCATGACGCGCGCACTGGGTTGAGGGGCCAGTTGCCCGAGTGACTGGGCATGTTTCAACGCCGATTCGATGTGGGCGCGGCAGCCCAGGTGCACTCGCAGGTGGCGTGCTCGCACATCGCTGAGTTCGTCCACGTACTCAACCTTGTGGGTGGCAATGTCAAAGACCCGACGGGTATGGGGTTCCGTGACAATGCGGTTCAAGGCGTCCAGCACCGAGGCGCGCACCTGATCCAGCGGGGTGTCGGAGCGATCGTTGCCGACACGGTGGAGCGTTTCCTCCATGGGCAGCGTGGTGCGCTCCATCATGGCGTTGAACAAAGCCGCCTTGTCTTTGAAGTGCCAGTAAATGGCGCCTCGGGTCACTCCGGCAGCCTGCGCAATTTTTTGCAACGACGTTTGTGACACCCCCTGGTCGGCAAACAGCAGTTCTGCCGTGTCGAGCAGTTTTTCTTTCGTCAGCAGGGCGTCTTCTTTGGTGCGGCGCATGGCCGTGATTGTGACCGAGTTCCGTGCATACATCCGAGAATGTATGTATAGTCCGTGTAATTAATTGACCAGACAAGTATCTAACGAGGTGATCGATGGCGCGCCCTGACATTGAAGGTTTTCCACGCGTTGCGACGCTGGCGGTTGTGCTCCTGGTGGCTGGCGTGCTCAGCGCCTGTGGCCCCAAGTCCGGCTCGGCCCCTGCGGGTGCGCCGGGGGGCAGCATGCCGCCGGCTCAGGTGGGGGTCATCACCGTGCAGCTGCAGAGCGTGCCCGTGATCACCGAGTTGCCCGGACGGCTGGAGGCCTCTCGCGAGGCACAAGTGCGCGCCCGTGTGGCCGGCATTGTTCAAAAGCGTCTCTTTGCCGAAGGCTCGGACGTCAAGGCCGGCCAGCCCTTGTTTCAGATTGATCCCAGCACCTACAAGGCCATGCTGGACAGTGTGCTGGCCGCCCAGGCCAAGGCCGAAGCCAACCTGACGCAGGCCACAGCCCTGCTGGAGCGCTACAAGCCTTTGCAGGCTGCCAAGGCCATCAGCCCGCAAGAGTTCCTCAATGCCCAGGTGGCGCAGCGACAGGCGCAGGCCGATGTGGCCTCCAGCCAAGCCGCGGCGCAAACCGCCCGCATCAACCTGGGGTACGCCACGGTCACGGCGCCCATTTCGGGCCGCATCGGGCGGGCTTTGGTCACCGAAGGGGCCCTGGTCGGGCAGGGCGAGGCCACGCAACTGGCCCTCATCCAGCAAACGCATCCCTTGTATGTCAACTTCACCCAGTCGGCCAATGAGGTCATGAACCTCAAAAAGGCCTTGGCGCAAGGCAAGCTCAAGCGCGCCGGTGGCCCGCAAGCGGCCAGCGTGCGCGTGGTATTGGACGATGGCACCGAATACGCCTTGCCAGGGCGTCTGCTGTTCTCCGATCTGAGCGTGGACAGCACCTCCGGTCAGGTGTCCTTGCGCGCCGAAGTGCCCAACCCCGATGGCGCCTTGATGCCCGGGCTGTATGTGCGCGTGCGTCTGGAGCAGGCGCAGGTGGACGGTGGTTTCTTGCTGCCCCAGCAGGCCGTGACGCGCTCGGCGCAGGGCGATACCGTGATGGTCGTGGGTGCGGACGGCATGGTGGCGCCGCGCCCGGTCAAGCTCGGGGGGGCGCAAGGCAACCACTGGGTGGTGCTCTCGGGCCTGAAGTCCGGCGAGCAGGTCATGGTCGACGGCTTCCAGAAAATGATGAACCCGAAGGCGCCGGTCAAGGCGGTACCTTGGCAGCCTGAGGCGGCCTCCGCATCGGCCCCCGTCGCTGCGTCGGCACCCGCCGCCACGGCGTCGCGCTAAGGGGAGCCGCTCATGCCTCGTTTCTTCATTGATCGCCCCATCTTCGCGTGGGTGATCGCGCTGTTCATCCTGATCTTTGGCGGGGTGGCGATCACGAAGCTCCCCATCGCGCAATACCCCACGGTGGCCCCGCCCTCCGTGGTCATCAGCGCCACCTACCCTGGCGCCTCGGCCAAGACGCTGGACGAAAGCGTCGTCAGCGTCATCGAGCAGGAGCTCAATGGCTCGCCCGGGCTGGCCTATATGGAGTCGGTCAGTCAGGCCAACGGCACCGGCCAGATCACGGTGACCTTCGAGACGGGCACCAACATCGACCTGGCGCAGGTGGACGTGCAAAACCGCCTGTCGCGGGCCACGCCACGCCTGCCTGCGGCGGTGACGCAGCAAGGCGTGAAGGTGGACAAGTCGCGCAGCAATGTGCTGATGTTCGTGATGCTCTCATCCAAGGATCCGACGTTCGACCCGGTGGCGCTGGGGGATTACGCCTCGCGCAACATCGTGCCCGAGCTGCAGCGTGTGAGCGGCATCGGCCAGGTGCAGTTGTTTGGCACCGAGCGCGCCATGCGCATCTGGGTGGACCCGGCCAAGCTGATGTCCTTTGGCTTGAGTCTGAGCGAGGTCAATGCCGCGATCAGGGCGCAGAACGCCCTGGTGCCGGCCGGCGCCTTGGGCGATCGCCCCAACCTGATCGACCAGACCATGACGGCCACGGTGGTGGTCAATGGCCAGCTGGAGAATGTCGAGCAGTTCGGCCGCATTGTGCTGCGCGCCAAGGCCGATGGCGCGACGGTGCGCCTCAAGGACGTGGCGCGTCTGGAGCTGGGGGCTCAGACCTACGGCACCTACGCCCGCCTGAACGGCAAGCCTGCGCT
>JAZJZP010000156.1:0-2631 GCA_040389805.1 Pseudomonadota bacterium
AGATCTTCAGCCTGCCAGACGACTGCCTGATCTTCCCCGGGCACGACTACAACGGCCGCACCATGTCGTCGGTTGGCGAGGAGCGCGTGCACAACCCGCGCATCGGCGGACAGGCGGACGAGCGCGACTTCGTCGGCTTCATGGAGAACCTGCACCTGCCGCACCCCAAGCAATTGGCGGTGGCGTTGCCGGCCAATTTTCGCTCGGGTCAGCCTGTGGACGCCAAGGCGCCGCAACTGGCGGATTGGGGCCCCGTGCGGCAGACCTACGCAGGGCTGCATGAGATCGACCCCGAGTGGGTGTCTGAACACATCGCCGACGTGCTGGTGCTGGATGTGCGCCAGCACGAAGAGATGGACGAACGCCTGGGTCGCATCCAAGGAGCGCAGATCCTTCCTTTGAGCGAGTTAAAGAGCCGCATGGCCGAGATCCCACAGGACCGGCCGGTGATCACGGTGTGTCACGCTGGCATGCGCTCGGGCCAAGCCACGGTGATCCTGCGTCAAGGCGGCTTTACACGCGTGGCCAATATGCGCGGCGGCATGCTGATGTGGCAGCAACTCGGGCTGCCGGTCGAGCACCGCGCGGGGTCTGTCTGACCACTCACCGCACCACTTCAGTGCGCACCACCTTGATACCCCACTGACCTGGTGCATTCAAGGCGCCGCCATCGGCCATTCCACACGCGCTGACGGGCATCTTGCCTGGCACACATATTGCTTTTTCAACAGTGTGCCCGCAGGTATCGTCGCCTCAGCGCACGCACATGGTCTCCGCTAACGACGGCGGATATCAGTCGGATGCCATCAATCCAGGTTGGCGGCTCCGGTTGTTCATCCCCCTTTGGATTTCAGTAATCCGGGCTGATGCGAGCAACCCTCGCTCGTCCGCCAGGGTTGCCGTCCGCTACCGTCGCAGGAGTACACATGAAGATCGTCGTCGTTGGTCATGGCATGGTTGGCCACAAATTTCTGGAGAGCCTGGCAGATGCCGGGCTGCAAGACGCCCACGTCACCGTCCTGTGCGAAGAGGTGCGCCCGGCCTATGACCGCGTTCACCTGTCGGAGTTTTTCGCCGGCAAGTCTGCCGAAGATCTCTCACTGGTTGAAGCCGGCTTCTTCGAGCGCACAGGCATCACCTTGCGCCTGGCGGCGCATGCAGCGGTGATCGATCGCGTAGCGCGCACCGTCACCACCAATCACGGCGAGATCCTCCCGTACGACAAGCTGGTGCTGGCCACCGGCTCCACTCCTTTCGTTCCGCCCGTGCCTGGGCGCGAGCGTGCCGACTGCTTCGTCTACCGCACGATTGAAGACCTGGAGGCCATGCAGGCCTGCGGCGCACGCTCAAAGACGGGCGTGGTGGTGGGCGGTGGTCTGCTGGGCCTGGAATGCGGCAAGGCCTTGCGCGATCTGGGGCTCCAGACTCATGTGGTGGAGTTCGCCCCCAGGTTGATGGCCGTGCAGATCGACGAAGGTGGTGGCCGCGTGCTGCGCCACAAGATCGAGGAACTCGGCGTGCAGGTCCACACCCAAAAGAACACGCTGGAGATCATTGACGGCACCGAGGCCCGCCACCGCATGGTGTTCGCCGATGGCAGCCACCTGGAGACCGACATGATCGTGTTCTCCGCCGGCATCCGTCCGCGTGACGAACTGGCACGTGCCTGTGGGCTGGACACCGGCCCGCGCGGCGGCATCGCCATCGACAGCGAGTGCCGCACCAACGACCCTGACATCTATGCGATCGGCGAATGCGCCGCCTGGAACGGCCAGACGTTCGGCCTGGTGGCGCCGGGCTACGACATGGCCCGGGTGGCTGCGCGCCATCTGATCGGACTCGATGACGTGGCCTTTGTGGGCGCTGACATGAGCACCAAGCTCAAGCTGATGGGCGTGGACGTGGCCAGCATCGGCGATGCGCATGGCAACACGCCGGGCAGCCGGTCCTTCCAGTACACCGACGAACGCAGTCAGGTCTACAAGAAGATCGTTGTCAGCGAGGACGGCAAGCGTCTCCTGGGTGCCGTGCTGGTGGGCGATGCCACCGAATACGGCACGCTGCTGCAAATGGCACTCAACGGCATCGAGCTGCCGAAGGCGCCCGAGTTCCTGATCCTGCCGGCCAGCGATGGCCAGGCCAAGCCAGGGCTGGGCGCGGATGCGCTGCCCGACAGCGCACAGCTTTGCTCGTGCAACAACGTCACCAAGGGCCAGATCTGCAAGGCCGTCTCGGCAGGCGCGACCACCCTTGGCGAGCTCAAGGCCTGCACCAAGGCCGGCGCCACCTGCGGCGGCTGCATGCCCCTGGTCACGCAGGTGATGAAGGTCGAGATGAAGAAGCAGGGCCTGGCGGTGACCAACCACCTCTGCGAGCACTTTGCCTACTCGCGCCAGGAGCTCTACCACCTGATCCGCGTTGGCAACATCCGCAGCTTCGAGGATTTGATGGCCCGACACGGCCAGGGCCTGGGCTGCGACATCTGCAAGCCGACCGCCGCCAGCATCCTCGCCTCGTGTTGGAACGAGTTCGTGCTCAAGAAGGAGCACGCCAGCCTGCAAGACAGCAACGACTACTACCTGGGCAACATCCAGAAGGACGGCACCTACTCCGTTGTGCCCCGCATGCCCG
>JAZJZP010000157.1:0-614 GCA_040389805.1 Pseudomonadota bacterium
CGGCGCCCTGGCCTGTGGCGAGAACACCAATACCCTGGCGCGGTTCAGCCTGTTGGCCCAAGGCGAACTCATCCACATTGCCAACTACATTGCCTTGCCCGTGGCGCCCGACGACTACGACATGGTCGAGGCCATCAAACTGCGCGCCGCGGCCCATGCCTTTGAGGGCAAGGTCTTCAATATCGTGTCTTGCTCGGCGATCTCGGAGCCGATCATCACTGCCGTGGCCGGGGACGATCCCAAGGCCCGGGCCATGCTGGAGCGCAAGAACAGCGCGTTTTCCGGGATTTTCGGCCCCGATGGTCGTTTGCTGACTGAGCCGTTGATTGACCGGGAAGGCATCGTCTACGCGCAGATCGACCTTAGCAAATGCATCCAGCCCAAACAGATGCACGACATCGTCGGTCACTACAACCGCTTCGATATCTTCAGTCTGTCGCTCAACAAACGCCCGCTCGAGGCACTGAATATCATCACTCAAGAACCGCTCGCTTGCCCTCGCGTGCCGCTGGGCACAGAGGCGTCGCCCAATGACGAGAGGTTCACTGCTGGAGCTAGCCGCCATGAAGGATGACAACGTTGAAGGCCGTGCCCGAGTCGTCAATACACCGCAG
>JAZJZP010000157.1:624-1554 GCA_040389805.1 Pseudomonadota bacterium
TATTACGAGCAGCTTGCCGAATACGAGGCGGGGGCCTTGTGGACGGTGGCCAATGACATCGAGCCCTGGGAGCCCAAGGCCCATTCGGTTCCGATGATTTGGCGCTATCAGCAACTGCGTCCCCTGGTGCTGCGCTCCCTTGAACTGGTCCGCCCGCAAGAGGCCGGACGCCGGGTCATCATGTTGGTCAACCCCAAGCGGCATGATGTCAGCGCGGCGGTCGGCCTGTTGTACACCGGCCTACAGGTCATGAACCCGGGGGAGGCGGCCTCCGCGCATCGGCACATGGCGTCTGCCTTGCGCTTTATCATCGAAGGCGAGGGCGCCTATACCATCGTCGAGGGCGAGCGGGTGAGCCTCAACCGCAATGACT
Source organism: Pseudomonadota bacterium (assembly GCA_040389805.1). Lineage (GTDB taxonomy): Bacteria > Pseudomonadota > Gammaproteobacteria > Burkholderiales > Burkholderiaceae_C > Aquabacterium. The sequence continues at coordinate 998 of JAZJZP010000157.1, forward strand.
TTGTGATCACCCCCAATGGCACCTGGCATGAACACGGCAATGATACGGGAAGCGGTCCTTGCATCTGGCAGGACGGGCTCGATATTCCGCTGATCAACATCCTGGAGGCGAACTTCTACGAAGTGCATCCCGACTTGCACCAGCGCGTCACCCGGCCCCTGGATGCGTCCTACAACACCTACAGCCATGCCGGCGTCAGGCCCTTGGAACCGGATTGGCGCAAAGCCTATTCACCGTTGCTGAAGTATTCGTGGACACACACCTACGAGGCGCTTTGCCAATACGCGCAAGCCAGCGAGGGCTCGCCGTTCGACGGGGTGATGCTGGAGTACGTGAACCCGCTGACCGGCGGGCCGGTCATGCCCACCCTGGGGGCCACTATGCAAATGCTGCGGGCCGGGCAAGCGACCCGCGCCCACCGTCACACGGGCAATGTGATCTATCACGTGGCCAAAGGCTGCGGGTATTCAATCATCAATGGGCAGCGCTTTGACTGGGAGGAACACGACATTTTCTGCGTGCCTTCCTGGGCGTGGCACGAGCACGCCAACCTGTCG
>JAZJZP010000157.1:1564-1894 GCA_040389805.1 Pseudomonadota bacterium
TGCCTGTTTTCATTCAGCGATTTTCCCGTGATGAAAGCCCTGTCGATCTACCGCGAAGAGGCCTATGCCCTGAATGGCGGCCATCAAATTATGACTCAAGCTCAGGAGAACTGATATGCGTTTGGTAACCTACCAGAACCGTGCTCGCACCGATGCGGCCCGTCTTGGCGTATGGCTCGGTGAGCGTGTGGTTGATGTGGCGCGCCTGGCCGCCAGTGCCGGCCAGACACTGCCGGACTCCATGCTGGGCCTGATCGATGCCGGCCCCGATGCACTGGCGTTACTGGGCCGGTTATGTGACCCGTACGCCGACCAATGGCCGCCAGGCAC
>JAZJZP010000158.1:0-7471 GCA_040389805.1 Pseudomonadota bacterium
ATTGTGTGGTTTTGGGTGCGTCTGAGCTGGCTGCTTCAGTAACGGTCAGGGTATGACCGTCCGTGTCATAGGTGAACTCGGTGCGCAGTGCCAACCCACCGCCTGTGGCTGGGTTGTCGATCAATGCAATGGTTTGATCAATGCCCAGTGCGGTTGAGGTGGTTTGCGGGATCTGTTTAGGATCGACCACGATGGCAAGGACGTGGTCCTTTCGGTCAAACTCGGTTTGTGTCCACACGCCCGCTGGGTCGCGCTCCCACACGGCGTTGCCTTTGGCGTCGTAGCGGTAATCAGTGCTTAGATCCACCCCGTCGACTTTGACGGTGCGCTTGAGCACGCGGTTGGCCGCGTCGTAGCTGTTGGTGACATGTTGACCACGGGCGTCAAACGATTCAGACACTCGGCCCGCCATGTCATAGACGGTGCTGGTTTTTTGAACGACCGTCGTGCCGTCTTTGGCCGTGAGTGTGGTGTCCAACAATCGCCCATCGGCGTTGTAGGTGTAGGTGGTGATATTGCCACGGCCATCGGTGATGGTGGTGGTCTCGCCATGCAGATTGGACTTTTGTAGGGTGCTAAAACCCGCAGCAAGACCTTCAGGCGTGGTGATGGTGACCGTGCCATTGGCACTGTCGTGGACGTAGGAGGTCGCTGATCCGCTTGGGTCGGTCTGGGTCAAAACGCGGCCAAAGGCGTCGTAGCCGATCTTTCTGGCCAGTCCCGTTGATCCTGTTGAGCCGGGTTCATTGATCTGAACCACTCGCCCCAATCGGTCGTAGTAGCGAGCGGTGTCTGATCCTTTAGGATCCGGTTGGTGGATGAGTCGGCCAAAAGCATCGTAGGTGCTCGTGGCGTCCTTGAGTAGGACTGTGACGCCAAGACCGTCTGAGTCAAGGCCGAAATCTTGGGTTATCGCTCTCTTCTCGAAACCTCGGCGGTCATAAAAATAGCTGCGCAACAGATTCTTTTCAATGCCAGCGCTGGAGGTGGTGCTTAAATCCTTATACAGCTGGCCAAATATTGAATAGGTGTATTCATTATTGTCTATAAGTGTATACTTCCCATCAGTGAATTTTCTGTGGGCGAGCCCGAGTCGGTTGTAGAGAACCTTTTCTGTATTGTCTTCTGTGCTAGCCCACGTCGTGGTATTTAGCATTTTCTTCAGGCCACCAAGCATGGAGCCAACACCCGCGAGGCGGTTGGCGTATTGGATCCGATCTGACTGCTCTCCAAAGGAGTTGTAGGTAAATCCGGTTGTTTCACCCAGCGCATTGATGCTGTAGCTGAGGCGGCCATTGTTGTCGTAGTAGTAAATTGTTTTGATGTCCGTGCCATCAATGCCATTGGGCTCAATGGTGGCAATGCGGTGGCCCGACTTGTCGTATTGGTGGCGCAGCCCATATTGTTTCCACACCAGTTTGGTTTGATCTGCAATGGCTTGCTGTGATGCGCTTGGGTTGTTAGTCAACCAGGTTTTGAGGGCCGCGTTGCCCGCGCCGCTGAGTTCTGTGGTCATTCGGCCGAGTTGGTCGTAGCAGTGCTGTTCAATGCGCACTTGGGCGGCCACACCAAGGGCCTTGGTGGTTTTGAGTAAATTACCCACCTTGTCGTATTCAAAGGTGCTTACTAGGCCGCTGGGTTTGCTTTCTGTTCGAATGAGGCGATTGTTCGCATCAAAACCGTAGATGCTGGTTTGGTCTTCGCCATGGAGCTGTATATAGCTCCCGCTGACGGGGATCTGACCGCTAATGATTGCCACCAGGATGGGGGCAGTCTTGCCGTCAAACTCGCGCGTTATGGCGTTGTTGTAGCGAGTCTCCTGGGTTTTGTTGCCAGCGCTATCGTATTGGTATGCCGTGTAGAAACCCTCAGGGTCTTGTACGCCAATGAGTTGGCTGCGGGCGTTGTAGAGGTAGGTCGTTGTTTGATCAGCGCCGATGTCGAGCATCTGGTATGGCAAGGTGGCGACCGGTGTTGGCGGCGTATTGCCCTCGGCCACGGTGCCTGCAATGGCCTTGGCATAGCGTGTGCTCTTACTTAAACGGCCAGCCGCATCGTAAACGTGTGCGGTGTAGTAATTTCCAGCATCGAGTTGACCAACCAGCTGCCCATCGTTGCTGTAGTAGTTGCGTGTGCGTCGATCGCCACTGGTGGATGACACCACCACAATATCCACGGGGGTTGTGGTGGAGCCCGCCACAATCTTCTTGTTGCCAAAAGCCAGCTCCGCGCTTGCTGCGCGCAACAGCAGCATGTTGGCCGCTGATATACCCGTTGAATAACCAATGGTGTCGGTGAGGCGTCCGCTGCCATCGTAGCGATACTCCGTGAGTTGGCCTAGCTCGGTGGTATCGCTCCCGGAGTTGTTGCCCGTAGCAATGACCGTGGCTACGACGCGCCCGGCTTTGTCATAGATCGTCCAGCTATTGCGATCGGATGATAATCCCGTTGGTATCAGTGTACTGAGCGCTACCCCTGCTTTGGTGGCTTCAAGCAAAAGCGCATCTAACTTGGTCTGTACAAGTTTGCTGTTATACCGAATGGTGCGCACCAGTTGGTTGCCAGCGTTGTAGCGGTATTCGGTGAGCGCCCCTTCGGCGTCAACTTCACCGACCTTGCGGCTGGCAGAGTCATAGACGATGAAGTTTTGCTCGCCCTCTGGGCTTGTGGTGCACGTCAAACGCCCCAGCTTGTCATAGGTGTAGTTGGTGGTGCCAAGCGGCGTGACGCCGTTTTCTGCCCGTGAGACCGAGAGCAAGCGGCCCGCTTTGTCATAGACGCTGGTGGTGACCAAGCCGTTGGCCAAGGTGACTTTGGTGCTCCGGTTGGCATCGTCAAAGAGGGTGACGCTTTGCTTGTAGCCGTTCAGTGAGCCTTCACCATCGGTGGTGCTGGTGATGCGGTTCAGGCCGTCGTAGGTGTAGCTGGTCTGTTCAGTGTTGTCTGCTAATCCAACGATCTTGTTGAGCAAGTTGCCAGCTTGGTCGTAGATGTATTGGATGACGGTTTGCCTGTTGTCGCTGGTGATGCCAGCGCCTGATGCATCAACTGTGGCAAAGCTGGTTTGCGTGCTAAGTTGCCCCCGAAAATCGTACGCGTAGTCGGTGCGCGTTGACTTGGCGGCTTGGTCGGTAGCCCAGGTGTTTAACGTGCCTTCGGTAAAGTCGGTCGCGTTGTAGAGCGCCGCGCTGTATTGCATGGTGCTGGTGCGCTGCCCTGCGGTATAGACATGCTGCGTGACTTGCCCTGTGGGGCTGATGCTGAACCGCAGATTCCGCGATGAGTCATACACATAGTGGGTGCTCAAAGGGCCGCTTTGCAGCAAAACACCGTCTTGGTCAGGGTCGATCGCGGTGTACAGGGTCTCACTGAGGAGCAGGTTGCTGTCAAGGGCGTAGGCCCGCTCTACGACATTGCCTTGTCCATCTCGCTCATAGGTGCGATTGCCATGGCCGTCATATCGGTAGGTGGTGGTGTTGCCACGCGCATCAATGACCTTGTCAACGTTGCCGTTGGCATCGTAGCCAAAGGTGGTGGTTTGGGTGATGGTCCCCACCGGTGGCGCTTTGATGCTCAGCAACGGCCCAGACGTGTCGTAGGTCAGGACGGTTTGCTGCAACAAAGGGTCGGTGATCGTGGTCGCGCCTGTGCCGGCATCGTAGGCAAACTTCGTCTCGCGGATGTCGCTCGCGCTGGCGTACTCTTTGACCGATTTGATCTTGTAGCCGTTGGCCGAGTCGTACTCGAAGGTCAGCTTGCTGCCGTCGGTTTGCGTGATGCTGGCCAGGCGGTTGCTGGTGCTGTCGTAGGTGTAGCTGGTGAAGTAAAAGGCGCCGTCACTGATGCTGTTGTCGGGCGTGAGGTCAACACTGACCTTGATGAGCCGGCTGCTGGGCGTGTTGGTGTCGTAGTCGTAGGTGACGCGCTTGGTGGGGGTGGTGGTGACGCCATCCTTGGTATAGGCCGAGGTGATGGATTTGATGTTCCTTGCGTTGGCGCCAACGTCATAGGTGATGGTGATCACCTCTTGATCCGTGTCGTTCGTGATGGTGCTGATCAGATCGGTGCTGGCAACGTAGCCCAGGGATACCTGCTTCTGGTTTGAATCGATGATATGCGTGAGCCGAAATTCGCCTGCAACGGTGCTGGTTTCGTACGTTTCAGTAGCGCCGCTGCCACCGTCAGTCCATGTCCACTTTGTGGATGAGTTGCGTCGAATAAGGTCGTAGCTGCCACCACCGCTCTTGCAAACGTAGGCCACCTCATTGGCATCCCATGTGTAGGTGAGCTCTGCTCCGTCCTCGCCGATGCGACTCACGGTGCTGCCCATGGCGATGATTTTGATCTTGCGGCTCAGCCCCAGGCGCCAGTTGTCGTTGTTGTCGCCATCGCTCGTGGCCAAGCTGTTGTAGGTGCGCAAGATGCTCGTATCCGGTCCAGCACCCACCAGCCATTCATCTTGTTGCTGCACCACCAAGTTGCCGGTCGTGGCGTTGACCAGCACGCTCTCGCCTGAGCGGCCTTGTGAGGCCACACCAATTTGCCCCGGGCCCCCAAGCACATTGGCCGACGTGTTTTGTAATCCCAGGCCTTGGCCAGCAACGATTGCAGTCATTTTTATCTCATCTTTGGTTGAGCTGGTCATTGCTTGGGGTTTGCCTGGCAATGACCGTTGATCTTTTCGGCCAAATGCATTTCATCAATGCAGCAGGCCTTCAAAGTCTTATTTCCAAAGATTTGAGAATTTGTTTAGCGTTTTTGACCCCCTGTTCAGGGGGTTTTGATATTTTTCATCTAAACAAGCTCTTTTTGCACCATTTCGGTGCGTTTTGTTAATTCTGGATCTGCGTCACTCGGTAGTGCCAGCTCCCTCGTCGCCTTCAGCCTCGACCTTTCTGCGGTGGCACCAAATGTTAAACTTGAGTTGCTCGCGCACACGCTGTGCGCTTGTCACTCAGGTGCATGCCGTCCCACTACAGCCCAGCCGTCTTGTGGTGTGAATCATGGGGTAAACGTAAATGCTTAGGTCTAAAGGCCATAAAAATCAACGATTTGGGGCTCGTCTCGCGCTTCAGGTTCAGAACATTGAATGAATGCCGATAACGTGTCTAATGAGACGGCGGCCAGAGGTGAAGTGATGGACTACCCCGGTAATCTTTTTGTCGTGTCCGCGCCCAGCGGCACGGGTAAATCCAGTTTGGTTTCGGCCTTGCTGGAGCTGGACTCGCGCCTGCTGGTGTCGATCTCGCACACCACCCGCCAGCCTCGGGGTCAGGAGCAGGAGGGGCGCGAATATTTGTTCATCGGCGAGCCTGAGTTCCGCTCGATGGTGGATCGGGGCGATTTCTTCGAGTGGGCCGAGGTGCATGGCAATTTGTACGGCACCTCGCGCCACGCGATTGAAGAGCGCATCAAGGGCGGCGAGGACGTTGTGCTGGAAATCGATTGGCAGGGCGGCTTGCAGATCAAGAAGATCTTTCCCAATGCCGTGCTGATTTTCATCCTGCCCCCCAGCTATGAAGAGTTGCTGCAGCGCTTGCACCGCCGGGGCGAAGACAGCCCGGACGTGATCGAGGTGCGCATGGCCAATGCGCGCGAAGAGGTGGCGCAGGCCCAGTTTTTCGACTATGTGGTGGTCAATTCCCTGTTTGAGTCGGCTTTGTTCGATTTAAAAACCATTGTTCACGCGCAGCGGTTAAAATACGCGGCTCAGCGGCGTAACAAGTCGCTTGTTTTCCGTGCACTTAATCTGGTTTGATCCTGTTCAAGCCGTATCCAGAAGGTTCCATCATGGCCCGCATCACCGTTGAAGACTGCCTGCAAAAGATCCCCAACCGCTTCCAGTTGGTGCTGGCCGCGACCTACCGTGCCCGCATGCTGAGCCAAGGCCACACGCCCAAGATCGAGTCGCGCAACAAGCCTGGCGTGACCGCTCTGCGCGAAATCGCCGCAGGCCATGTGGGCATCGAGATGCTGCGCAAGGTTCCGACCTGATTGGTGCTGGGTCTGCTTCGGCAGACTGGCATGGCCCCCAGCGGCCAACATTGGCCCGCAACGGTTCGCTATTGCGGGCCGTTTGTCTTTCAGGGACCGGTTCCGCGCTACAGTAGTTTCTATGATCCAGTCGAACGATGCCGCCGCCGCCTCTTTCGCGGCGCTGACCCACAAACTTGACTACCTCGACGAGGCGGATGCGCGCCGCGTGCGAGAGGCCTATCGCTTTGCTGACGAGGCTCATCTGGGCCAGTTCCGTGCCAGTGGCGAGCCCTACATCACCCATCCGATTGCGGTGGCGTGCCTGTGTGCTGACTGGATGCTCGATGCCCAGGCCATCATGGCCGCGCTCATGCACGATGCCATGGAGGACTGCGGCGTCACCAAAGTCGAGCTGATCGAGCGCTTCGGGGCGCCCACGGCCGAGCTGGTCGATGGGCTGACCAAGCTGGACAAGCTTCAGTTCTCGACCAAGGAAGAGTCGCAGGCGGAGTCGTTTCGCAAAATGTTGCTGGCCATGGCGCGTGATGTGCGTGTCATCCTGATCAAGCTGGCCGACCGTTTGCACAACATGCGCACCATGGCGGCGATGGTGGCCCACAAGCGCACCCGCATTGCCCGTGAAACGCTTGAAATTTATGTGCCCATTGCGCACCGATTGGGGCTGAACCAGACCTACCGCGAGCTGCAAGAGCTGTCATTTCAGTACATCAACCCGTGGCGCTATTCGGTCTTGTCCAAGGCGGTTAAAAAGACCCGGGGCAATCGACGCGATTTGGTCGACCGCATTCAGCGCGAAGTGGATCTGGCCTTTCACGAGGCGGGGATGGTGGTCGAGGTGTACGGTCGCGAAAAAACCATTTTTTCGATCTACAACAAGATGATCGAGAAGAACCTGAGCTTTGCACAGGTCAGCGACATCTTCGGCTTTCGCATCGTGGCGCGTGAATTGCTGGATTGCTACCGCGCCATGGGTGTGCTGCACCAGCTCTACAAACCCCTGCCCGGGCGGTTCAAGGACTACATCGCCATCCCCAAGGCCAATGGCTACCAGTCGCTGCACACGACCTTGGTCAACCCGGTGGGCACAGCGGTGGAGTTTCAACTGCGCTCGCAGGCCATGCATGCCGTGGCTGAGAAAGGCATTGCGGCGCACTGGATGTACAAGGCCCAAGAGGGCGCCGGGAACGAGGCCTCGCCTCAGCAGGCGGCCGTGTGGTTGCAGTCGCTCATCGACATCCAGCACGAAACGCGCGATTCGGCCGAGTTTCTGGAGCACCTCAAGATCGATCTGTTCCCAGAGTCGGTCTATGTGTTCACGCCCAAGTCGCGTATTCTGGCGCTGCCGCGTGGGGCCACCACCGTCGACTTTGCCTATGCCATCCACAGCGATGTGGGTGACCACTGCGTGGCGGTCAAGATCAATGGCGAACCCGCGGCCTTGCGCACCGAGTTGCACAGTGGGGACGTGGTCGAG
>JAZJZP010000159.1:0-5862 GCA_040389805.1 Pseudomonadota bacterium
TGACGATGGCTTTGGCTGTTTCGCAGGAGTTGATGCGGGCGTTGTTGATCCAGGTCTCCAGACCCTTGGCCCATTTGCTCAAGCCACCCAGGAGTGGTGAGACGGCTTCCAGTGCAAGTTGAAAGGCGATGCCCGGTAGGGCAGCGGTGATGTTCTTGAGCATGTTCTTGAACTCGGTGGCCGAGATGTGCGAGAACGATCCGCCGAACACATCGATGCCACCGCAGCCCGCCTTGGCGCTGGGGAACTGAATGGCGGCGAGTTGGTACACCTTGTTGGGGGAGCGCATGAACAGACTGCCGCCGGTGTAGGTGTTCATGGTCTGACCACGGAAGGCGCCAGGTGCGGTGTAGTTGCCAATGGCCCCCAGGTTGTTGAACATGCTGTTCACTTCGGCATTGAGGTCCCCGGCGTGCAGAGGCAGCGGCGATGCGATGACCAGCACGGCCATCAGGGTGGCGACTAGTCGTCTCCAGAGCGGTGCCGTCGGCGTGGGTGTCTGAATCATGATCTGCTCCTATTGAAGAACGACTTGCCTGTTCACGCTGGGCAACATGGCCTGGGCAGCAGGTGTGCTCACCGTGGTGATGCGCTCCAGCAATTCGGATTCGGACAGCACGCCAAAGCCAATGGGTGTGATTTGCCCGGTGTAGGGCTGGGCGAGAAACACCGCTGGCACCTGGGTGACCTTCAGGGTGTTGGCGATGCCGTTGTCGGCTCGGGCATCTGCAAAGCCAGGCATGGGGCCGCCATCCACGCTGATGGCCACCACCTTGATGCCGTGGCGCGCCTCGAAGGCCGTCAGCGTGGGGGCGAAGGCGTGGCAGTACGGGCAGTCACTGCGGAAGAAGAAGAACAGGACGTGGTCCTTGCCCAGTGAGGTGATGGACTGGGAACGGCTGAGCAACTGGTCCCGGTCGAACACCTCCAGCGCCTTGGCGTTGACTGGGCGGCCATGTACGGTGGGGTCCAGCTCCGGTGTGGCCCAGGCGACGCGCTGGGCGACGTCGGCGAAGTAGGACGCTCTGGCCACAACCTTGGCCTCCAGTTCCATGTAGCGGCGCACATTGGCCTCGGTCGGCCGCATGATCGCAATGTTGCGGTAGGACTCGACAGCCTTTTGCAGTCGCTCGAATTCGACCAACTCTGGCGCTCTGGCCGGGCGGGTTGATGGTGTCGGGGCCGCTGGTGACGTGGGCGGTGGCAGGGCGGGAGTCTTGGGTTGAGCCTCAGGTGTGTCGCGTACCTCGGGTTCGGGGTCTTCGTAGAAGTGCCATCCTCGCCATGCATCTGACCAGTAAGGCGCGGCAATGGGCTCGTCCAGCTTGGACGAGGCTTGCGCTTGTGCCTCGGGCGCTGCGTTGAGGCAAGCGAAGGCGAGGAGGGCTATGCTGGCAAGGAGTCTGAAAAGACCTGAGCGAGACGCCCATGACGGGCGAGATGGGCGAGGCATGTCAATCTCCTCATTGCAGCGACTTGGGCGGCAAGCCATCGAGGCAGTAGTTGATCCCGAACTCGATGGATTGTTTGCGAGGGGCCTGGGCACCAGGCAACCAGACACCGTCTTGCCAGAAGGTCACCTTCAGGCGGCTGCAACCAGGCTGGCGGTAGCGCTTGTCGGTGGTGACGTCGATGGAGATGGGGGTGTTGGCCTTGAAGCGCTGGCTGATGGCGTCGGCAGATTCGCCTGTCAGCGTGCCGTGCGCCTGTCCGTCTGGCGCTTGCAGTGCCATCACCATCAGCACCCTGGCGTCCTTGACAGGCATGCGACCGACGAACGGATCGGGCGATCGCTCAGGCGTTTGCGTTTGTGTTTGTGCTTGGCAAGTCAATGCAAATGCCATCGCCATCGCCGTGATGGCATTGAACTTGATCGGTGTCCTGAGATGCTGTGTCATTGGCAACGCCCCTGTCCGTAGTAACAGTTGGGCACCTTGGCGCTGTTGCCGCTTTGGATGGCACCCAGGTTCGGGATGTTGGGCACGATGGAGGCGTAGAACTCGGTGAGGTCCATCGCTGCGAAGTCCAGGCTTTGCAGCTGAGGGATGGTGAACCCCGAGCAGTCCGGGTTCTGGCCGCTGCCCCAGCCCTTGCCAATCTGCATGCGCCCCTGCTCATTGACTATCCGGGCGAGTTTGCTGTTGAAGCAGCATTTGCCTGTGGTGTGCTCCAGGCACGACACGCAGGCACCAAGAACGCGAAGACACGATGAGCACCATGACCCCGTGGCGTGGCACAGCCCCGCGCCTTCTCTCATGGCCAGCTTGCCCTCTTCTTCATTGCAGGACATCATCGACATGACGATGTAGATCACCACAGCGATGGCCAGCGACCAGGGGTCGAACGCGACCACCATGCTGTCGCCTGCATAGAGCACCGACGATCCGGCGGGCAGAGCGGTGCCGTTGACGGCCACGGTGACGCCGTAACTGGTGAAGGAGCCGCTGAAGCCGCCGCTGGTGAGCAGTGCGGACATGCCCTGGTAGATGAACTCCCGGTTCTCGGAGTTCATCAGCACGTCGTAGACCAGGCGTGAGCCCACACCGAAGGTGCTCTGGTTGCTCATCCCAGCGCCAGCGCTGTCCGAGTCGCAACAATCTTTGAACAGCCGGTCTCGGCAGTGGTTGCCTTCGCCCTTGAAAACCTGCATCAGCTTGGTGTCCAGGTACACACCGGCTTCTCGGGCGGCTTCCAGCATCGACATGGAGCGGGCAAAGTCCGCGTCGTTCGTGTAGCTCGTGTTGAAGCAACTGTCACCCAGACAAAAGACATTGGATGGGCAGTTGGTTGCTGTCGTGATCGTTTGGGCGCTGGCCGGGCAGGTGTAGCTGTCCTGGTAGACCTCGCACATGCCTGTGGCAGCGTTGGTTTGCTTGCATGTGCTGCTTCCCAGCGTGCAGCCTTGGCTCAGCAAGGGGGCGCATTCGTCTGTGAGGGCACCGGATGTGCAAGAAAGGGTGCGCTCGTAGGACCAGCAAGCGCGGGTGACGGCTCGGCCATCGATCACCTTGGTGGCGGGGCCATCCACGCACCTGTCGGCTGTGGTGACGGTGCAGCGTCCGCCTGCTTCGAGTGGGGCGCTCTTGTCATCCCAGACATCGGTTTCGATGTGGTTCATGGTTGGCTGCTGGAAAGACAAGGGGATGCTCCAGCCAGAAGCGCCGACCAGGCTGGCCGCGCCCGCATCCTGAGCGCAGCGGGTCTCTGTGCGGCTGACCACGACAGAGGGGCCGCTGTCACAGCCCATGCGGGGGCGGGGCATGGTGAGCGTGAAGCAGCGATCAGCCGGCCCCGAAGATTGAACGCGGCTGGACCAGTAGGCCTGCAACTGGTCGCCGCGCACGGTGCCGGTCGGGCAGGCATAGACCGGCGTGCCGAACTGGAAGTTGTAGTGGCACTGGCCAGACGAACAGCCGGATCCAGGCATCATGACCACCTTGAAGGGGCGCCAGCAGTGGCCACCCCAGTGTGGTGCGAGGTCGGTGACGAACGCGGGTTGCGTAGCTGGCGTGCTGGGCAATTCGAGGTTCTGCCACCCGATACAGGCCCCGTTGCCACCAGCGGCATAGAAGCGAAATTGCTGCAACTGGTCGGTACGGATGCGGCATTGGGCCTCGGCCACCATGTAGTCGGCACCGTTGCGATTGGCCTGACCATGGGCAAACCAGTCGCCAGCGGCGCAACTGGGGACAAGTTCGACTTGCACCGTCAGATCACGCCGGGTGGCGTAGTTGCCCACACCGTTGTAGCGCTGGCACTGTTTGGTGACCGCGTCTGCTGGTGTGGTGACGTCGGCGGTAGTGCAACCGCTGTAATACGAGGAAAGACTGCCAAGAGCCAGAGACGGGTTTGCGGCGATGTCCCGCGCGCCCATGACCGCGGGGTCGTAGGGCGAAATGGCAGGGCGTGGCGTGTTGGCCGAGTTGAGCGCGCCGCGTTGGGCCTGGCACACCGGGTCATCGGGCGTGCTGGTGCAGGCGGTGAGGCGCGCGTTGGCCGGGCCTGACAAGCTGGGTTGGCCGTAGTAGGCTGCCTCAGCGGGCGTGCGGGTGTATCCCGGCACATTGGCCGTTGCGTTGGGGGTGCTGACCGTGCCGCGAATCACCGGGTTGGCGGCTTGACCGGCGGCGGTGCCTTCTTCGTGTGGCCCAGCCAGCGCCATCGTCTGCGCCGTGACGAAGCACCAGAGGGTGAAGCAGGTGACGAGTCGGCGCAGCATGGCGATCCCTAACCCTTGAGCCGTTGGATGAAGGCGCCGGCATCCTTGCTGAAGCGGGGTGTGCGGTGCTGAATGTGGCCCAAGGCGTAGTCCAGGCTCACGTCTCCGGCCAGGCGGACATAGTCATTGGGCGGCGCACAACTGCCTCGACCACCATCACCACAGGGCGAGTTGTCAGCGCCCTCACGCACCAGCACAAAGCTGGGCACCTGTGTGATGGCGTAGCGCTCGAAAGCTTGCGGGTCGATCTGGAAGGCCACCGACTGACCTGCCAACAATGCCTGTGTTCGCGCAACGGTGTCGCGCAGGGAGCCATTTAGCAGGCCTCTGATCAGCAAGGATGCCTTGGCGAGTGCCGCTTGGCTGACCAGTCTCTTGAGCGTGGCCTCGGGCATCGACAGGCTGATGAACACCATCAGGATCGGGCCACCACTCATGTCCTTGCCCACCCCGGTGCCGGGGGGCTGGGCGGCTTTCATCTGCAGGGCGTAGGCTTTGGACAGCGCTTCGAGGTCCACAGGCGCTTTGGCTTGGGGCTGCGGGAGCGCATCAATTCTTGGTCCCGCTGTGTCGGGCACACGTTCCAAGTCTGCGGCGCTGGGCACGCCGTGCGCTTTCCGAGCACGTTCGATGTCCTGGTCCGTGATGGTGGGTTGCGCGCGCCTGGCCCGAGCGATGTCTGCTTCGGTGATGACCGGTGTGGTTTGGGCCTGTGCGCTCAGTGCAAGCAGCATGGACAGGCCAAGACCGAAGCCCCAGCGTGAAGGTTGATGGAAGTCAGAAGCCGACACAGCAGTTCCTTTTGCGAAACAACATGAAGGCGAAGTCTTCGCCGCGCACCGGGTATTCCTTGCCGGCCCCCCAGATCACGGTGCTGCGCCCGAAAGGCTGGCAGCACCTGCCGCCGTCCTTTTCGGTGTTGGGGATGGGGTAGGTGAGTTGTGTCTTGTAGGCCGTCTTGTCCATGACGGGCTCGAAGTAGGGGCCACACAGGCCGGGCGTGCCATGCCATCCCCAGGCGATCAACTCGCGGTGCATCTTGGTGGTCAGGCGCTGGGCCAGCAGAACGGCCGTGCGAACACCGCCCAAGTGGTAGGGCACTTGGCCATCCAGCGGGTAGATGCCGCCCTGGCATCCTGCGCACCAGAACAATTCCTTGATGCCAAAGCCCTGTGAGGCGGCCACGCAATCGGCGGCGCAGGCGGCAATCGCGATGGGGTTGGCGAACAACACCGCATCCGGGTTGAGGATCAGGGTCAACTCGTCGTCGTTCCACAGCGGATCGACCTCGGTGAGATAGGCCAGATCGAAGCTGCCCTTTTCCAGGCAGGGAAAGTCGGTCACGACCTCCAGCCAGTACAGCATCGGGTTCACGTAGAAATGGGCCTGGTAGAAACTGCCGCCATCGCCGTCGCCTTCAGCGTGGGTGAAGCGGGCGGCTTCCGGGGCGGGCAGGCCCGGGTTCAGGTCGATGCCGCCCAGTGAGGTCAGGCAGAACGGCTTGCGCACGACTTCGACATGGCGAGCCGGTTCCCAAAAGCCGATAGACAGACCGATGACCGGGTTCACGCCGCAACTGCACACAGGGCTGCCTGGGTTGGCAATGTCTTCCTGGCCGCCGAAGTTGGCGATGGGGATGCTGC
>JAZJZP010000160.1:0-1645 GCA_040389805.1 Pseudomonadota bacterium
TCTTCAGCGACACCCCGTCGACCTCGGTGGTTGCCGGGGCCGGGGCTGGCAAATCCACGTCGCTGGTCCTGCGCATCCTGCTGTTGAGCCATTACCTGGGCTTCGAGCTGAGCTCCATGACCGTGGTGACCTTCACCCGCGAGTCGCGCAAGGACTTTATCAGCAAGCTCATGGAGATCCTCAGCCTGTGGGGCCAACCCCTTGGTTTGAAAGAGGCCCAGGCCGTGGTGCGCACCTTCCACTCACGCATCTTGCCCATGGTCCGCAGCCTGCCGGGTTTCGAGCGGTTGCAGGCCTTCGAGAACCTGCACCACGGCACCTATGATGACGAGGCCGATAGCAACCCGTTTGACCTGCGCATCAACGAGGCCCAACGCCAGCAGCTCAATGCCTGTTATCACGGGCTCTATGGCCGGCATGCGTGTTTTCGCGAACTGATCGCGCCGATGGCACGCCACGCCCTGCAGCTCAAGGAGTTGGAGCGCGACCACCCGGATGTGCAAAAACGCGTGGCGGTCACCGAGTTGGCGGCCAAGCGTGATGAAGAGCTGTGCGATGTGATCGAGGACCTGTGGTTGCGCGCCGGCGCGTGGCCGATCAAGGGGATCGAGCCCAGCCGCCAGCGCGTTGAAATCAATGGCGCGTCGTTCCACTGCCATGGCTATAGCGCCGAACTGGAGGCCTGGGTGGTGCTGGGCTTCGACGCCCGGGAAAGCCCACAGCTCGCCCGGCCCGGGGCCAAGCTGTCGGTGCGGGCCGAATGGGCGGTCAAACGCACACTGTTTCAAGCTTTCTGTCACAAGCCATTGATATGGCTGGATAACTACGAGTCATCCAAGCGTCTGTTGAGCAGCCTGGCGGGCGAGACCACCTCCGGTCCGGGGTTTGATTACAAGGTCAAGGGTGAGCTGGCTTCGGCACCGCTGCTCGACTGCTTTGTCACCGCGGCCGGGTTTATCGAGAACCTTGGCCTGGATGTGCCCACGGCGGTAGGCCAGATGAGCTTTGCCAAGGATGACCCGGACCGTGGTTTCTTCGAGGCCCTGAGTCTTTTCTGGAAAGCCCTGGAAGATCACCTGCTCGACCAGTCGCCGCCGATCATGACCTACAACCGCATGTTCTCGCTGTTTGGCGAGAACACCCCGGAAAACCTCAAGTTGCTCAGCGATGGGCTGTTGCGCCCGTTGTCGCACTTGATGATCGATGAGTTCCAGGATGTCTCGCCACAGATCGTGGCGTGGATCCGCGCCAGCCTGCACGAGATCCGCCGACGCGGGCCGGCCATGCACGTGGGGCGCGGGGCCCAGCATTCCTCGCTGTTATGTGTCGGGGATGACTGGCAGTCGATCTATGGCTGGCGCGGCAGTTCGCCCAAGTACTTTATGGAGTTCAACAAGGAGTTCCCGTCCCCCAGCACCACCCGGGTGATGCTGGGGGAGAACTTTCGTAGCCACCAGCACATCATCGATGCGGCCGAACATATCGTTAAGGCCTCCCCCGCGATCAGCGGCAAAAAGGCCAAGGCCAGCGGTACGGCCAAGGCACTGGTGCCGGTACAGGTGCTGGATCGGGACGAGGCGGCCCTGGCGCAGCAATTGCTGGCGCACTATCAGCGCGGCGAATCGGTGTTAATGTTGTATCGAAA
>JAZJZP010000160.1:1655-1995 GCA_040389805.1 Pseudomonadota bacterium
ACCAGGTGTACCGCATGGCCGGGCTGGGCAAGGACGGGGATGCCGAGCCCTACGACAATGCGCAAAGAGACGAGGTGCTGCGCCTGGCCTATGTCGGGATTACCCGGGCGGTCAGCCATTGCTATTGGTATGTCGAAGGGCAGGAAGGCCAGGGGGCGAATGCACCCAGGGCGTCGGATCGGGTGGCGGGGGGCAAATCGTTCTTTGATGATCGCCGTGCTACCAAGGCGCGATAGATCAAATGTGGGAGCTGCCGCGCGGGGCGAGACCGCTCCCACCCTTCAGGCCTGCAGCAACTGCGGTCGCACAAACGATTCCAGCTCAGCCTCAATCGCCTCGA
>JAZJZP010000160.1:2009-2277 GCA_040389805.1 Pseudomonadota bacterium
GCGGTCAAACAATCGCGCGATCATGCTGCCAGGCGCGTCCATGCTGCCTTCAAAGCCCACCGGGTGAAAATGCCAGCGCATCAGTTGGCATGCATTGGGAAATGTCACTTTGTTCATGTGGCCCACCTTGTTCATTGAGCGCTTCCTTTAGCTCGCGGCAAGGGCGCCAGGCCCATCAATGGTCCTGACCGTGAAGCTTAAAAAATAGCACTCACTCGCCATGGGCACCGGGGTTTTTTCTGTCCGTTCGGCAGTTGCTTGCAAGAAG
>JAZJZP010000161.1:0-6154 GCA_040389805.1 Pseudomonadota bacterium
CCATGGTTCAACACCACGGCCTTGGAGGGCCCGGTCGTGCCCGAGGTGTAGATCAAGACGCCGATGTCTTCGGGCTGGATGGCCGCCATGCGCCGATCCACCTCGGCGTCCAGGGACACATCGCCCTGCGCCATGAAGTCATCCCACGACAGGGGCCCCTCGGGATCGACCGATGCTCGGCCCATCATGACGATGTGCTGCAAGGTCGGCACCCGCACCTGGCAAGCACGCGCTTTGAGGTAACGCTCCTGGTTCTCGACCAAGAGCACGGACGCCTTGGAGTGCTGCAAGATGTATTCGATGTCGTCGCCGGAGCTGGTCCAGTAGATGCCCACCGGCACCGCCCCCACCATCATGGCGGCGTAGGCCATGATCGACCACTCCGGGCGATTGAAGCTGAGGATGGCGACGGCATCGCCACGCAGCACCCCCAGCGCCAACAAGGCCCGGGCCGCACAACGCGCTTGCGAGGCATAGTCCCGCCAGGAAGTGGCCTGCCAGCCCTGCTCGGCGCGCACAAAATAGGCCGAGCGCTCATGCAAACGGGCAGCCGTGTTCAACAGCCGCCGCGGTGAAGGCACAAACCCATGGATGACCCCCAGCGATGGACGCTGCGAAGTGCCGTCCGCAGGGGCGACACGAGGCTGCGCCTGTGCGGATGAGGGTTGAGCCATGCGGGTCTCCTGATGCTTGTCATTGATGACTGGCAATCATTAGACGCATCGTTGACGTTAACGTCAACAACCTATCGCATAGGTAAAACCCTCTTGTCTCAGGATGGCCTCAAGGCTCGCAGGTCAATTTGCCGGCCTGTGGCGTGCAGGTGGCCTTGCTCTTGGCCTTGCCACTGCCTTCGGTTGCCGCACGGCCGGCCCCGACCTCACCGATCACGCTGTTGCGCACCCGCGAAGACACGTTGGCGCCGGTGGGCGTCGGAGCCGCATCGGCCACGCAATCGAGGCTGTTGGTTTTGGGCGAGCATTTGCCCGGCAGGCGCAGGATGCGGCTGCCCTCCGACACAGGCCGCCCCGAACCCACCTCGGTGATCAAGCCATCACGAATTCCCAAGGGCCGCGCCAGAGGACGAACCACGGGCGTGGTCAACGCTGGCTTGGCGTCGTCGAGGGTCGTGCTGACCGCGGTCTTGCCGGTGACGGCGGGCATGGTTTGCGACTCGGGCGGTGGCGACTCTTGACCGATCGTTGGACTTTGAGATTGAGCCCAAACCGCAGAACCGGACAGCGCCAAGGCGCCCACCAGCAACATCGGCTGGAGAACAACGCGGCTCAGGGCGGCGCGAAAAGAAAAAGCAGGACTGTTCATAAGATGGTTCCTTGCGCAGGCTCAAAAACTCTTGGACAACACGGCATTGGCACGCGGGGCATGGCTGAGCGAGGCCGACTGCTCTCGCCCGGTGGCGCGCCAGGCCACGTTCACACGCAAGACAAAATCACCAGCACGGTCCCAGGTCGCACCGACACCGTAGCCACTGAGGATGTCCGTATTGGCCTCACCCACCGGCGGGTTGGCCGCATCATGAGCAAACTTGACGCGACCCCAGTCGTAAAAGGTGCTGAACGCCAGCTCGCGCGAGGCCGCCCCGAACCAGTTGTCAGGGGGCAAAAAGCGCAGTTCGGCCGTGATCACCTGGCCTGAATCGCCGGAAGCCTCGCCCGGTGCAAACGCCCGCACGCTGGAGGGGCCTCCCACCGCAAAGCGCTCGGTGTAGTCCAGATTGGCATAGGCCAGTTGGGCTTTGTAGCGTGCATACAGTTGCACGCGGCCGCTCACCACGTTCTGCAGCCGCGAATAGCCCAGGCCCAGCTTGCCAAACTCAGTGCCGACCCCGGCCTGTGGCGTGCCGTCGTAACGAATGCGCCCTTGCAGCCAGTTGATCTCGTAGGTGTTGAGGCCGCCCGTCAGCCAGCTGTCACGCGAATCACCCAACACGCCCACCTGCCAGTCCTTGCTGGACTTGCGCTCGGACGCGCCATCCATCCGATCGTCAAAGCGTTTGTGCTCGTAACTCAGCTGTGTAAACAGGTTCAGGTTGCGCGAGCGCACCAGCGGGTACAGGCCAAACGCGCCTGCGGCCACAGCATCGCCATCCAGGTCGGCAGTGAACTGGTCCTTGTCGAGCTGATACACCACCTTGGACAAGGCCGCGCCCAGCTTCAAACCCGACGCGCCCACCGGCGACACGTAAGTGACCCCACCGTACGCCAAGCCCCCGGTCAAGGAGCTCAAGGCATTGAGGGCCACCACATCGCCACGCCCTGTCGGGCTGGCCACCGTCACTTGACCACCCAGGCGCCCGATGCCGGTGTAGCGCGACCCCAGCGAGTCAAGCTCAAGGCGGCCGGTGACGCGGGCTTCGGCCTGCGGCGTCACCACCAGCGAGGCCGTGCCCGGCTCACGTCCGGCTTCAATTTCAAAGCGGGAGCGCAGCCCCTGCAAGTCGTTGAGCAAAAACACCATGCGCTCGACGTCGCTGACGCGCAGCACATCGCCCGACTTCAATTGAGCCAGGTGCGCCTCGACCACCTCGCGCGAGACGGGCAAGCCCTCGGTCCACTTCAGTTGGATCTGGTCCAGGCGCCCCTCCAGCACGGCGATGTGCACCACGCCGTCTTGAGGCACTTGCTCCGGCAGGTAGGCAAAACCGACGTAGTAGCCCAGGTCACGCTGCATGTAGCGCGTCACGGCCGCCACGGCATTCACCAAATCTTCGTAACTGCGGGCCTTGCCGGTGAAGGGCGCCGTGAGCGATGCGAGGGCCTCTGGCGACACCCCAGGCAGTCCATCGACCTGGTAGAGACGCACATCGACTTGCATGTCGTCCTCAGGCTTGCCCAGCTCCCGGGGCAGCGCGGACGATGGTGCGGAGGGTGCCGCCACCCCCGGCACCGTGCGGGCCGCCTCTTGAGCGCCCTTGAGTTGCTCGGCCGAGGGACTCATGCCCATTCCAGCCTGGGCCCACAACATGCCTGGCGCGAGCGCGGTGCTCACCAACAGGGCTTTGAAAGTAAAACGCTTGTTCATTGCCAAATGGAGTTAGGGACAGGAGAGCGGCTGCACTCCGCAGGAGTCCGATCATCCAGGCTTCTGGGCTGATCAGCCATCCCCAGCACCGGGGGATTTCCCTTGCAAGCTGCCGTCTTTCCAGGTCATTGTGGTACACAGTGGCACCCGCGCTACGCCCCGCCCGATGGTTGGCCCAGGCGACCGCTTCCCGATTGCATTAACCCGTGAGATTTCCATGTACGACGTCATCGTAGTAGGCGCCCGATGCGCCGGTGCCGCGACCGCCATGTTGCTGGCCCGCCAAGGCCACAAAGTCTTGATGGTCGATCAAGCCACCTTCCCCAGCGACATCCCCCAATCCACGCATCTGCTGTGGCACGCCGGCACCGACCTGCTGCACAAGTGGGGCCTGCTCGATGCCGTCAGAAAGTCCAACTGCCCTGCCTTGACGCAGTTCACCTTGGACCTGGGTGAAATGACCTTGCAGGGCACCCCCCCGGGCGCGCAAGTCGGTGAGGCCTTTGGCCCGCGCCGCATCGTGCTCGACCAGATCTTGCTGGACGCCGCCCTGGCCGCCGGCGCCGAGTTGCGCGAGCAAGTGTCTTTTGAAGGCGTGCTCACCGAGGCGGGCCGGGTGGTGGGCATCAAGGCCAAGCAGGCCGATGGCAGCGTTTTTGAGGTGCGTGCACGGCTGGTCATCGGTGCCGATGGTCGCACCTCGCCGGTAGCACGCGCGGTCAACAGCGAGGTCTACAACGAGGTGTCCAAAAAACAGGGCTCCTGCAACACCTACGCCTATTTCAGTGGCCTCCCGGTCAAGGGCGTGGAGTTCATCTCGACCCCCGAGCGCATGGCCTATGCCTGGCAAACCAATGACAAGCAGGTCATCGTGGGCGTCATCCATCCGGCGCGCGACTGCCCCATGGGCAAATCTCAGGCCGAGGCCTGGTTCTATTCATCGCTCAAAGAAATGTCGCCCAGCCTGAGCACCCGCGTGCGCGCGGCGCGCCGTGAGTCGGATTGGATGAACATCGCCATCGGCACCTTCTGCCGCAAACCGACCGGCCCAGGCTGGGCCTTGGTGGGCGATGCCGGTTTGACCATGGACCCCATCACGGCAGGCGGCATGACCAACGCCTTGCGCGATGCCGAGTTGCTGTCAGGCCTGGTGCATCAGGGCCTGTCCTCAGGCGGCTCCATGGACGAGGCCTTGGCGGGGTTTGAGGAGCAACGCAATGCCGTGTCCTTGCCGCTCTACCAGTTCACCCAGCAAATGGCCCAGTTGGCGCCGCCCACCGAAGAAGTCTTCCAGCTCTTTGGCGCGCTGGCCGGCAACCAGGTTGAAACGGACCGCTACTTTGGCGTGTTCGCCCAAACCGTCTCGCCCGCCGACTTTTTTGACCCGGCCAAACTGGCGCAGCTCATTGCGCCTTCATCTAGCCCAACATGAGCCCGGAGGCCAGATCGGCCTCGGCCCGTAGACGCCAGCTGTGGGCCTGCTGGAGCGTGGCCACGTCCATCGCGCGCTTGAAACACGCGCGTGCCTGAACCACATCGGCCTGCGGCCCGCGCACCAACAAGCGACCGCGGATGCGGTGCAGCTCGGCTTCATGCCAATGCTCGCCGCCCCGGCAGGTTTGCTGCCAAGCCTGCTCCAACAGAACCAGGCCTTCGCGCTGGCGATCGGCGCGACCCAAAGCCTCGGCCAACAAGGTCTGGAAGAACGGCACGGCGATACCCGCTCCCGTGTCCATGAACTGGGCCAAGCCCAACTGCATCTGCTCAATGCCTTGCGCCAAAGACCCTTGCTGGGCGCGCGCCCATCCGGTGGCGATCAGCCCCATGGCAGCGACATAGGCAAAACCGTGTTGCAGCGCCAACCGCCGCCCTTCTTGCACACGCACCAGCAAACCCTCCACATCACCCCGATGCAGATAGGTCATCGCGCCCCAGGTCAGCGTCCAGGCCATCGAGTACGGATGATTCAGCGACTGCGCCCAAGCCTCCTGCTCCGCACAGGCTTGCGCGGCATCGGCCACATCCCCCATGATCCAGCGGGTTTGCGAGCCATGCACCATGGACACCAGGCGCAAATCGGTGGAATACAGCGAAATCAAGGCGCGGTCTTTGGGATCCCGGTAACGGTGCTCCACCTGTTCGCAATGCGCCGCCACCTGCTCAAACTTCCCGCTGTACATGCACAACTGCGTGTGCATCATGTTGGCCACCAACCAGGCCTTGCGGCTGTTGGACTGCCTCGCCACGGTCATCATGCGTCGCCCAATGGCTTGCCCTTGCGCCATTTCACCGCGCACCATGTGGAACACGCAAACACCCCAGAGGGGCCAGATCGCCTCATCGACCTTGTCGGCCGCATCGGCCAATTCGTTGGCCCGTGCATAGGCTTTCGCCACCTCGGGCGCGGCCCAGCCTTTGCCCAGCATGTGCACCGTGCCCAGCGAGGCATGCAACTGCAGTTCGGTTTGATCCCGCTCGGGCCCCTGCACCATGGCGTCAGTACACACCAGGCCCGCACTCAGATGCGCGGCAGCCTCATTGAGGGCCAAACGCTGCAAGGCCAGGTCGCTGGCCTTGCGCCAATACGGAACGGCCACCCCGGGCAGGCCTGCGGCTGCCGCATGGCGCGCCAGCAACTCGGGCTGCGCGTCTCTGACGGGCGTGAAGCGCTCGTCCAGGGCCCGCACCACCTGCGCATGCAGCTCCTGGCGTCGGGGCTTCAACAAGGAGTCATAGGCCACGTCCTGAACCATCGCATGCTTGAAGGTGTAGACCGTGCCTTGGTGACTGGCATGCTCGGTGGCCAAACCAGATTGGGTCAAGTCAGCCAGTGCCTCGGCCAAGTCCTCAGGGCTCATGCTGGACAACACCTGCAACCAGTCCAGACTGAACTCGCGCCCCAACACCGACCCAATCTGCGCGATGTCCTTGGCCGCGGCCGATCGATCCAGCCGCGCCGCCAGCGAATCGCGCAAGGTGGCAGGCACCACCGACGGCGTTGCCCCGTGGGCGTCGGCCGGCCGCTCCAACAGCGATTTGGTGAGCTCCTCCACGAACAGCGGCACGCCATCCGTGTGCGCGAGGATCTGCTCGACGCGCTCGTGATCGACCG
>JAZJZP010000162.1:0-2902 GCA_040389805.1 Pseudomonadota bacterium
CAGCCAAGGCCGCGCCGATGGTGGTCAGTTCATCGTCGGTGGCCGGCTGAAAACTGGTCAGCACCCAGGCGGGCGGGTAGGCGTCCAGCGCCCATTGTTCGCAGCCAGGGTACAGGCCGCCGCGGCCGTGGAACACGCGCTGGGCATCGATGGGCATGCCCATCGTCGCGATGGCGTTCAGCAAGGCTTGCATGGTGTAGATGGGGTTCGAAAGGGGAGGGGCAGTCAGGGTCGGTATATTAGTCGCCGCCCCTTCCCGCTTTACCGACTCTGTAGATTTCATGCGTATTGACGACATTCGACAGCGACTGCGCTCCCACGGCGCCAAACCATGTCATGAGCAACGCGTGCTGCGCTTGTGGGTGCAGGCCTTGTCGCCCGACAGTGGCCGCAGCCGTCCTGAAGATTTTCTGCCTCTCGAAGTGCGCGAGGCCTTGCCCGCCTTGAGGGCCGATTTGCAGGCGCTGGCGCGCATTCGGTCGACTCATCCAGGGGAGGATGGCTCGGCCCGCTTGCTGGTGGAGTTGGGTGACGGCCAGGCCGTTGAAAGCGTGCTGTTGCCGCGAGATGGCTTGTGCGTGTCGACCCAGGTGGGGTGCGCCGTGGGTTGCGTGTTTTGCATGACGGGCCGTGAGGGCTTGCTGCGCCAGTTGGGCAGTGCGGAGATCGTGGCGCAGGTGGCCCTGGCCCGCACGCAACGGGCCGTCAAGAAGGTGGTGTTCATGGGCATGGGCGAGCCCGCCCACAACCTGGACAATGTGATGGAGGCCATTGAGTTGCTGGGCACCACGGGCGCCATTGGGCACAAGAACCTGGTGTTCTCAACGGTGGGTGATCTGCGCGTGTTTGAGCGCTTGCCGCAAGGCCCGGTCAAGCCAGCGCTGGCGCTGTCCTTGCATTCGACCAAGGCCGAGTTGCGTGCCAAGTTGATGCCGCGTGCGCCCCGCATTGATCCGGTCGATTTGGTGGAATTGGGCGAGCAGTACGCCCGCGCCACCGGCTATCCGATCCAGTACCAATGGACCTTGATCGAGGGCATCAATGACAACGACGAGGAGGTGGAGGGCATTGTCCGCTTGCTCAAAGGCAAGTACGCCCTCATGAACATGATTCCGTACAACACGGTGGCCGATCTGGAGTTCAAGCGCCCTTCGTGGGAGAAGGCGGCGGCCTTGGCGCGCACGCTGCATCAACGGGGCATTTTGACGAAACTGCGTCATTCTGCCGGACAAGACGTGGACGGGGGCTGCGGCCAATTGCGCGCCCGAGAGCTTACGCCGCAAGAGCGGGTGATGATGATCCAGCGCTGACGAGCGCTGGCGCAGTCAACCGCGCAAGCGTGCGATCAAATCGTCGGTGAGGGCGCTGGCCGAGCGTTGACCGTCTTCGTCGTTCATGAAGGCCAGTTCGCGCAGAGACAAGCTGAGGTTCATCAGCCCATCACGCAGGCTGAACAGCGCGGATTGCATGTCCATCAGCTGTTTTTTGGCCAAGTCGTCGTCTTGCATGTCGCGCACTCCTGCTCCTGTTTACTACCAAGCACTGTTGAAACTTTACCCCCGCACGGCTCGATGGGCTAGCCGCTTATTTGAGGGGGCTCACGATGAAGACACGGTGCTGAAGATCCATGGCCAGCGTGCTGAGCAAAATTGCCGAACCCGCGCTAAACCCGCTGGCGCGCTGAAATTGGGGGCTTCTTTGGGGGCAAGTCTCTGTGCACGCCGGAGCGGCTGGTCGTACACTGGCCTTGAACCTAAGCTGGAACAAGGGGCACGCCATGGAAGACAGTATTCGCGATGCTTGGATCGTTCTGTGTGCCGCTGAGCTGCAGGCTTTCAGTCCTGCCTTGTCAGACGAAGAGGCCGAGCAGATGGCCGGCGATCTCTGGTGTGACGACGGCACCGTCTTGTTCCCGGCCGATGCTGCCGAGCGTGAAGTGGCCGCCTGGCGGCAGATCAGCACGATCTGATCGGGGTATCCAGCGACTGATCACCCAGGCGCTGCCTGGTCAAGGTGACCTTGCCCGGATTTTGATGATTTCCCACACCTTGTTCACGGATACCTGGCCGTGGGGTCAAGTTTGGGCTGGGGATGTCGATCACATGGAGTCGTTTGTTCGCTATTTTTGAGCGTCTAGCCCTCCATGCCCCTGGTTTTTGCCGATGTGACGCTGCCTATGCAGGCCAGGCCCAGTCAGCCGCCGTGGGTCGGTGTGTCGGGATGGCTATTGCGCCTAGCCTTGCTGTTGAGTTTGCTGTTGGGCAGCTCGGGCGGGGCCTGGGAGTCTCAAAAACTCATGGCAAGCGCCCAAAAAATGGGCCCGCCTGCCATGGCGCAGGCGCAAGCGTTGACCCAAGAGATTGCCGAGGCAGCCGCTCAAGACGAGACGGCTCGCCTTAAAACCATCAATGTATTTTTCAATCGACATCTCGATTACCAGGAGGATCGGGAGGTCTGGGGTGTGGTCGATTATTGGGCCAGCCCGCTGGAGTCCTTGAGCAAGGGGGCGGGTGACTGTGAGGATTACGCCATAGGCAAGTACTTCTCCCTGATGGCGGCGGGCGTTTCTGGGGCGAAGATGCGTCTGGTTTATGTGCGTGCTGAAGTCGGCGGGGTGGTGTTGGCCCATATGGTGCTAGCGTATTACCCTGAACCCAATGCGGAACCTTTGATTTTGGATAACTTGATCACCGACATTCGACCCGCTTCCAGGCGCCCTGATCTGGCCCCTGTTTTCAGCTTCAACGCCGAGGGCTTATGGCAAGGTGTGGGCAGTGCCACGGCCGGTGATCCGGTGGCGCGCTTGTCCCGCTGGCGGGAAGTGCTGACAAAAACACGTGCAGAAGGTTGGTGGAAATGATGCGGGCTCAGGAGGCGGCATGTCACTGATTCGTCAGATCTG
>JAZJZP010000163.1:0-4197 GCA_040389805.1 Pseudomonadota bacterium
GGACCCCATATCAAGGGTCAAGGCCCTTGATCCAATGGTCAGGACTTGTTGCCGTTCAAAGCGGGCGCCGTTTTGATGGGGATCGCCCACCAACAGCTCGGCAGCATCGAGCCCAGACCCGTCGAACAATCCGTAATGCAGTTGCCCCGCATAACTTGACACGATGTCGCCCAGCAGCTCTTGCGCCACGATGGGCGCGTAGACGAGCCCCACCAAGGCCGCTTTGCGCTCGGCGGCTGTGACAGGATTCGTGCCCTGGCGAAACACCGGGTAGAAGTACAAGAAGCCCGGCCGTTTTGTACCGTCTTGCAGCAAGGTCACCCGCCCCGTCAGCGTGGGTTGGCCCGTGCTGACGGCCGCCTCCGCCGCGGCACGCCGCACCGACTCAGAGCCCACGTCATAGCCCCAGGCCTTGCGGTTGTTGCTCAAAGGCTCGATGCGACTGATGATGTACAAGTCAGCCGCATCGCCTGTGGTTCGCACCGAAAAGTCAGTGGCGCCCTTGGCTCGCTCGGCACGGATGAACGCCTCCAGGTCATGCCGCTCGACTCGCTTGATGAAGCCAATGCCCCGAACCCCCGGCATCGACGTCCGAATGTTTCGCGCCTCAACCCACACTCGAAACTGCTCAGGGGTCAGCTCGCCTCCCGCCATGGCCATGGTGCTTTGAAAACCGCGACTCGATCGTGCTTTGGAGTTGCGCCGAGAGGCGATCAAAACGCATCTGTGCGACCTCGTTCAGGTTGTTGCGCAAACCCCAGGCGCCGCCCAACGACAACGCCAGTCCGATGACGAAGATGCCCAGCGACCACAGCCATGTGAACAGTCGCGCCCGATGGGTCTCCAGGACCTTACGGACCTGCTCGCGATGAATCAAGCGGTGCGCCCGCCAAGCCGCCAGGGGCCCCGCCACGAGGGTCAACATGCTGACGTCCAGCATGGCCTCCTGCCAACCGGCGACCCCTGGGGCCAAGATGGGTAACAAGAACATGACGGCCACCTCGGTGCCCGCCACGATACAAAAAAACTCCAACAAAAGCCGCATGGACCCATCGGCCCGGCCCTGGTCGCCCGACATCAGAAGAACTCCACCGCCGGTTTGTTGTGCGATGCACTCGCGTGACGACTGGCGCCACCTTGATCGGCTGCACCGCTTTGGCTGTGGACTGCCACCACTGTCGTCACAGCCACCGCGGCCGGATCAACAGCGCCCCCCGCGATGCCGGCCGATTCCCCTGAGAGCTTGAAGGCCGACAACGCATGGCCCATGCTGGCCGCATGGGCGAGCAGTTCAGCGGCCACTGCACTGGACTGCTCGGCCACGGTGATGTTGCGTTGGGTCACTTCATCAAGCTCTTTGACCGATCCTGTCACCACCACGATGCCGTCTGCGTGCTCACTGCTGTCACTCGATAGTTGGTCAAATGCATCGCCCACGCCTTTGACTGCACTCACGATTTCGGTCATGGTGTCGCCCGCCGAGCCAACCAGGCGCGTGCCGGCCTGCACGGTTTGCACTGAGGAGTCGATCAAGCGTTTGATTTCGCGAGCGGCCTCGGATGAGCGTTTGGCCAGGCTGCGGACCTCGCCGGCCACCACGGCAAACCCACGCCCTTGCTCGCCAGCCCGCGCGGCCTCCACGGCCGCATTGAGGGCCAGCAAGTTGGTCTGAAAGGCGATGCCATCAATCACCGAGGTGATCTCGGTGATCTTGCGTGAGGACTGGTCGATCTCCTGCATGGTGGTGACCACCTTCGAGACGATCTCCTTGCCTGCCACCGCCCGCTCCGTCGCCTTGGCGGCCATGGCCCGCGCTTCATTGGAGGCCGTGGCGCTGCTTTGCACGATCACACTGATTTGCTCCAAGCACATGGCCACGTCGCGCAGGCCTGATGCGGTGCTGTTGGTTCGCTCACGCAACTCGTCACTGCCCGTGGTCAGCACCTGTGCCGCCTGCTGCACGCCGCCGGTGGCATCGCGTACCTGCCCCAACACATCGGCCATGCGGTGCTGCACTTCTTTGAGCCGTTGCCCAACCACCGAATCGGCCCGTAGCACGTCCAAATTCAAGCGAATGGCCCCACGGTTGCCCATGGCCCGAATCAAGAAATCGATCTCAAATCGCTCGGCATCCAGCCGCCTTTTGGTGGCAGCCACGAGCGTCAGATGGCTGGCCTGCGCCACCAGCACCATGTCAAAAATCAGCGCGGCAGGCGCCATCAGGTGCCCCCAGTGTTCGGCGACATGCTGTCCCAAAAACAAAGCGGCCGCGCCCACCACCATCCAGGGGCGGCGGTACAGCGGCAACAAGGTCAAGATGAAAAACACATTGAAGTAGCGCTCAGGAATCGGGGTGGCCAGGTGCAGTTGTATCGCCACCAGCGCCACCAGTCCCGCGGGCAGCGCCCAGGCCGCCCACGGCAACCGGGGCACCAGCGCATACGCCACCAGTGTCAACAAACACGGCACCACGCCCCACCACCCCCACTCGGGATGCTGGTAATACAGACCCACCGCCCACAGCGCCAGAGCGTTGACCAACACGGAACCCAGCACCAAACCCATGGTCTGGCGATCACTGCCGGTCAATGAACTTCGAACGGGTCTGGTCATGAGACTTCAAATTAGGTTGGCTTCGAGAGGTTTCTTCGGAGTTCAGCGGCAAGACTTGAGGTCAATATCGCATCCTGACAAGCGGATGCATGACCGGAGAGCCCTATGAAGCGTGTGTTGATCGTTGAAGACCAGGCGGACATCCGCGAGCTGATCAGCCTGACCCTGGAGTTGGAAGACTTTGAGCTTCACGAAGCCGAGAACGGCGACCTGGGCTATGCCGCCGCCGTCTCCCTCAACCCCGACCTGATCCTGTTGGACGTGATGATGCCCGGCAGCATGGACGGCTTTGCCGTGTGCACCAAGCTCAAGTCGGACCCCAGATTCAAGCGCATCAAGATCATCATCCTGAGCGCCAAAGGCCAGGACAGCGACAAACAGCAGGGCAAACAAGCCGGCGCCGATGGTTATCTGACCAAGCCCTTCAGCCCCAAGCAGTTGCTGGAAGTGGTAATCAAGCAAATTGGGTAAGCCAGCATGGGCCTGTTCAATTCCGACGAGCACTACATCCAGCCGACGCAGTTGTGCATCGGTTTGTATGTGCACCTGGATCTGACCTGGACGCAGCACCCGTTCACCTTCTCCAGCTTCAAGATCAAATCACTGGAGCAGATCAGCATCATCCAGAGCCTGGGGCTGACACGCGTGCGCTACGCGCCCAACAAGAGCGACAGCGAGCCCTTGCCCCCGGCGGCTGAGACTGCCCCCCCGCCCGTCAGCAGCGAGCCATCGGCCACCGGCATCAACAGCGCCGCAGACATCAAACGCGCCCGCCTGGCACGGCTGGAGGCGCAACGCGCCAAAACGGCCGCGAGCGAGAAGTCATTGGTCTCGGCGGCCAAAACCATCCGGTCCATCAATCAGAACGTCTTCTCTCGGCCTGACGAGGTGCGCGAATCGGCCAAGGAGCTCATTGCCGGCATCGCCGCCTCCATCCTGGTCGATGCCGACGTGTCGGTGCAGCTGATGGCCGACAAGATTGGCGGCGAGGAGGTCTACTTTCACTCCTTGAACGTGTCCCTGCTCTCGATGATGCTGGCCAAAGAGCTGAAGGCGCCGCCCGCAGTGGTGCAGCTGGTCGGCATGGGTGCCTTGTTTCACGACCTGGGCGAGCTGGAGATCCCGAGCCGCGTGCTCAAAAAGACCGACCCACACACCGCCGCCGAAAAGAAACTGATCCAGCAGCATTGCGATTACGGCGTCACCATCGCCCAGAAGATGAACCTGCCCCCTGAAGTGCTGCAGGTCATTGCCCAACACCATGAACGGGTCGATGGCAGCGGTTATCCGCTTCAAATCAAAGCGGCGCAGATGTCCTTGCTGTCTCGCATCGTGGCCTTGGTCAATGCCTACGACGAGCTGTGCAACCCGGCCAACCAAGCCAAGGCCCTGACGCCGCATGAAGCGCTGTCCACCATGTTTGCTCAGCAGCGCGCGCAATTCGATCCCCTGGCCATGAGCACCTTTGTACGTTGCCTGGGCGTCTACCCACCGGGCACCCTCGTGGTGCTGTCCAACGGAGTCACCGGCATGGTCGTGTCGGTTAACACCACCAAGCCCTTGCGCCCGGTGGTCCTGATTTAC
>JAZJZP010000163.1:4207-5593 GCA_040389805.1 Pseudomonadota bacterium
GACGGGGAGGAAGCGGTCGCGCGCACGATCGAGACCGAGCCCGATGTGGCGATCTCCAAAACGCTACAACCCCAGCAGTTGACCCCTGAAGTACACGACTACTTGTCACCCCGCAAGCGAGTCACCTACCAGCTGGACACCGACTCTGGAAAGGTGGGCGCATGACAACCATCTTGGTGATTGAAGACTCCGGCAGCTTTCGCATGGTCATCAAAATTGCCCTCGAAAGAGAGGGTTACCGCGTCCTGGAAGCCGCCAACGGCGAGGTTGCCTGCGCCATGCTGGATGGCCGCCCCATCGATGTGATCCTCAGCGACCTCAACATGCCCGGCATGGATGGCTTGACATTTGTGCGCCATCTGCGCACCACGGACTACCAAGCGACCCCTGTGGTCATGCTGACGGGCGTGTCGCAAGTAGATAAAAAAGCCGAAGGCAGCGACCTCGGCGTCGTCGCCTGGATCGTCAAACCATTTAAACCACAGCAGTTGATAGATGCCATTCAAGAAGTTATCCCCTCAGCCACCCTTTGATACATAAAGCCTCAGGAACCCCCATGAATTCACGTCAAATCCAACTGGTTCAAGCCAGTTTCGCGAAGGTCGCACCCATTGCAGACACCGCTGCCGATCTGTTCTACACCCGACTCTTTGAGCTGGACCCCAGCTTGAGCCGGCTATTTCGGGGCGAGCGCAGCGAGCAAGGCAAGAAGCTGATGCAGATGATCGGGGCCGCCGTGCGCGGGCTGAACGACCTGGACAAGCTGGCGCCCGTGGTGCAGCAACTGGGCGTGCGCCACCTGGGGTATGGGGTGGAAGACCAGCATTACGACACCGTCGGCTCGGCCCTGCTGTGGACGCTTGAAAAGGGCCTGGGCGCCGACTTCACCTCTGAGGTTCGAGAGGCCTGGACCACGGTCTATGGCGTACTGGCCAAGACCATGAAGGAGGCAGGAGAGGCCACCAGCCAGAACCCCACCGGCCCCGCCAAACTGAGCGTGCGCCATACCCTGTGGTTGACCGCCTTGGTGTCGGGCCTGGCCCCCGCCTTGGTCGGCATGCTGCTGTTGGGCGTGACCTCGCATGCCTGGATGCTGCTGGGTGGTGGTGCGGTGGTGGCTGCCGCCATGGCCTGGTGGGCCAGCACCAGCATTGCCCAACCCGTTGAACAAGCACTGCGCGTGGTGCAAGGCTTGACGCGCCTGGACTTCAAGCCATCGACGGACACCCCAGCCAGCCATGAAGCGGGCCAACTTGTGCGCTCCTTGGGTGTGGTGCAAACCATCTTGCGCTCGCGCCATGAGCAATCTGGCTGGACAGCCTCGTCCGCCAGCAAGCCGGGTGCCGGACAACTCTCGGCCGCAGACGCTGCTCGCCTCAAGCAAGC
>JAZJZP010000164.1:0-1160 GCA_040389805.1 Pseudomonadota bacterium
GACCCGACCACAGCACCGCACCACCTGGGCTGGCGCCCTGCTCGCAACGCTCACTACCCTGACCCTGCCCTGCTCCGCCATGGCCGCGGCCTACCAGGTGGGCGTGGGCATCAGCGACATCACCGGCGAGGCTGCCGAGGTCGGCATGATGGGTTATGCCGAGCTGGGCCAAAAGACCGCCGGCATCCACCAACGCCTGCGCGCGCGCGCCTTCGTGACCGAGGACCTGGCCACGCACAAGAGCGTGGTGGTGGTGGTCACCGACACCGGCCTGATGACCCAGTCGATTCACCAGGCCGTGCTGGCCCGCCTGGCCACGCGCTACGGCACGCTCTACAACGAGCAAAACGTCGTGCTGACGGCCACACACACCCACGCCGGCCCGGGTGGTTATTCGCACTACGCGCTCTACAACATCACCATCCTGGGCTTTCAAAAAGCCACCTTCAATGCCATTGTCAATGGCATCGTCGAAGCCATCGCAAAGGCCCATGCCAGCAAGGCGCCTGGCGACATCACCGTCAACCAAGGTGAGTTGGGCAACGCCAGCAAAAACCGCTCGCCCCTGGCCTTTCGGCTGAACGCGGCCGCCGACCGCGCCGCCTTCCCGCAAGAGATCGACCCCTTGATGACGGTGCTGACCTTCCAGCAGGCAGGCCAGGCGGTGGGGGCCTTGAGCCTGTTCCCCACCCACGGCACCAGCATGACCAACAAAAATACCCTGATCAGCGGGGACAACAAAGGCTACGCCGCCTACCACTGGGAACATGAGCACGCGGGCGTGCGCTACCGCAGCAGCCCACGCCCCTTCGTGGCCGCGTTTGCACAAACCAACCCAGGCGACATGTCGCCCAACCTGAACCTCAAACCCGGCAGCGGCCCCACGGAGGATGAGTTCGAGAACACCCGGATCATTGGCGAGCGCCAATCCAACAAGGCACGCACCTTGTCCAGCACCTCATCGGCCCTGCTGAGCGGCGGGGTGGACTACCGCATGCGCTTCATCGACATGAGCCGCGTGCAAGTGGGCGCGGCCTACAGCCCCGATGGGCAAGCACACAGCACCTGTCCGGCCGCCCTGGGCAGCAGCTTTGCCGCCGGCAGCACCGAAGACGGTCCCGGCCCAGGCATTGCCTCGGAAGGCCAGGCCAACCCCTTCC
>JAZJZP010000164.1:1170-3410 GCA_040389805.1 Pseudomonadota bacterium
GAGACCCTGCGCCAATGCCAGGGCGCCAAAGAGGTGGTGATCCCGGTCGGCCAGATGAGCCCCTACCCGTGGGCCCCTGAAGTCGTGCCGGTGCAACTGGTGCGCTTGGGTCAGCTCTACCTGGCGACCTTGCCGGGCGAGCCCACCATCATGTCGGGCTACCGCATCCGCCGCCAACTGGCCAACACGCTGGGGACCGACGTTAAAAACGTGCTGGTCGTGGGCTACACCAACGCCTACACCGAGTACATCACCACGCCCGAGGAATACAGCCTGCAGGACTACGAAGGTGGCAGCACCCTGTTCGGCCCCCACACCCAGCCCGCGTATCAGCAAGAGCTGGACAAACTGGCGCAAGACATGCGTGCCGGTCGCGCCACCGCCAACCTGCTCAAACCCCGTGACCTGAACTGCTGCCAGCTCAACTTCCAGACTGGCGTGGTGCTGGACCTGCCGTCGCCGGGCCGCAGCTTTGGCAGCGTGATCAGCGATGCCGCCGCCAGCTACCAAACGGGGGACACCGTGTCAGTGCGCTTTCAGAGCGGCCACCCCAAGAACAACCTGCACCGCAACGGCACCTTCTTGGAAGTGCAGCAACTCACGCCCACCGGCTGGGTTGCCGTGGCCGATGACGGCGACTGGTCCACCCGCTACCGCTGGGTGCGCATCTTCGGGGCCGAGTCCAGCGCCGACATCAGCTGGACCATCCCCGCATCCACACCGGCCGGCACCTACCGCATCGTGCACTGGGGCGATGCCAAGTCGTTGTTCGGCACCATCAAACCCCTGCAAGGCAGCTCGCGCAGCTTTCAGGTCGTGCCCCGCTCGTAGGCGCGTGGCGCGCCAAACGCATCAGCCCTGTCGACCCTTGGCGCGCGTGACCCGGCGGGTGCGTGCGGTCATGCAGGGCACGGCATGGGGTGCATGCAGCTTTTCCCAGTAGCCCACGGCCTTGCCCACCCACTCGCGGTACTGGGGGTCGTCCGGCGCGTAATAAGGAATGCCGCGGGCGGCAAATTCTTCCAGCTCCCGGGCCACATCGCCTTGAGGGGCGTCGTCCAGCTCCAGCTCCAGGGCGTGCATCGCATTGACGCGGTTGACGGGTTCGGGCGCCATCAATTGAGCGCGCAATGCCTGAGCAGTGGTTTTTTGACCCATGTTGATCTCCAGGGTTGGTCAAGCAGGTTTCTGAATTTCGACAGAAACGTCGCCCAGCTTGAGCGCCCCCGGCATCCTCGGTAGGCCCAAAAGCCCCGGGTTCCGTGCCCTAATGCGCGGACTACACCAACCTCTTACTTGATCACCACCTGCGCCTTCGCATCGGGCGCGGCTTGCTGTGCAAACTGCTGATACGCCTTGGCCACGGCAGGCGAGCAGACATTGCCCTTGCTGCGGTCGTCAAACACGCGCTTGACCGTCAGGGTGCGCCCCTTGAGCTGGTAGCTGGCGCTGTAGCTCAAGAACTCGGACTTTAAATCCACGTCCTTGGGCAGGCTCACCACCTGCATGCGCGCCGGCAGTTCGTAGGTGTACTCCTCGATGGATCGACCACTGGCACAGGTCACATCGGCCAGCGCTTCCACCGTCTGGGTGGCCGCCTCCAGGTAGTCCGCCACCGGGCTTTCGCTGTAGAACAGCGGCTGAACCGTGAAGGCCCCCGCGCCCAGTTTGGGGAACATGCCCTTGACCTCGAACTGGGTGGCATAGCCAAAGGTATCGCGCAGGGCCTTGGTGTCTTCTTTGGTGAATTTGCCGCTGCCCTCATAACCACCGCCATGAAAGTAGTTGGGCACCAGTTCGGGCTCCTGCTCGGGCAGGATGTTGCGCATCTTGTCGCGGGCGTTGACGGCAAACAGCCCCTTCAAGGCCACCTTGACCTCGCCCGTGGCGGAGCCATCCTCGTTGATTTTGACCTTGGTCGTCATCGTTTGCTGATTGGCACCGATCGGCTGGATGGGGGTTTTCAAGCCGTCCTGATTCCCGTCGACCAACAACGCAGGTTTGTCTTCATCCGCAAACGGCAACATGCCAAAGGGCGTGGTCTGAGAGGTCGAGTCCGCAAACAATTTCAAGCTGGGGATGTAGTTGATGACGTGGTTCACATGGGCAACCACCGGCACCGTGGGCAGGGTGTAACTGCTGCCCGCGTTGATCAAGGCCTGGGTGCTGGTGATGCCCCTGGCCGACAACAGGGCCTGCAGCAAGGCCGCATGGTCCTTGGCATCGCCGCTGCGCTTGTC
>JAZJZP010000165.1:0-724 GCA_040389805.1 Pseudomonadota bacterium
CCGGCCTTTTCAAGGTACTCGGTGACGACGCGTGAGCCAGGGGCCAGCGAGGTTTTGACGTGCGGTTTGATCGTCAGACCCGCTTCGACGGCCTTCTTGGCCAACAGGCCGGCGGCCAGCAGCACGCTAGGGTTGGATGTGTTGGTGCAGGAGGTGATGGCCGCGATCAGTACGTCGCCGTTGCCGATGCTGATGACGTCGACGTTCTTGCTCGGCTTGCCCTGGGCCGATGCCAGCGTCGGTCGGTTGCTCTCCATCTCCACCACCTGGCGTGGCGCGCCAGCGGGCGTGGCGGGCGGGGTGACTTCGCTGCCGCCCAGGCTATAGCGCTTGTTCAACTTGTCGGCCGGCTGGTTGAAGCCGTTGTCCGCCGCGCTCTTGCTGTAGAGGTTGATGAACTGGCTCTTCACGTTGCCCAGCTCGATGCGGTCTTGAGGACGCTTGGGGCCCGCCAGCGAGGGCGTCACGGTGCCCAGGTCCAGCGTGACCACGCTGGAGTAATCAATGTCGCCTGCTTGCGGGATGCCGTAGAGCGCTTGGGCCTTGAAATAGGCCTCGAAGGCTTCGATCTCCGAATTTTTGCGGCCCGTGCCTTTGAAATACTCGATGGTCTTGTCATCGACCGGGAAGAAGCCCATGGTGGCACCGTACTCGGGCGCCATGTTGGCGATGGTGGCGCGGTCGGGCAGGGCCAGCGTGGTGGTGCCGGGGCCGAAGAACTCCA
>JAZJZP010000165.1:734-6966 GCA_040389805.1 Pseudomonadota bacterium
CTCCACAAACTTGCCAACCACTTTTTGCTTGCGCAGCAGCTCGGTCACGGTCAGCACCAGGTCGGTGGCGGTGACGCCTTCGCGCAACTGGCCGGTCAGCTCAAAGCCGACCACATCGGGCGTCAAAAAGTACACCGGCTGGCCCAGCATGCCCGCTTCGGCTTCAATGCCACCCACGCCCCATCCGACCACGCCGATGCCGTTGATCATGGTGGTGTGGCTGTCGGTGCCGACCAGGGTGTCGGGGTAGGCCACGCCGTTCTTGGTCTGATGGATGCCACGAGCCAGGTATTCGAGGTTGACCTGGTGCACGATGCCAAAGCCCGGCGGGACGACGCCGAACGTATCAAAGGCCTGCATGCCCCATTTCATGAACTCGTAGCGCTCCTGGTTGCGCTGGAACTCCAGCTTCATGTTCAGGTCGAGCGACTTTTTGCCGCCGTAGTGGTCGATCATCACGGAGTGGTCCACCACCAAATCGACGGGCACCAGGGGCTCGATGGCTTTGGGGCTTTTGCCCAGCGACGCCGCCACATTGCGCATCGCGGCCAAGTCGGCCAGCAGGGGAACGCCGGTGAAATCTTGCAGCACCACCCGAGACACGACGAAGGGGATCTCATCCTTGCGCTCGCCGGTGGGTGCCCAGCAGGCCAATTGCTCGACGTGTTCCGCCGTCACCTTTTTGCCATCGCAGTTGCGCAGCACCGACTCCAGCACGATGCGGATCGACACCGGCAACCGGGACACGCTGGGGAACTGTTGGCTCAGCTGCGGCAGTGAATAAAACTGGAGCGATTTGCCCGAGGCGGTTTTGAAGCTCTTGAGTGTTTTTGCAAACGCGTGCTGGGGGGCTTGGGCCATGATGACTCTCCGTGCAAAGCTGAGCGAGGGGTTCAGTGCATTGTGCGCAGTGCTGTCGCCATGCGCAATGCCGGGGTCATTGTCTGGCGGACAATATGGACATCATGAAGCTTTCCAAGCCTGAACTGCTGCTGCCCGCCGGCTCGCTCGACAAGATGCGTGCCGCCTACGACTTTGGCGCCGATGCCGTCTATGCGGGCCAGCCCCGCTACAGCCTGCGAGCGCGCAACAACGAGTTCCGGCTGGAGCAGCTGCAAGTGGGTATTGAGGAGGCCAAGGCGCGCGGCAAGCGGTTTTACGTCACCAGCAACCTGCTGCCGCACAACGACAAGGTGCGCACCTACCTGCGCGACATCGAGCCCGTCATCGCCATGCAGCCCGACGGCCTGATCATGGCCGACCCCGGTTTGATCATGATGGTGCGAAACAAGTGGCCCGAGGTGCCGGTGCACCTGTCCGTGCAGGCCAACACCGTCAACTACGCGGCCGTCAAGTTTTGGCACACGATGGGCCTCAAACGCATCATCTTGTCGCGCGAGCTGAGCCTGGACGAGATCGAAAAGATCCGCCAGGAGTGCCCCGAGATCGAGCTGGAGGTGTTTGTGCACGGCGCGCTGTGCATTGCCTACTCGGGCCGCTGCCTGCTGACGGGCTACTTCAACACGCGCGACTCCAACCAGGGCACCTGCACCAACGCCTGCCGCTGGAACTACAAGACCCACGGGGCTTCCGAATGCTCGGACACGGGCGAGGCCATCCCGATCAAGCTGGAGGGCGATTTCAACTTTCAGCAGGCGCAGGCCGAGGCCGAATCGGCCTTTACAGGCTGCGGCGACGGCGCGCGCCACCCGGCGGCCGATCAGGTCTACCTGCTGGAAGAGTCCGAGCGCCCCGGTGAGCTGATGCCCATCATGGAAGACGATCACGGCACCTACATCATGAACTCCAAGGACCTGCGCGCCGTGGAGCACGTGACCAGGCTGGCGCAGATCGGGGTGGACTCGCTCAAGGTGGAGGGGCGCACCAAGTCGCTGTACTACGTGGCGCGCGTGGCTCAGGTGTACCGCCGTGCCATTGACGATGCCGCTGCTGGCCGTGAATTCAACCCCGACTTGTTGCTGCAACTCGAAGGCCTGGCCAACCGGGGCTACACCAGCGGTTTTCTGCAACGCCACCCGGCGCAGGACTACCAGAACTACGTCACCGGCCACTCCGAGTTTCAGCGCAGCCAGTTTGTGGGTGAGGTCAAGTCCATCCAGGATGGTTGGGCCGAGGTGGAGGTGAAAAACCGCTTCCAGTTGGGCGACACGCTGGAGGTCATCTACCCGGGCGGCAACGAGTTGATGAAGTTAGAGACCATGCTCAACCTGGACGGTGAGCCCCTTGAGGTGGCCCCGGGCAACCCGCTGCACGTGCGCATTCCGCTGGACGCCCGTTTTGAAGGGGCGCTGCTGGCGCGGATGATCAAGCAGCCGGGCTGAGCCCATGTGCGCCGCCGTGAGCTGGGCCTGTTTTGCCAGTGGTTCAAAATGCCCGGCCGCATCTGGCCTCGCGATGCCTTGCTCGATGTCGTGTGGGGCCGGGATGCCGACAGCACCGACCGCACGGTGGACACGCACATCAAGACCTTGCGCGCCAAGTTGCTGGACATGGCCATCGTGTGTCAGATCATACAGTTGAATGGCGGTGAGCTGCGGGTGGTGCAGGCTCAGGCGGGGTCGTCGGTTAGTCTGGGCTTGCCTTGTTGGGCGGGGTGACTTGATCACCGTTCGATCGTGCTCGGCGCAGTTTGACCATGACGAGCGATTCAGGGCCCAAGGTGCCTCGGCGGTACTCCACAAAGCCCAGCTTTTTGTACAGGGTCAGTGCGGGTGCGTTTTCTGCACCAGCCACCACAGAGAACGGTGCGCCATTTCCGAGGCGCAAGGCTTCTAGCAAGAGGGATTTGCCAATGCCTTGCCGTTGATGCGAAGGGTGAACGGCCAAGAACTCGATGCTGATCTGTCCTTGCTCATCATCGTGACCGACGCTGACGGAGCCAACGATCGTGTCGTTGTGAAGGGCCCCCAGAAAGTACGCATCGCTTGTTTGGATGTCATCGGTCGTTTGCTTCAGCGGAGAGAACTGGTCGGCCTGATAGAGCTTGAATTCTTGCGCGTGAGCGCACGCCAAAAGCGCATGAATTTTTCGAGCGACCACGATATTGCGGTGGTCAAGCATTTCTATGCGAATCACAGGCAGGTTCATTTTTTAACGATGGTGCTCAGGGGGCGTCGACCATGTTGGTTAGGCGGCGGTTTCATCAAGTAGGGCCTGATAGACCGAGAGATCCTCGGGCGAGAAGCAGCTAAACACGACTTCGTGGAGAGGCGACGCTATTTTGAGCGAGCTTCGCACGGTTGAGACCGCTACTTTTGCGGCAAGCGCGATGGGATAGCCGTAGATGCCTGTGCTGATGCTGGGAAAGGCCAGCGAGCGGATATTGTGCAAGGCTGCAAGCTCGATGGAGCGGCGGTAGCAAGATGCCAAAAGTTCGGGCTCACCGTTGTCACCTCCGCGCCAAACGGGACCAACCGTATGGATGATGAACTTGGCCGGCAGGCGATAGCCCTTGGTCATATTGGCATCGCCGGTCTTGCAGCCGCCCAGCAGGCGGCATTCATGCAGGAGCTCTGGTCCTGCCATGCGGTGAATCGCGCCATCCACGCCACCACCACCCAGCAACGATGAGTTTGCGGCGTTGACGATCGCATCAACGGCCAAGTTCGTGATGTCGGCTTGAACCGCACGGATGATGGGTTTCATTGAATGCGACTTGCCGCTGTTCATGATCCGGCGGTGACCACCCAACGCAGGTGCGCGATGGGTTGCTCGCCAGTTATGTTGTCTTTGCCGCCCGCTGCCCGCGCCGACGCCACAACAGGCCTGCTGCGCCCGCAAGCACCAAAACCCAGGCATCGGGTTCGGGGACGGCCGTTGCCGGGAACACGCCGGGCGTGTAATCACTGAAGGTGACACCTGGAACGCTGGAGGTGAGTTCGGCATCAAAGGTATGGCTGAAGTCCGACAGACCCGCGCATGAAGGGGCCGTGCCGGTGTTCGAGTAGCTGCTGCAGTAGATGCTGGTGTTGAGCGATCCCTCTAGGTTGATATGGTTGCCAACCAAGGTGTCGAAACTCAAGCTGAGCACGCCGGTATTCACGTCGAAGACTTTTTTGGCAGGCCACGCGTCGCTGATGGATGAATTGGATGAGTCATTGCCGCTCCAGTTCCAATCGCCGACCTTGGGGTCGTTCACCTGTAGTAGCACTTGGTGGCCGACGTTTGTATAGGCAGCGCCGCTGGGATAGCTTGAGCTGGGCGAGTACAAGCCGCTCTCTACATTGGCGGACGACACATAGTTCACGCGGGCGATCGGTGCGCCGCCTTCGTACTGGGGTGAATCCAGGTCGTACACGTCGAGCCTGAGCCTGGCGTCGGCAGAGCTTTGCAGAGTGAAGTCGGCCGGCAGACCGATGACCACCGGACCCGAAACAAAAGCGGCGCCAAAGCCAGCGGCAGTGCGGCCGTCGATGTGGAAGGACACTGTGACGGTGGTGGGGGTGCCCACGCTGACGCCTGGAGCGCCCAGCGCGGTCGTTGTCCAGTTAAAGCTGCTGCGGGTCTCGGCCTGGTTGCTGTCGCCTTGCGTGGCCACCATAGAGCGCAAGCTCAGGCTGGCGCCCGATGCGGCAGCATAGTGAGCTTCATTGCCACCCCAGGTGCCGAGGTTGATCGTTCCTGGCGTGCCGGCCTCTGCAGGCAGAGCGATTTCTGTTTTGTCGAAGACCGTTCCGCTGTTGCCCAGGGCGTAGACGGTGTTGGTGTTCTCCGCCGCAGCATTCAGTGCCACTGTGGTGAACGCCAGGGCGATGAACGATTGAATCGATGGGAAATGCATGCCAGTCCTTCGTTGGCCCGGCGGAGGGCTGGGTCTTGCATTGATGTTATTCGGAAACGTCCCTGCAGCACCGGTGTCGATGGACTCTGGTCCCCCCTAGTTCGTGGGGCGAGGGTCTAGCGAACTCAGTGGGGTCTGCTCAAACCGGTAGTAGGTGTCGTTCAGATAACGAGTGACGTCGAGAACGTCTTCCTCACTCCATTTCAGCATGGCCATGGCTTGCCAACGCTGCACTTCAGCCTTGAGGCTGGGCCAGTCGGTGGCCCGCTTTTTGTCGCGCCAATGAGTCTGCGCTGTGTGGCAAACAGTGCAATGCGTTGAGTAGAGTAACTCGCCGCGTGACTCGGCGGGTGGTGGCT
This sequence comes from Pseudomonadota bacterium, assembly GCA_040389805.1. Lineage (GTDB taxonomy): Bacteria > Pseudomonadota > Gammaproteobacteria > Burkholderiales > Burkholderiaceae_C > Aquabacterium. The sequence continues at coordinate 5,895 of JAZJZP010000165.1, forward strand.
TTGCCTGTGCCGATAGCGCGAATGCCAGCGTGCTGGCCGCCAACAGTGTGACAGGAAGGCACTTGCTCATCGTGGTGCTCCGCTAGAGGGGTGTCTCCCATGTTCGGCGCACGCGGCCAGGCGTGGTTGACGCGTATCAACGAAATACGCCAGCGACTTCACCCTGGGGCTGCTGTGGTCCTTGTGGTCAGCACACGCCAGCTGGACTGGTATGCATTGCTGGATCAGATGCGTGGTGAGGGCCCCTCATCTCACGAATCAGAGGCAACAATTGAGGCACGATAGCCGCACAACATCCAGCCAACCAATAAGGGATCACACATGCTGACACGCATCAACCAGACGCTGGGCGCAAGCTTGGCGCCCATCGGGGCCATGCTGGGCTGGATCAGCGGCTGGTTCATGCCCTTGTTGCGTGCCTTGGTGGGGGTCTGGCAAGCACCGGCCTGGCTGCGCTGGATCGGTCGCGGCGCTTCGGCCTTGGCGCACTGGTGCCGCTGGCACGGTGCGCAGGTGTTGTTGCTGGCCGTTGTGGGTGGCGTGTTGTGGACCCAGGCGCCGCTGCTCAAGCGGTGGTGGCAGGGCCTGATCCCGGACCGTGCGGCGCAGCTTGAACTCACCTTCAAGGTGAGCGAGCCGGGTCGCACCCAAATTGAAGACCAGTTGCCGCCCAACCCGCTGGTGATTGTGTTTTCCGGCCAGGCGGCACCTTTGGTGAAGGTGGGGAAGCCGGCTACGGACATCCAGATGGACCCGTCCGCCGCAGGGCAATGGACCTGGGCTGCCGCCGACAAGCTGGTGTTTCAGCCCAAAGACGACTGGCCCGTCGGGCAGCGCTATGAAGTCAAGTGGGGCCGCAAGGCGCTGGCGTCGAACGTGCACCTGCCCGACGACCACTTTCAGTTCGGCTCGCCGGCCTTCAAGGTGAGTGTGGGCAGCGGTGAGTTCTACCAAGACCCGGTGCAGGTCAATCTGCGCCGTGTGGTGTACCAGGTGCAGTTCAGCCATCCGGTGAACGCGCAGAAGTTCGAGTCCAGCCTGCGTTTGGACGAGGGTGATCCGGGGGCGACCT
>JAZJZP010000165.1:6983-8639 GCA_040389805.1 Pseudomonadota bacterium
GGCCAGGGGGCTGGCCGCAAGGTCGTGGTCAGCTATGACAAGTTCAAGCTGCAGGCCACGGTCATGTCCGAGTCCTTGCCCATCCCCGCCGAGACGCAGTCCATGCGTTTGACGATTGCGGCGGGCGTCACGGCGCAGCGCGGCGGCCCGGGCACCGATGCCGATGTGGTGCAGTCGGTGGAGGTGCCGGGGCTCTACAGCCTGAGTGTCTCGGATGTGAGCGCCAGCGTGGTCAGCAATGAGGTGGGTGACCCGGAGCACGTGTTGCACGTGGGTGCCAGCATGCCGGTGCATGAGCGCGAGCTGGCCCGCGTGGTGTCCGCCTGGGTGCTGCCCGTGTCTGACAAAGTGGGGGGTGAGCCCTATCCCTGGAGCGACCCGGCCGAAGTGACGCCGGAGGTGCTCAAGCGCGCCAGCCGCCTCAAGCTGGAGGCGATTGCCGGTGAGCGTGAAGTGGGGGATGGGGTGTCGTTTCGCCTGCCTCAGGCTGAAGGCGGGAACTTTGTGTACGTGCTGGTCAGCAAGGGCCTGAAGACGCCCGGCGGTTACCTGCTGGCGGCCGAGCGCACCGAGGTCATGCAGCTCAAGACCTTTGCGCCTGAGCTGACCATCCTGAGCAAGGGCTCGCTGCTGGCGATGTCTGGCGACAAGAAGTTGCCGCTGCTGGTGCGCGACCTGCCCGGGGTCAAGATCGAGATCGCGCGCTTGTTGCCGCAGCAGTTGCACATGCTGGCCAGCCAGTCATCGGGCGACTTCAGCAAGCCCAATTTCTACCAGGGAGTCACCCCCGACCACCTGGCCGAGCGCTTTGAGCGCAAGATTGCCCTGCACCTCAAGCCGGGTCGCACCCATTACGAGACCGTTGATTTTGGCGAGTACCTGAAAACCGACAGCGGCGAGCGCCGTGGGGTCTTCTTGCTCAGCGTGCAAGGCTATGACCCCAAGGCAGACAAGGCCGCCACACCAGTGGACCACAGCGAGGCGGGCAACGAAGGCGGCGACGAAGAAGGGCGCTCTTACGGGGGCGATGGCGAGGGGGATGGCGGCCATGGTGGCGACCAGGCTGATCCCAGCTCGATGCAGGACAAGCGCCTAGTGCTGGTCACCGACCTGGGCCTGATTGCCAAGCGCACCATTGATGGCTCGCGCGATGTGTTCGTGCAGTCCATCAGCACGGGGTTGCCGGTCGGGCAAGCGACGGTCGAGGTGTGGGGCCGCAACGGTCTGGTACTGACCAGTCAGGCGAGCGATGCCACCGGCCATGCGCGCGTGCCCAATTTGTCAGGTTTTCAGCGCGAGAAAATGCCCGTGCTGCTGGTTGTGCGCAAGGACGGCGATCTGAGCTTTTTGCCCTTCAACCGCTATGACCGCACGCTGGACGTGTCTCGCTTTGATGTGGGCGGCATCCACAGCGCCGGGGTGCCCAATCAGATGACGGGCTACCTGTTCAGCGACCGTGGCATTTACCGCCCCGGCGACACAATGAACCTCGGCCTGATCGTCAAGGCGGGCAACTGGGCGACCTCGCTCAAAGACTTTCCGGTCGAGGCCGAGGTGATCGATGCCCGCGGCATGTCCGTGCGGCGCGAGCTGATCAAGCTGGGCTCGGGCGGTGCTGCCGAGTTCAGCCACACCACGCAAGACAGCTCACCCACG
>JAZJZP010000165.1:8649-15783 GCA_040389805.1 Pseudomonadota bacterium
CAACTACACCATCAACCTGAGCCTGCCGCGTCAGAGCAGCCCCGGTGCGCCCGAGGTGCCCGCGCTGCTGCTGGGCAGCACGTCAGTCAAGGTGCAGGAGTTCTTGCCGGACCGCACCAAGGTCGTGGCCCACCTGTCAACCGAAGTGCCCGAGGGTTGGGTCAGCCCCAAGGACCTCAAGGCCACCGTGTCGGTGCAGAACCTGTTTGGCACGCCCGCGCAGCATCGCCGTGTCAGTGGCACCTTGACGCTGCGCCCGGCCTACCCGTCGTTCCGCAGCTTGCCCGACTACAGCTTTTATGACGAGCAAACGTCGCGCCAGACCCATGTCGACGAACTGGGCGACCAGGACAGCGATGCCCAGGGCATGGTGACCTTTGACCTGCGGCTGGAGCGCTTCGAGTCGGCCACCTACCAGGCCCACGTGCTGGCCAAGGCATTCGAGCCCGAAGGCGGGCGCAGCGTGTCCGCTGAAGTGCAGACCCTGGTCAGCGACCGGGCGTATCTGGTGGGCGTCAAAGCCAGTGGGGATCTGAGCTACGTCAGCCGCAACGCGCGCCGCGAGGTCGACCTGATCGCCATCGACTCACGGGTGCGGCCCATTGCGGTGTCCGGCCTGACGCTGGTGCGTCTGGAGCGCAAGACCTTGTCCGTGCTGGTCAAACAAAACAGCGGCCTGTACCGCTACGAGTCGCGCTCCAAAGCGGTGACGCTGGAAGAAGTGCCCCTGAGCATCGCGGCCAAGGGTGGCAAGCTGTTGCTCAACACCGCCACGCCGGGCAACTTCACCTACCAGTTGCGCGATGCGGGCGGCATGGTGCTGAACCGCGTTGAGTACAGCGTGGCCGGTGCGGCCAACCTGAGTCGCTCGCTGGACCGCAATGCCGAGCTGCAGATCAAACTCAACAAGAAGGACTACAACCCCGGCGAGGACATTGAGCTGAGCATCCAGGCACCGTACATTGGCGCGGGCCTGATCACCATCGAGCGCGACAAGGTCTACAGCCACGCTTGGTTCAAGACCGACAAGACCGCCACGGTGCAAAAGATCACCCTGCCCAAGGACTTTGAGGGCAATGGCTATGTGAGCGTGCAGTTCATCCGCGACCCGGCGTCTGACGAGATCTACACCAGCCCGATGAGCTACGGTGTGGTGCCCTTTGCCACCAGCCTGGCCAAGCGCACGGCGCGCATCAGCCTGAGCAGCAATGAGCTGGTCAAGCCCGGCGAGACCATGAAGATGGTGCTCAAGTCCGATGTGCCCACACGCGCCTTTGTGTTTGCGGTGGACGAGGGCATCTTGCAAGTGGCACGCTACAACAACCCGGACCCGCTCAAGCACTTCTTCCAAAAGCGCGCACTGGAGGTCAATACCTTGCAGACGCTGGACCTGATCCTGCCCGAGTTCAAAAAACTGATGCAGGGCGCGGCCCCGGGCGGTGATGGAGAAGGTGCTTTGGGCAAACACCTCAACCCCTTCAAGCGCAAGCGTGACAAGCCGGTGGCCTATTGGTCAGGCCTGGTCGAGGTGAATGGCAGCCGCGAGTTCAGCTATACCGTGCCCGAGAGCTTCAACGGCTCCTTGCGCGTGATCGCCGTGGCCGTGAACGACGAGACCACCGCCGCCGCCGTGACCAAGACCACCGTGCGTGGCGACCTGGTGCTGCTGCCCAATGTGCCCCTGGCGATCAGCCCGGGTGACACGGTCGAAGTCGGCGTGGGCTTGGCCAACAACATCAACGGCTCGGGCAAGGACGCGCCCATCAAGCTCAGCCTGGTCGTCAACGGCGGGCTGGAGGTGGTGGGGGACACCTCGAAGGTGCTCAAGATCAGTGAACGCGGCGAGGGCGCGGCCGTGTTCAAAGTGCGTGCCCGTGCCGATGCCCAGGCGCAATTGGGCTCGGCCAGCGTGATCCTGACGGCGCAGCGCGGCAGCAGCAGTGCCCGCTTGTCGACCGATGTCAGCGTGCGTCCAGCCTCGGCCCACGTGACCCTGGTACAAAGCGGCACCCTGGTGGGCAGCGGCGAGCTGACATCCCAGGCCAAGGTCTACCCGCAATTTGCGCACAGCGAGCTGGCCGTGTCGGCCACGCCCTGGGCCTTTGCCTCGGGGCTGATGCAGTACCTGCAGCAGTACCCCTATGGCTGCACCGAGCAGATCACCAGCCGCACGGTGCCTGCCGTGATCATGGCCAGCCGGCCGGAGCTGGCGCGCGAAGTGGCGCGTGGCCGTGCGGCGGCCGAGGTCGCTGCCATTGACCCGCTCAAGACCTGGTCGAGCTACGTGTCGCAACTGCGTGGCCGCCAGACGGGTGATGGCGGCATGGGGATGTGGCCGGGGGGCGGCTCGGATGTGTACGCCACCTCGTATGCCCTGCAACTGCTGATCGAGGCGCGTGAGCGCAAGTTGTCGGTGCCCGCCGACATGGTCAGCAAGGCCACCGATTATCTGCAAGGGCAGCTGGGCAATGGCGGCAATGCCTCGAATCCCTATGGCTGGCGCACCCGAGCCCAGAGCGCTTATTTGCTGACCCGCCAAGGCACGATGGTGCCCGCAGCGCTGGCCAACTTGCGCGAAACCTTGCGTGGCAAGCCGGGCCGCGATGCCCAGCTCCAGACCGATCTGGGGGCCGTGTACCTGGCGGCCAGTTACCAGCTGCTCAAGCAAGACAGCGCCGCCAACGAGTTGCTGGACCCGGTCTGGAACGACCTGGTCGAGCGCATGAAGAAGAAACAGCAACGCGCGGTGTGGGATGCCTATTACGACCCGCTGGTGCACGACTCGACCCTGCTGTACCTGGTGGCGCGTCACTTCCCCAAGCGTTTGGCTACCTTGCCGACCGCGACCTGGGAGTCGCTGGCCCGCATGATCCGAGAGGGTTGGTACAGCAGCTCGTCATCGGCCAGCACTATCTTTGCGGTGGACGCGTATGCGACGGCAGCAGCGCAGTCGGCCAAGGGCCAGGTCAAGGCCTCGGCGGTGAACGCTCAAGGACAGGCCCAGGCCTTGACCCTGGGTGAGTTGCAGCCGCTGGCCCGCGTGCTGGTGCCGCAAGGCAGCACGCGTCTGCGCCTCAGCAGTGGGGGTGATCTGCCCCTGTTCTACTCATGGGCCGAGTCGGGTTTTGAGCGAGGCTTGCCTGACAAGGCTGCAGGCCAGGGCATGGAGATCATTCACGAGGTGCTCAACGACAAGGGCCAGCCCATCACCGAGGCCCGCCTGGGTGAGGAGGTGACGGTGCGTGTCCGGGTCCGCAGTCTGGAGCGTGGACGCATCCCGCAGGTCGCCTTGGTCGATGTACTGCCAGGGGGGCTGGAGCCGGTGCAGTTGGCGGTGGACGAGACCGAGCAGACCGACGAGCCGCTGTGGCGCCGTCGCTTGGGCGGCCGTGGCAATTGGCAGTTGGACTTTGCCGATGTGCGTGAAGACCGGGTGCTGTTCTTTGGCACCGTCACCCGCGACATGCTGGAGGTGAGCTACAAAGCGCGCGCCACCAACATCGGCGAGTTCGCGATGCCCGCCGCTTATGGCGAGGCCATGTACGAGCGCCGCTTGTTTGCACGATCGGCGGGCGGGCACTTCACTGTCAAGCCAGTGGAGAAGTAAATGCGCTGGAGAAGAGGGCGCATCAACGGCCGCACGTCAGGTCGGCTGGTGGCGTTGGGGGCTCTGTTGCTGTTGGCGGCATTGGCCGGGCTGCGCCTGTGGCCCCATGCCTCGTTGTCTGCTCAGCTGGGAGGATCGGTCGCCGTGCTGGCGCGCGACGGCAGCCTGATGCGCCTGACGCTGGCGCCCGATCAGCAATACCGCTTGTGGATACCGCTGGCGCGCATCGCGCCGCCGCTGATCGACAGCGTGTTGTTGTACGAAGACCGGCGCTTTTACTGGCACCCCGGCGTCAACCCGGCGGCGTTGGCGCGCAGTGTGTGGCGCACCGCCACAGGCACCAGGCGTGAGGGCGGCTCTACCCTGACCATGCAGTTGGCGCGCCGTGTCTACGGGCTCGATACCCGGCAGGTGTCGGGCAAGTTGATGCAGATCATGGCCGCCTTGTGGCTGGAGGCCCGCTACAGCAAGGATGAGATTTTGGAGGCCTACCTCAACCTCGCGCCCTATGGATCGAACATCCAAGGGGTCGAGGCCGCCAGCCTGATCTACTTTCACAAGTCGGCGCTGGCGCTGACCGTGCCCGAGGCCTTGACCCTGGCCGTCATCCCGCAGAACCCCGTCAAACGCATCGCCAGCCGTGGTCGCAACCCCGAGTTGCAGGCGGCGCGTGACCGCCTGTGGTCCATCTGGCTGAGCCAGCATCCTGAAGACGCCCGCCCGCATGCGCCCGATGCCTTGCTGGCCTTGCCCGCACAAGGCCGCGCCAACCTGCCTTTTGTGGCCCCGCACCTGACCGACATGCTGCTGGCCCAGCAAGCCACCGGCGTGACCGAGGTGCAAACCACCGTTGACTTGCGCATGCAGCGCACGCTGGAGCGGGTGCTCAAGTCCTACATCCACGGGCATGCCGAGGTGGGTATCCGCAATGCCAGCGCCATGCTGGTCGACGCCCAGAGCATGGAGGTGCGGGCCGTGGTGGGCTCGGCCGACTACCGCGATGCCGCCATTGAGGGGCAGGTCAACGGCACACTGGCCAAGCGCTCGCCGGGGTCCACCCTCAAACCCTTCATCTATGCATTGGCTTTGGATCAGGGCTTGCTGCATCCCAAAACCATGCTCAAGGATGCGCCCACCTCGTTTGGCCCGTTCACGCCCGAGAATTTCGATGGCCAGTTTGTCGGGCCCTTGTCCGCACAAGATGCCCTGATCCGCAGCCGCAACATCCCGGCCGTGTCGGTGGCGGCGCGTTTGAGCAAACCCAATCTCTACAGCTTTTTGCAGCTCAACCAGATCAGCAAGCTGGAGAGCGAGTCGCACTACGGTCTGGCCCTGGTGCTGGGGGGTGGCGAGGTCACGATGGAAGAGCTCGCGCGTCTCTACAGCCTGCTGCCCAACGGCGGGAACATGCGGCCCTTGGCCTATACGCGCGAGCAATCTACCGAGCAGCGCCGAACCGTGCCCACGCAGGTGCTCAGTGAAGAGGCCGCCTTCATCACGCTGGACATGCTCAAGCAGACCCCACGCCCCGACAGCGGCCTACCCGCGCGTCCCGCCGTGGCCTGGAAGACGGGCACGTCCTGGGGGTTCCGGGATGCGTGGACGGCGGGGGTGTTTGGTCGCCACGTGCTGGTGGTGTGGATCGGTCAGTTTGATGGCGCCAGCAATCCCGCCTACGTGGGCCTGCAGGCGGCGGCGCCTTTGTTCTTGCGCATGGTGGACGCGCTGCGCGCCGAAGGCCTGGACCCGGGTGAGATGGCGCAGCGCATCAGCCCTAATTTGCAGCAGATTGAGGTGTGTGCTGACACGGGGGGCTTGCCCGATGCCCTGTGTCCGGTGCGCACGCGCACCTGGTTCATCGCGGGTAAATCGCCCATCCATACCAACAACCTGCACAAGACCGTGTGGGTGGATGAGCGCACCGGGCAGGCGCTGTGTGGGCCGCATCCCGAACGCCAGCCGCACGCCCGGCAGATCGTGGTCGAGCAGTGGGGCAGCGACATGCGCCGCTTGTTCAGTCAGGCGGGGCTGCCGCGTCGAGATGTGTCCACCTTGGCCTGTGCCGGCCGCGATGGTGCCGCAGGCATGGAAGGAGCCGAGGGCCAGGCGGCCACCGCGCCGACCATCACCTCTCCCTTGCGCGGGGTGAGCTACGTGCTGCGCACACGCGAACCGCAGGCCCTGAGCTTGCGTGCCGAAGGCGCCGCCGGTGTGAAGGCCTTGTACTGGTTTGCCGACGATGCCTTGATTGCGCGGGTGGCGCCCGGTGATGCGGTGAACTGGCTGCCGCCGCAAGCGCGTCGCTACACCTTGCGGGTGGTGGACGACCTGGGTCGGGCCGAGTCGCGCGAACTGGTGGTGGAACAGGCGCCTTGATGGTTTGCTTGATAACTTGTCAACGGATGCAAAAAAATACCATGGGTGCATTTTTTGCATATAGAAGATCTAATTAGAGCCGTTGATGTATTTTTGTCATTGATTTTCATAACAGATCAAAATAGAATGATTGAGTGCAATTTTTACGCTCAACAGCTTTAGGTGCATCTGTTATGGACGACGCTCTCACCGCCGACGAATGGCTGGCCCGCATTGGCGAAAGCATCCGCGCCCTCAGGCTTGCTCTGGACGGCGGCACCAGCATAGAGGTGCTGGCCCAGCAGGCATCGGTCAGCACCAGCGCCTTGAAAAACCTCGAAAGCGGTCGCGGCGCCACCCTGACCACGCTGGTTCGGGTGTTGCGAGCGTTGGGGCGCGAGGGCTGGATCAACACCCTCAAGCCCTCGCCCGTCATCAATCCCTTGTTGGTGTCCGCCTCCGGCTCGCAGCGGCAACGGGCCCCCAAAAAACGAAAGCTGACATCCGATGGCCACGCGTAAAGCAGAACCGTATCGCCGCGTTGAGCGCATCAACGTGCGGGTGTGGGGTCAGTTTGTCGGCGCTGTTGCGCTGGACCCTGGCTACGGTGTTTACGTGTTCGCCTTTGATCCGGCCTTTCAAAAAAAAGGCATTGAGCTGGCTCCTTTGCAGATGCCTTTGTCCAAGGCGAGCTTGCCGTTCTTCTTTCCAGACCTGCCTGAGGCCACCTTCAAGCGGCTGCCTGCGATGCTGGCCGACGCCTTGCCCGACGACTTCGGCAGCAGCCTGATTGACAAGTTCATGGCCGAGCGAGGGGTCCCCATCGCCTCCGTGACGGCCTTGGATCGCTTGGCCTACATGGGCCAACGCTCCATGGGCGCGCTGGAGTTCGAGCCGGGCCGAGGCCCCAAAACCTCACGTCCCACCGCGATTGAGATGGGGGGGCTGGTGACCGCCGCGCGCCAAGCCGTGCATGGGTCCTTCAATGACGACGACCACACCTCGGCGGCCCTGCGCAGCATCATCGAAGTGGGCACCTCGGCGGGCGGCGCACGGGCCAAGGCCGTCATCGCCTGGAATCCAGTCACCAACGACATGCGATCGGGCCAGTTCGATGCCCCCGAGGGCTTTGAGCACTGGCTGTTGAAGTTTGATGGCATGGGCCCAGATAG
>JAZJZP010000165.1:15793-21853 GCA_040389805.1 Pseudomonadota bacterium
CCTCGCAAGACTATGGCCGTATTGAGTATGCGTACCACTTGATGGCCAGAGCAGCGGGCATCCACATGACCGATTGCCATCTGCTGACCGAAAGCGATCGCGCGCATTTCATGACTCAGCGCTTTGACCGTGAAGGTGCGCAGACCCGCCACCACATGCAAACGCTGTGTGCCATGGCCCATGTGGACTACAAAAAAAAGGGCAGCAACGCCTACGCACAATTGTTCATGACCCTCAAGGCGCTGCGGCTACCGGCCAGTGCCTTGGCCGAAGCGTTCCGTCGCATGGCCTTCAACGTCGCGGGCAAGAACTGCGCTGACCACAGCAAGAACTTCTCGTTCATCCTGAGGCAGGGCACGGGCCAGTGGGACTTGGCACCGGCCTACGACGTCACGTTTGCGCACAACCCGGTGGGCGAGTGGACCTCGCAGCACCTGATGTCGGTCAACGGCAAGTTCAAAGACATCGGCAAGGACGATTTGCTGGCCGAGGCCGAGCGCTTTGCCATTGGTGGTGCCGAGTCCATCTTGAAAGAGATCGACCAGGCCATCGCCCAGTGGGACACGTTTGCTGGCCAAGCCGGTGTGACTGCATCGGTGGCCACGCACATTGCCAAACATCACATCACCGTGAGCCGCTGATCGCCTGAAGCCCAGCCCCATGAACAGCCCCTTGCCACACGATGCGGTCGAGCATCAACTGACCGACTACAACCCGCCCCCGCAAACGGGCCTGGACCTCCTGTATCAGGACGAGCATTTTTTGGTCGTCAACAAACCCAGCGGTCTGTTGAGCGTGCCGGGCCGGGGCGAGCATGTGCGCGACAGCATGGCCACCCGTGTCCAGGATGAGTTCCCGCAGGCCTTGATCGTGCATCGACTGGACATGCCCACCTCGGGGCTGTTGATCATGGCCCTGAGTCCGCAGTCTCATCGTGACCTGAGCAAGTTGTTTGAAACGCGCCAGGTCCACAAGCGCTATGTGGCGGTCGTGGCGGGCGTGATGGCGCAATCACAAGGCGCAGTCAACTTGCCCCTCATCACCGACTGGCCCAATCGCCCTCGCCAAAAAGTCGATTGGGACACCGGCAAGCCCGCGCTGACCCGCTGGCGTGTGGCCCCCATTGATGAGCAGCCCGTCATCCCGAACACCACCCGCGTTGAGTTGGAGCCCGTTACCGGGCGCTCGCATCAGTTGCGGGTGCACATGATGTCGATCGGGCACGCCATCGTGGGCGACCCCTTGTATGCCAGTGCCGAGGTGCGCGACCTCTCGCCGCGCTTGCTGCTCCATGCCGCCGAACTGACCCTGCCGCATCCACACACAGGTAAGCTGGTACAACTGTGCAGCCCCGCTCCTTTTTGAGTCCTCATGAACGCTTCAAAGATTGACCTGGACGACCTGATCATGGCGCTGTCCAGCCGCTACGAGTTGGACGATCCCAGCCATTACCTGGACACCCAGACCGGTGAGGTGATCTACGCCGGCGAGGGCCTGGAAGCCCTGCCGGCTGATTTGAAAGACAACCCGCGCTACCGCTGGATCGAGCCCGTGCAGCCCGACATCGCCTTGGGCATCATGGAGGACTTCATCGCGCAATTGGACGAACCCGACGCCGCAGCTCAATTGCGCACCGCGTTTGAGGACAACGAGCCGTTTGAGGCTTTCAAGGAGGCCCTGGCGGCCTTGCCGCAGTTACGGGACCGGTGGTTCTTGTTTCACCACCAGGCGTACGCAGCACTGGCCCGGGCATGGATTGAGCAACAACAGTGATGAACGACTTTACTTTTTACTGGCACGACTACGAAACCTTCGGCAAGGTGCCGCGCCGTGACCGGCCCTCGCAGTTCGCGGGCGTGCGCACCGATGCCGATCTGAATGAAATCGGCACCGCCGTGATGGAGTACTGCCAGCCCGCGCCCGACTACCTGCCCGACCCCGAGGCCTGCCTGTTGACCGGCATCCTGCCGCAGACCTGCCTGGAGCGCGGCCTGCCCGAACACGCCTTTGCCGACCTCATCGAGCACGAGATGGCCCAGCCGGGCACCGTGGGCGTGGGCTACAACACCATCCGCTTTGACGACGAGGTGACGCGTCACCTGTTCTGGCGCAACCTGATCGACCCCTATGCCCGCGAGTGGCAGAACGGCTGCGGTCGTTGGGACTTGCTGGACGTGGTGCGCTGCACCTGGGCCCTGCGCCCCGAGGGCATCCAATGGCCCAAGCACGATGATGGGCGGCCCTCCTTCAAACTGGAGCACCTCACCGCCGCCAATGGCCTGTCGCACGAAGCGGCGCACGATGCCTTGTCCGATGTGCGGGCCACCATCGCCTTGGCCGGCTTGATCAAACAGCAGCAACCCAAGCTGTGGGACTTTTGTTTGAAGCTGCGCAAGAAAGACGCCGTGCTGGCCGAGATCGGCATGGGCCGCCCCTTCTTGCATGTGTCGGGCCACTACGGCACCGAGCGGGGGTGTCTGGCCATCGTCTGGCCGCTGGCACCGCACCCGACCAACAAAAACGAGCTGATCGTGTGGGACTTGGCCTTTGATCCCAGCGAGCTGTTCACGCTCAATGCCGCGACCATTCGCCAGCGCTTGTTCAGCAAGGCCGACGAGTTGCCCGAGGGGGTGACGCGCCTGCCCCTCAAGACCATCCACATCAACAAATCACCCATTGTCATTGCCAACCTCAAGACGCTCAGTCCGGCCATGGCCAGCCGTTGGGGCCTCGATGTGGCGCAGGCCTTGAAGCATGCCGAAGTGGCGGCCCAACGAGGCGCCTCGATGGCGGGCATCTGGCCTGAGGTCTTTGTCAGGCCGCAGGCGGACCGCACCCCTGATGTGGATGAAGACCTGTACGGTGGTTTTTTGAGCAAGAACGACCGGCAGGCGCTGGACCGCTTGCGGGCCTTGAGTCCCGAGCAGCTGGCCGAGCGCCGCACCGACTTTGAAGACGAGCGCCTGGACGAGCTGCTGTTTCGCTACCGCGCGCGCAACTTCCCTTTGAGCTTGACCGAGGCCGAGCAAGCACGCTGGTATCAGCACCGCATTGAGCTGTTGCACAACGGTGCCGGAACGGGGCTGTCGCTGGCCGCCTTTCTGGAGCGGATCGATGTGCTCAGCGAAGACGCCGACGAGCATGGCCAGGACATCCTGGGCGCTTTGGTCGACTATGCGGAGCAGATTGCGCCGTGATCTCCTTCATCATCCCCGCTTACAACGAAGCTGAGTATCTGGGCGACACCCTGGATGCCGTGCACGAGGCCATGCGCGGCATTGAGATGCCCTACGAGGTGGTGGTGGCCAACGATGCCTCAACGGACGACACCGCCCAGTTGGCCGCCAGCCGCGGTGCGCGCGTGGTGGACGTGGCTTATCGGCAGATCGCCGCCACGCGCAATGCCGGCGCCCGGGCGGCGCGGGGCCAGTACTTTGTCTTCATTGATGCCGACACCCGCGTCAACCACGCGCTGTTGCTGGCCATGCTGGAGGCGCTGCGCCGTGGTGCGGTTGGGGGTGGGGCGCATTCGCTGTTCGACAGCGCGCCCTTGTATGGCCGCCTGTTGTTGGCCTTCGTGATGATGACCCTGCGTTGGGCCAACTGGGCTGCAGGGTGTTTTCTGTACTGCACCCGTGAGGCCTATGAGGCCGCCAAGGGGTTTGACGAAGCCTACTTCGGCGCTGAAGAGGTGAGCCTGAGCCGGGGCTTGAAGCAGCAGGGCCGCTTTGTGATCCTCAAGCAAGCGGTGGTGACCTCAGGCCGCAAGTTGCGCCAGTACTCTGGGTGGCAGTTCTTCAAGCTGAGCATGCGCCTCTTGAGCCGAGGCCCCAACGCGGTCAAACATCGCGAGGACATGGGGTTCTGGTACGAGCAGCGGCAGGGCGTCCTAGCGGAGCGCGCGGCCGTGGATCGACCGCCCACAGCGCCGCGTTAAATCGCTGGCCGGTCGCGCAGGTCCATCACCACCGCACCGACCGCAAGTACTTCTTGTTCGTGGCCCGGTTCGCGCCATGGCTCCTCAAGCGCCGCCGTGATCCATGCCTGGAGCGCCGGCAGCCCCAGCATGTGGTCTCGGTATTGCGCGGCGGCATCATTCAGTGCCATACCGTAGCTTTGAAACCGAATCACCACAGGCGCAAAGAACGCGTCGACCGCCGTGAATTTGGTACCGGCCAGGTACGGCCCGCCAAAGCGCGACAGCCCTTCGCTCCACAGCTCAATGACACGGTCAATGTCGCCTTGAACGGCTTCAGTCATGGTGCGCAGCTTGATGCGCAGGCCACAGTGCATGGGGCAGTGTTGCCGCAGGGCCTGAAACCCTGAGTGCATTTCTGCCGACGCGCAACGGGCCCAGGCACGGGCACTGGGGTCGTCGGGCCAGATGCCGTCGTGACGCTCGGACAAATACTCAGCAATGGCCAGCGAGTCCCAAATGACGTGCTCATCCGAGTGCAGGCAAGGCACCTTGCCGGTGGGCGAGAACTTGCTGAACGACGCCTGGTTGGATCCGACGCCAAAGGGATGCACCTCTTCGGTGAACGGAATCTGCAAGGCCTGCATCAACAGCCAAGGCCGCAGCGACCACGATGAGTAGATTTTGTTGGCGATGTGCAGGGTGTACATGGCGATCAGGGCCTCAGTGCAGCAGGGCCAGCGCGATGCCCAAGAGCGTGGCCGCGAGGAGCACCACGGTGGGCAAGAAGCTCAGACCAAAGCCAAGGCCGCGGCTGGCAGGCGCCTGGGTGTAGGCCCGGTAATACACCACACGCCCCACCAGATAAACGGCGCCGATGCCACTCATGACGACAGGCGACCAATAACGGGAGGCGAGCCACAACGCGGGGATGAACATCACCATCATCTCCAGCGTGTTCATCTGGACGCGGTAGACCCGCTCAAACAGCTCATGGCCCGTGGTGGCAGGGGCCTGGACGCCGTACTTTCCGCGCGCCTGGGCGACCAGGAGGCCAAAGACAAGGTACTGGAGCAGTGCCAATGCGGTCACGAGTTCAACAAAAAGCATGTTTGATCCTGGTTACGGGGCTGGCTTATCGGATGGGCAGGTCTTTGTGCGGTCGGTTGAGCGCGCTGAGTACTTTGAGTGCCCCAAAGGCATCATTGGCGGCGTAGAGCAATTGACTCTCCGTGAGATCCGCTGACGCCCAGTTCGAGGTGGTGATCCGTTTGGACTTGTGAAAGTTCTGTTTCAGCACGATCGCCACGGCCGCCCTCACGCCCGTGGTGTTGCGGTAACCATCCTGGCGAAAAACGCTGCCCAGGTCGAGCACCGACCGCAAGCGGATGCCCAGCTTCATGTGGATCTGGTCATGATCGGACTCCAGACCGAACCCCACCTTGAGGACCTCTGCCGACTCCAGAAGATCGATCAGGAAAGGGCGGCAGTCGGCGTGATGGAGCTGAAAGATGAACGCCTTGCTGTGGATCGCAAATTGAACAATGTGCGGACCCTCGCTGACATCGCCGCGCACGAAGGTGGGTTTTGATTCGGTGTCAAAACCTGCCACGCCGGCGGCCTTGATCTCATCGGTGGCCGATGCGAACTGCGCCTTCGTGGAAGGCACATGGATGTGTTTCAGTGAGAGCCCTTGGAAGGGCTCCAGTAAAGCGCTTTCCGTCTTGGAGGGGGCCAGCATTTTCATGAGGGTCGGGGTCTGGAGTGAGGCGTTGGACGCGGCTGCGTTGTCAAGCCTGAGTCTGCCAGACTTCCCGGGGTCAAGTGGCACGGGGGTGGGGCAGGTACTCGTCAAACCACGCTGCAGCCAATTGAGCCACCTGCTCCAGCGCCCCGGGCTCTTCAAACAAATGGGTCGCGCCAGTCACCTGCACCAGGCGGGCCGGGCAGCTCAGTTGGCTCAGTGCCAGGCGGTTCAGCGCCAGCACCTCGGTGTCGGCCGAGCCAACGATCAGCAAGGTGGGGGCTTGCACCTGAGCCAGTGCCTGCGCGGCCAGGTCGGGGCGCCCGCCACGCGAGACGACCGCGGCGACCTCTTGCGGTCTGGCGGCGGCCGCGACCAAGGCGGCCGCCGCCCCCGTGCT
>JAZJZP010000165.1:21863-22773 GCA_040389805.1 Pseudomonadota bacterium
TGGAGCGGAAGGTTTCGAAGTAAGGGAGGGAGCGCTTCATGCGCCGGTTCATCTCGGTCGTGACGATGTCGGCCTTTTTCTTGCGCTTGTGGATGGGTCCGCTGTCGGTCGTGCAGGAGAAGAACTTGCCGGGTTTGAGGAAGTTTCCGGAGAACTGGGCGCGCGCGTCGTGCGCGAGGCGCGTCGGTTCCAAGAAGTTGACGTTCACCTCGATGCCGTTGCGCTCCGCCAGTTCAGCGATTTGGAAGACGTTTTCACGCCAGGCCGCTTCGGCTTCGCTGAGCAGGTCAAAGAGCAAGGTGCCCAATCCGTGCTGTTGCAGCACCTGGGCCACCAGTCGATTGCGCGGACTTTTGCGGCTGCTGGCGCTGCCATGCGCAAACATCACAAACCCATGCATGCGGGCCGGTACGCTCAAATCGCCGAGCAGGCCATGGCGGCCAATCGTGACCCTTTGCAGCAAGTCGCTGTGGTGTTCGTGGGGTGTCATGTGTCGCTCCAACGCAGTTGCCAGGACCCGTCGGCTTGATCGTCCAGGCGTGTGCCGGGCCATCGGTCCGCGCGGTCGAGCTGATGGCTGACCCAGCGGCGTGCCGAGGCGTCCGCGTGGGCCAGGCGAAACCGGCGCAATTGCATCGGCACGATGTTCAGCGCGACCAGTTGACCGCTGCCAGCCTGCAGTGTCGCGAGGTAAAGGCAGCCGACATCGGAGCGCTGGCCATCGTGCAGGCCAATGCCCTCGTAGTCATTGATCAGATCGCCACAGCCATACAGGATCAGCTTGCCGCGGTAGACCTCAATGGGCAGCGGGTGGTGCGAGGAGTGGCCATGCACGATGTCGGCGGTACCCAGATCAATCAACGCACGTGCGAATGCGCGGTGATCGGCGGGCACTTCGCTGACCCAATTT
>JAZJZP010000166.1:0-9752 GCA_040389805.1 Pseudomonadota bacterium
CCAGTGCCATCCCGGTCGCCTTGATTGTCGTGCTGGGTTTTGTATTGGGACCACGTTCAAGCTTGGGCGCCACAGGGTTGGCGGTACTCGGCGTCGTGACCTTATTGAGCGCTGAGCTCGGCGGGCTCATCAAGGGCATGCATCCCGGCAACCAACCTCCGGCGGCCATGTATGCCGTCATGCAAATCGTGGCGTTTGCGCTGATTGGCGTCACCATCACGCAATACAGCAAGCTGTTTTGGGATGCCGTGCAGGCCTTGGAACGCGCTCGTTTGGAGCTGGTCAGCAAAGTCCATGCGGAATCCAAAACTCAGGCAGAACTGCTCGAGAGCCAACAACAACTCGATACGCTGCTGAACCATGTGCCACTGGCGGTGCTGATCTTCCACCCCGAGACCGGCCAACTTCACTATGCGAACCAGCATGCCTTGGTCGCCCACGGCACAACGAGTTCCGCAGAGCTGGAGCTCAAGCATCTGTTTGGCGCCCCCCCTTTTTCGCGAGAAGATCTCCAGCGGTCCATCCGCCATGTTCGAGACATTGGCGCTCGTGACCTGCTCTGGAAAACGCAGCATGCCAGTGGCGAACCGATCTGGTGGTCAATCAATCTGGATGTGGTGCCACTGCAAGGCGTGATCTACGTCGCGGGTTACGCTCAGGACATCACGGCACGACTGGCGGCAGAGCATGCCCTGCAAGAGCACCAGGAGCACCTTGAAGAGCAAGTGCGTGAACGCACGGCGGAGGCTTTGCAACAGCAGCGCCGCCTCGAAAGCATCATTGATGCACTCCCGGTCACACTGAACCTCAAGGATCGACAAGGCAGGTATCAACTCAGCAACAAACTGTTTGAAACCGCCTGCGGCCTTGACAAGCAAGGCCTGCTCGACTGCCCCACCGAGGCGTTGTACCCGCCCGAGGTGGCGGCCCAGATTCGACAGCACGAGGAATCGCTCTTCAACGGGACAGCCCATGTCCGCTACGAACAAAGCCGCGCACGGCCAGACGGTACGCAAAAGGACCTGCTGGTCACCAAAGTGCCGATGCTCGATGCACAAGGGCGGCCCGAGTCGATACTGACCTTGGGCGTTGACATCTCTGACCTAAAAACCCTTCAACGAGACCTCGCGGCCGCCAAAACAGAGGCCGAACGTCTGACCCGGGTCATGAGTGAATTCCTGTCCAACATGAGCCACGAGATCCGCACGCCGCTACATGGAATGCTAGGGATGGCGCACATGGGGAAACTCCAACCCTGCATTGACCCGGACATCCAGCACACCTTTGAGCGCATCACGCTGACTGGGCGCCACCTCCTGGGTGTGGTCAATGCCGTCCTGGATTTTTCCAAGATCGAAGCAGGCAGGATGGTCATCAACGACTGCGCCCTCGACCCACACCATCTCGCACTCGACGCACTGTCCATGATGGACACCCGCGCCAAAGACAAAGGACTGAGCTTGTCCTTGCGGGGCAACGCTGTTCCGCCTGCTGTGGTAGGTGATCCTCTGCGAATCAGGCAGATTTTGATCAACCTGCTCAGCAATGCTGTCACGTTCACCGAGCGGGGCGCCATCACCCTGACCCGCTCCGTGCAGGGGTCAGAACTGCATTTCGCCATTCAAGACACCGGCATCGGCATGCACCCAGATGCACAGGCGCGGGCGTTCTCCCCTTTTGAGCAGGCCGATGGCTCGACCTCACGCAGATTTGGGGGCACCGGGCTAGGCCTGAGCATCAGTCGGCAGCTCGCCCGCCTGATGGGGGGCGACATCCGTTTGCGCAGCGCACTGACCGAAGGCTCCACATTCACACTGGTGCTGCCACTGAAAACAACGGACGTGGCACCCACCCCGATCCCTGCCATGGCCTTGCCGAACACCAATGCGATAACGCCATCGCTGCCCAGGCTCACCGGACTGCGCATCCTCTCCGTCGACGATGTCGACATCAATCGCGACATCGTCGAAGGATTGCTGAGTCAAGAGCAGGCCGAAATCACCAGCATCGAAAGTGGCAAGCAGGCACTCGCCTTGCTGAAAAAAATGGGTAAAGGGCACTTCGACCTCGTCTTGATGGACGTGCAGATGCCCGTCATGAACGGGATGCAGGCGACCGAGCTGATGCACATGGTTGAAGCAGATTTGCCCATCATTGCACTGACGGCCCACGCCTTGAATGAAGAATGCCAGCGCTGCAGGGATGCCGGCATGATCGACCACCTGGCCAAACCCTTCGAGCCAGAAGACATGGTCCAAATCGTCATCAAACACGCCCGCCGCGCTCCACATAGCCCACGAAAAAACACCCCTTTAACTTTATTGACACCACCCGCACCAGCCCCTGCACCCACCGACACCCAAACCCTCGACTTGGCCGGTGGCCTGCGTCGCTGCGGTGGGCGAGCCGACTTGTTGCGCAAATTGGTGTCGCGCTTCAGCGACGAACAGGCGGACTTTGTGGTCCGTTGCAAGCAGTTAATCCCTCATTCCCCCGATGAGGCGCAACGGGCCACCCACATGCTGAAGGGCACCTCGGGCAATCTTGGCTTGCCCCTGCTGTCGAGGCACGCTGGCGAGCTGGAGAACGCCTTGATCACCCAAGACCCCGCTGCAATCGAGCAAAGTCTGAGCAACATCGACCGCACGCTGCAACAGACCCTTGAGCAACTGCAAAGTTGGTTGAAAGAGCCCGCAAGCGCATAGGGGCCATGTCATGCAAAGTCAGATCGAATACAATCGGCGGTGACGGGCCTCCCCGCATGGGGGCGCGGCCAACCGGGTCAGATCGGGAACGAAGCAGCCCTAACTGTTAGCCTCCAGTGCCGGGGTTCAGGCTCGTCACCTATTCTTGTCTTTTTGATGCCCCATGCGTCGCGGCTGGGACCGAACTTCCGCGAAAGTTCGGGGCGCCCTCCTCCAGCGTCATTCCGCGCCCATGGCATCAACCTCCCCCTCCGCAGCATCGACCCCCGCAGGCGCAGACACCACCACAGTGTCCATTGACTTGGGCGAACGCAGTTACGACATCCGCATTGGCTCGGGCCTGCTGGACGATCCGGACAGCTTTGCCGGCCTGCCCAAATCGGGCACGGCGCTGATCGTCACCAACACCACCGTCGGCCCGCTGTATGCCGCGCGCCTGACCAAAGCCCTGCAGGTGCACCACAAAAAGGTGTTGACACTGGAGCTGCCCGACGGGGAGCAATTCAAAGACTGGCCCGCGCTCAATCAAATTTTCACCACCTTGCTGGAACAGGGCTGCGACCGCAAGACGGTGCTGTACGCGCTGGGCGGCGGCGTGGTGGGTGACATGACGGGCTTTGCCGCGGCCTGCTACATGCGCGGCGTGCCTTTTGTGCAGGTGCCCACCACCTTGCTGGCGCAGGTCGACTCCAGCGTGGGCGGCAAGACCGCCATCAACCACCCGGCCGGCAAGAACATGATCGGGGCGTTCTACCAGCCCCAGCGCGTGATCTGCGACATCGACACGCTCGACACGCTGGCGCAAAGCGAGCTGCTGGCCGGCTTGGCCGAGGTCATCAAATACGGCCCGATCGCCGACGTGGAGTTCCTGGCATGGCTAGAGGCCAACCTGGACGCCTTGCTGGCCCGCGACCGCACCGCCTTGCGCCACGCCATTCGCCGCTCTTGTGAAATCAAAGCCTGGGTGGTTGGCCAGGACGAAAAGGAATCGGGCCTGCGAGCCATCCTCAACTTTGGCCACACCTTTGGTCACGCCATTGAAGCCGGCCTGGGTTACGGGCAATGGCTACATGGCGAGGCCGTCGGGTGCGGCATGGTGATGGCGGCCGATCTGTCTTGCCGACTGGGCCTGATCGACGCCGCCACCTCGTTGCGCATCCAGGCCTTGATCGAACGCACCGGCCTGCCCACCAAAGGCCCCGACCTGGGTGCCGACCGCTACCTGGAGCTGATGCAGGTGGACAAAAAGGCCGAAGACGGCGAGATCCGTTTCGTGGTCATCGACCCCTTGGGCCAGGCCCGCATGCGCGCCGCCCCAGAGGCCATCGTGCGGGACGTGATCGCCGCCCATACCCGCTGAGCCGCCGCCAGCCCATGCACATGCCGCTCGCCGCCTACGCCAGTCATCCTGACCACACCCGGGGGCGCCGCCACCCGGAACCACCGGCCCCCACGCGCAGCGACTTTCAGCGCGATCGAGACCGCATCGTGCACAGCACGGCGTTCAGGCGCCTGGTGTACAAGACCCAGGTCTTTCTGAACCACGAGGGCGACCTGTTTCGCACGCGGCTCACCCACTCGCTTGAAGTGGCGCAACTGGGGCGCTCCATCGCCCGCTCGCTAGGCCTCAATGAAGACCTGGTCGAAGCCGTGGCCCTGGCGCATGACTTGGGCCACACGCCGTTTGGTCACGCGGGGCAAGACACGCTGAACGAGCACATGCAGGGCCATGGCGGCTTTGAGCACAACCTGCAGTCCTTGCGCGTGATTGACGAGTTGGAAGAGCGCTACCCGGCCTTCAATGGACTGAACCTGAGCTTTGAAACGCGCGAGGGCGTGCTCAAACATTGCTCGCGCAAGAACGCCGAACAGCTCGAAGCCGACGAGCCCGGTGGCGTAGGCCACCGTTTCATTGAAGGCACGCAACCCAGCCTGGAAGCCCAGCTGTGCAACCTGGCCGACGAGATCGCCTACAACGCGCACGACATTGACGACGGCGTGCGCTCAGGCCTGATCACCATGGAGCAGCTCGAAGCGGTGCCTTTGTTCACCCGGTTTCGGGACGAGGCCCTCTCGGAATACCCGTCGCTGAAAGGCAAGCGTCTGTTGTTCGACACCATCCGGCGCATGCTGTCCCAGCAGGTGTACGACGTGATCGACGCGACCCGGGCCAACCTCGCCAAGCACATGCCTCTGACGGCCGAGGCTGCGCGGCACTGTCCGCCCCTGGTTCGTTTCAGCCCGGACATGCGCGAAGACAGCACGCAGCTCAAACGTTTTCTGTTCCGTGAGTTGTACCGGCATCCACAGGTCAACGAGACGACGGCCCGCGCCAAGCAGGTCATTGCCGATCTGTTCTTGGCCTATGTGTCCGTGCCCAACGACATGCCGCAGGACTTTGCCCAACGCGATGACCTGCACCGCGCGGTGGCCGACTACATTGCCGGCATGACCGATCGGTTTGCCATGCGTGAGCATGAGCGGCTGACTGGCCAGCGCATTTTCTAGCCGACTCAGGACACCTGCGTGGATGCCGCATGCACGGCATCGCCGGGGGCATGCCAGGCGTTGGGCTGGGGGTCCTCGGGCAAGATGTCATCAGGCAAGGCAAAGTCGGCCCGCATGACGCGGGCGGTGGTGCGCTCTTTCAGGGTCGTCACAACCTTGGTGAGCACCACCTTCATGAAGGCCGCCTTGTCGCGGCCACACTCCACCAGCTTGTCATCCAGGTAGCCGAACTGCTCGACCGTGAAGCGGTGCTCGAACCAACCCAGGTACCAGAACCAGTCGGTGTAGTACAGCCAGGACTTCTCGTTCAAGGCGCGCAGATGGGTCGGGTCTTGCCAGGCGGTGGCCGCGTGCTCGTAAGGCACTTCCAGCAGAAACTTGCCACCGGTCTTGAGCAAACGTAGACAATTGCCCATCAGCTCAGGCAGGTCGGGCACATGCTCCAGCACGTTGTTGGCGTAGATCAAGTCCACGCTTGCGGCCTCCAGACACACCGGACCGGCGTAGGGCGTTTGCGCCTGAACCGGCCAACTCACCGACCGCCCCAGGTCCAGCACCAGGTCAGGCTGTGCTCGGTCGAGCACATCGATGTTCAACCAGCCAGGCTTGTAATCCTTGCCTGACCCCAGGTTGATGCGGGTCGGTTGCCATGCCACTTGCGGCCGGGCCTGCTGATGCGTGCGGCCATAGCCAGCGGCAAAGGCCAGCAGGTCCGCATAAGCGTCGATGGGATCGGCATCCTGGAAATTCACCAGACCGCTGATGGCCTGCTCATAGAACGCGGGCTTGCCAAACTGCTCGGCAAAAAAGGTTTCGAGCTCGGTATCTTCCACCCACAGTACGCTGCGTTCAAAAGCAGCATGGGGCTTGGCCAGGGGTGATCGCTCCGAGATCACGGGCGTGCCCAATGACAGGCAGTGCGACACGCGGGCCTGCTCAAAACGGCTGCTCGGATAGAAGTGTGCATTGAACACCGCCTTGGACTGCACGATGAACTGGTCACGCTCGGGGCCATACAAAGGTCCGTCAAACAAGCTGACCTTCACGCCTTGCGACTCGATGCGGTCGATCATGGCGCGGCGGCGCTCGTTCATGCTGCCGATGAACAGCAGATCGATGGGGCGGTCTTCCAAGGGCAGAAACTCGACCTGTGACAGGTATGGCGCATACAGGAAAGGCACCAGGGGAACTTCATCGGCGTTCGATGAATAAGCCGACACGTTGTCGGCGTCGTAATCCACGACGGCGGAGGTGGCCAGCAGTTGCAGGTAGTCGCGAGAGACCGCCGCACCACCTTGTCCCAATTGCTCCAGGTTCACGAAGATGCAGCTGTAGCGTTGGCGCAGCGAGGCGTCGAAGCCCAGGTGCGCACCAAAGATGAAGTTGACCGCGTCATGCCTCAGCCGATTCTTGGCCAGGCTCACCTGCGCGCCCATGCGGCGGAACTGGTGACGGAAATACTGCGCCTGATCCAGGAAGCCCAGCGAATGCACATAGCCACTCGGCTGCACGATGCACAGGTGAACGTGGGGGAGCTGGGTCATGATGCGGTTCCGTCAGTGAGTGAGATGTGATCGCAGGGCTTGCCTTGCGACCAACGCTCGGCCATGGCCCACAGCAACTTGCCAAAGTCCCGCGTGTAGCTCTGACTGTCGAACAATGGCGCGGTCTCTCTGGCCTGGACCAGGTGATCCCGAATCGCCTGACGCTGAACAGGATCGGTGGCCAATTGCATCACCTTGGCTTCGTAGTCAGCCAGGCTGGTGGTGATCAAGTCGGGCAAACCCACATCGTTCAGCAAGCTGGCGGCCACGCGCGATGCGAAGGTCGGGCCGGCGTAAGTGACTAGTGGCACACCGGCCCACAAGGCATCGCTGGCGGTGGTGTGCGCATTGCAAGGCCAGGTGTCGATGAACACATCGGCCAGCGCAAGACGGTTCATGTGCTCAGAGGTGCCAACCCTGGGCGCGAAAAACAGGCGGCTGGCGTCCACACCACGGGCTTGGGCTTCAGCACGCAACTGTGCAGGCGATTGGTCGTTCCACTGCAACAGCCAAAGCACGGAGCCAGGCAATTGACGCAGGATGCGGCACCAGACATCGAACACCTCGGGGGACAGTTTGAAGGGCTGATTGAAGCCGCACAGCACCAGCGCATCCTGCGGCAATCCGACGTCCTCACGCGTGCAGGGCTGAGGCTTGGAACGCTGGCGATCATTGGGCTGGTAGCAACGCGGCATCAAGGCCAGCTTCTCGCTGTAGTTGTGCGCGTGCTCCAGGGGCGACACGATCGCATCACCAATGAAGTAGTCCATGTAGTCGGCGCCCGTTGTGCCGGGGAAGCCCAGGAAACTGGCCTGCACTGGCGCGGCCCGGTGGCCGAAGATGCCCAGGCGCCCGCTGCGGGTATGGCCCTTCAGGTCGACCAGCACCTCGATGCCGTCCTCGCGGACCATCTGCGCGACCTGCATGTCGCTGAAAGCCTCGACTTTGACAAACTTGGCGCAGGCTCGCTTGAGCCGCTCGCGCATGGGGCTGCCATCTTCCGGGCCATGCGAGTACATGGTAATTTCAAAGCGAGGATCGGCGTTCAAGTGCTCGAAAACCTCGGCCATCAGGATGGCGGTGGCGTGCTGATGAAAATCGGCCGACACAAAACCTACGCGCAGGCGCTCGCCCAATGCCCGGGGCGCCAAAGGCGCGAACGGCTCAGCGAGGCGGGCCTGGAAGCGAGCACACGAGCGAGCAACGCGCAGATGCTCCTGCGCATCATCCGTGACCGTGACATGCGCGAACACCGAAGCCCAGGCCTTTGAATCGGTGGGTAACTTGGCAGCCAACTCACGCAGAACCACCAGGTCGGTCCTGGCATGCTGCCAGGAGCAGATCTCTCGCTCAATGAAGGTCAACATGCCTTGCGCTGCCAGATCGCCAGACCCCATGCCCAAGGCCAGCGCCGTGCGAAAGCATTCGATGGCTTCGTGCTTGAGCCCGAGCGCATTGAATGACAGCCCAAGCCGGTAATGAGACAAGGCGTGGCCGATGTCCAGCCCCAAGCCTTCGAACAAGGCACTGATTGCCTGCTCATACTGGCTGGAATTGAACAGGGACTCGCCCAGCAACTGGTAATACCGGGCCGAGCGCGTCACATGTTCAGGCAGCTTGTGCATCAACACCGCGCTCTCGGCATGGCGGTTCTGCAGGTTCAGGCACTCACAGGCGATCTCCAGGGCGATGACATTGCCCGGCTCCAGTGCGACCACCTTCATCGCCGTGAGGTGGGCATGCTTGATGTCGCCATTCTTCATCTGGGCACGCGCCAGATTCAGCAGATACAGCGCATCCTGGGGTTGGCCCTTCACCGCATTGTCGAAGGCGACCTGTGCCTTGGACCAGTCGCCGGACTTGGCGTGTTCCACACCCGACACCCAATTTTGCTGGGCCAACCTCAAGACCTGGGCCCGCGAGCCGTTATGAGTCTTGTTCGGAGTTTT
This sequence comes from Pseudomonadota bacterium, assembly GCA_040389805.1. Taxonomy (GTDB): domain Bacteria; phylum Pseudomonadota; class Gammaproteobacteria; order Burkholderiales; family Burkholderiaceae_C; genus Aquabacterium. Next base: position 8,707 of record JAZJZP010000166.1, read on the forward strand.
GACGGGTTTCTGGTGAATAGCCATGAAACCGCAGTCTAGAGAGATGCCCTGGGGACCAGGTTCGAAGTTGGCAGCTGCAAGGTGCTTTATTCCTCGGATCTAAATGTTCCTAGAACCTTTCAAAAAAAAACTCAAGTCCCTGCAAGCACGTTCCGATAACCAAATCAACGGCCTTCACAACATTTAGTAAGTAGGCACGTGGTCCGGTTAGCCGGCCGATGGTTCTGGTGGCCAAGCCACTTGGGCAATGCGGTTGACTAGCGTCGGGCAGGCGAGCTGCAGTAGCTGTATCGCTGCACCAATCTTGTTAGGCGCTTCCCGCCGTTTTTTTTACCATTAGGAGTACACCATGGCTTCCATCATCAACACCAATCTGAACTCGCTGAACGCTCAGCGCAACTCGTCGGCCTCGCAAATGTCGCTGACCACCTCCATGCAGCGCCTGTCGTCCGGTCTGCGCGTCAACTCCGCCAAGGACGACGCCGCCGGCCTGGCCATTGCCGAGCGGATGAATGCGCAGGTCAAGGGCATGAACGTGGCTGTGCGCAATGCCAATGACGGCATCTCGCTGGCTCAAACGGCTGAAGGCGCGCTGGGCAAGGTGGGCGAATCGCTTCAACGCATGCGTGAACTGGCTGTTCAAGCCCGTAATGCCACCAACAGCGACGGCGACAAGGACTCGCTGGACAAGGAATACCAGCAACTGTCCAAGGAAATCCAACGCGTTCTGGGCGGCACCACCTTCAACGGCAAGGCCATCATCGGCAGCGACGCCGACAACCTGACCTTCCAGGTTGGCGCCAACACCACCGCCAACGACATCATCGAGGTCTCGACCACCGACATGACGGCCGATGCCAGCATCCTCGCTGTCACAACCGATGCCGCCAACGTCATCGACAGCACAACCGATGTCGCTGGCTTGGCAACCGTGATCGACAACATCGACGAGGCCATTGACCGCGTCAATACCGAGCGCGCTGTCTTCGGTGCCACGCAAAACCGCTTTGACTCGGTGATCTCGAACCTGCAAGTGTCCACGGAAA
>JAZJZP010000167.1:0-5725 GCA_040389805.1 Pseudomonadota bacterium
GTCTTGCAGCCAACGATCTGCAGTGGATTCAATGCGTGCCAGCACGGCCGCGATGGCGGCGGCGTACTGCGCGTCGCTCAAGCCGGAAGGCGTTTCAGTGGTGGGCATGTGGGGATCCTTAGAATGTCGGCATGAAGAAACTGTTATCGATTTTAGGGGCCTGCGTTTTGATCTGCACGCTGCTGAGCGCTTGCGGACAAAAAGGCGCGCTTTATCTGCCACCGCCCGACCAGGGCACCTCATCCCCATCAGGCACTCCATGACCTTGCCCGGCTCCCCCTTTTTGGCCTTTCGTGGCCCCGATCTGTTTTTGGACGACGTGCGTCTGAGCGACTTGGTGCGCCAGCATGGCAGCCCACTGTACGTCTACTCGCGCCGCGCCATGTTGGCCGCATTGGCGCCCTACCAAAAGGCACTGACGGGCCGTCCGCACCTGGTTTGCTATGCCGTCAAGGCCAACTCCAACCTCGCCGTGCTGCAAACATTTGCCAAGGCGGGCTGTGGTTTTGACATCGTCTCTGCGGGGGAGCTGGCCCGTGTGCTGGCCGCTGGCGGCGACCCGGCCAAAGTGATTTTTTCAGGCGTGGGCAAAACCCGAGCTGAAATGCGCCAAGCGATTGAAACCGGCGTGCGCTGCTTCAATGTGGAGAGCACGGCCGAGCTGGATGTACTCTCTGAAGTGGCCTCTGCCATGGGCCGCACCGCCCGGGTGAGCTTGCGAGTCAACCCCGATGTGGACGCAGGCACCCACCCTTACATCTCCACCGGGCTGAAGGGCAACAAGTTTGGCATTGCGCACGAAGTGGCCGTGGCCAGCTACCGACGTGCCGCCACGCTGCCCGGCATTGAGGTGGTCGGCATTGACTGCCACATCGGATCGCAGATCACCGAGGTCGCACCGTACCTGGATGCCCTAGATCGCGTGCTGGACCTGGTCGATGCGATTGAGGCCGCCGGCGTGCCCATTCACCACCTGGACCTGGGCGGTGGCCTGGGGATCACGTACACCGATGAGACGCCGCCCGCAGCAGACGCCTTGATTGGCCAATTGCTGGCGCGCATGCAAGCGCGTGGGCACGGGCATCGCGAAGTTGTCTTTGAACCAGGCCGCTCTCTGGTGGGCAATGCCGGCGTGCTGTTGACCGAGGTGCTGTTCCTCAAGCCTGGCGAGCAGAAGAACTTCTGCGTGGTCGATGCGGCCATGAACGACTTGATGCGCCCGGCGCTGTATGAGGCCTACATGGGCATCGTCAACACCCATCAGCGCCCTGAAGCGGCCCAAGTGTGGGACGTGGTCGGACCCGTGTGTGAATCGGGTGACTGGCTGGGACGAGACCGGAGCCTGAGCGTTGAGGCAGGCGACGTGCTGGCAGTGCTGTCAGCAGGCGCCTACGGCATGACCATGGCCAGCAACTACAACACGCGAGGCCGTGCGGCCGAGTTGATGGTGGATGGTGATCAGGTGTGGGTGGTGCGTGAGCGAGAGGCTGTGTCGGACTTGTTCAAGCAGGAACGCTTGATCGATTGAGCGCATTCGCTCAGACTACCTGCTCAATATATTGTTTCAACAATCGTTTCATGATACCGTTGTGAGTGTCTGAGTTTTATCTCGCACACAATCGTTTCATGACGACCGCCGAAAACCTGCTACGCACACTGCGAACTTGGCACAAGCTGCCCGCCAAACATCTGCTTGAGCGGCTGGGTATCAGCCGCGCGACGCTCATGCGTGCGGTTCAAGCGCTGGGCCCGCAGATCGTTGCCCGAGGGCGGGCTCGCAGGACAGCTTACGCCGCCCGTCGTGCGGTGCGAGGCAGTCTGCAGGCGCTACCGCTTTACCGCATCGACCAAGATGGCCAGCCCCACGAAGTCGCCCTGCTACACCCGATCTACCCGGAAGGTTGCGCGGCTGACTTTCTTGAGCCGCTTGACTGGCCCTTGGATGACAACATGCAGGACGGCTGGTTTGAAGGGCTGCCCTACCCCCTGGACGACATGCGTCCACAAGGATTCTTGGGGCGTCACTTTGCGCGCCATCACGCCGACTTGCTCCAAGTCAGCACGGATCCCAAGACCTGGTCAGAGGACGACACGCTGCATGCACTGACGCTGCTGGGCAGCGACCAGCCGGGCAACTACGTCTTGGGAGAGACGGCCTTACGGCAATGGCTGACGCTGTCTCAGCAGGACACCGCCCCCCTGGACGAGAGCCAAGTTGCATCGGCCTACCTACTCAAGGCAGAGGAGGCAATGACTCATGGCACTGCGGGCTCCTCGGCAGGCGGTGAGTTTCCGAAGTTCACGGCTTTTCGCGAGATAGCAGGCAAGCCGACTCACGTTATTGTCAAGTTTTCGGGCTCCGATGATGCGCCCGGGACGGTACGCTGGTCAGACCTGCTGGTCTGCGAACACCTGGCACTGTGCGCCGCAGCCGAACACTTGGGCGTGGAGGCGGCGGTCAGCCGGATCTACCAAGCTGGCGGGCGAACCTTCCTGGAAGTAGATCGATTTGACCGCCACGGCAGGCTCGGGCGCTCGCCCCTGTGCTCTTGGGCGGCCTTGAACGCCGCACTGTTTGGGCTGGCTGGCAAGCCTTGGCCAGAAGGCGGCGCGGCACTGTTCAAGCAAGGGCTCATTGATGCCATTTGCCTGGATGCCATGCAACGACTTTGGCTGTTCGGCCAACTCATTGCCAACACAGACATGCACGACGGCAACCTGTCGTTCAGGCCCGGACTGCAACTGGCCCCGGTCTATGACATGCTCCCCATGGGTTATTCGCCGGTGCGTGGGGTGGAACTGCCCGTCAAAAAGTTTGCGCCGCCACTGCCCCTCCCAGCCGAGCGGAACGCCTGGCTCACGGCGGCCCGCACCGCCGAACATTTCTGGACTGCCGCCAGCGGAGATGCGCGTATCAGCCATGATTTCAGGGCCATTTGCACACAAAACGCCAGCAAGATTCACAATCTCATGGGCAGCCGATCTGGCGTGGATGACCCCAATACACGGTCTAGCAACAACATTTGATTGATCGAAGGCCTGATTAATAGCGCCCATGAAAAAACCGCCCGAAGGCGGTTTTTTTGTCAGAGCTGAATCTGATCAGAAGGAGTGGCGAATGCCTGCACCAATGTAGGTTGCCTTACCGCCAGCGTTGATGCCAGCACCAGCGAAGACGGGAGTTTCACGGAAGCCTAAGGCCGTGGCAATCACATCAGGACCACCGACAACGGGACCAACGCCAACCAAAGCAGCACCAGTTGATGCTTGGCCTTCATCATCGCGAATTTGAACCACACGGGTATACACGGTCGTGCGCTTAGACAGCGCATACTCGGCGCCCAGCATCATGCCCGTGTCTTTGCCCTTGGTGAAATTCTTGAACTGGATCTGAGAAACTTGAGCAGACAAGGTCCACTGATTAACCGGGATACTGGTGCCCAGAACCAAGAACTGGATCTTCAGACCATCTGCGGACGTGGACACGTCATACTTGCCTTGAGCAAACGCCGCGTCAAACATGATGCCGGTAGAAGGCATCACATATTTTGCACCCAGATTATACGCTTGATACTTTTCCAACCTCAACGTGGAAGTAACCGTACCCACCGGAGTTACAGCAGTAATAGCCGCGTTTCCAAATTCATTGCGGTGAAAACCCAAAGTCGCATTGAAGCTGGAATCAAAGGCGTAGTTACCGAAGAAACCGACAGCGCGGCCAGTCTTGCTCGTGCCGCTTTCAGTGCCAGCGCCAGCCGCACCCAAGATGCCGCCGGTAGTTGAGTTTGCGACGGAACCGCGCTGACTATTAACCGTCCCATATGAACCAGCATTGGGCGTGTAAGCCATCGAACCAGTGAACCCACCGGCCTTGAGCCAGTAGCTGACCTGGTTGTCTTGACGAACCATCAGATTGTTGGTTGCACCACCTTCAATGAACAGATCGGTAGCACCAAAACGCTCGCCCGTCACAAACGCGGTCGAGTAGAAGATGGGGGCGTATTGACGGCCCAAACGCACCTCACCAAAGGGTGTTGTCAGGCCGACGTAGCTCTGACGACCAAAAATACGACCGTCTTGAGACAAAGCACCGGTGTCGTGGCTCAATTGGCCTTCGAGCACGAACGAAGCCTTCAAGCCCTCGCCCAGATCTTCGGTTCCCTTGAACCCGAATGACGTTTGCGAAGTTGCACTCGGTGAAACGCGTGTCACTGTCGAGCTCACACCCTGGGTCTGAGACACAGCCGGGATGAGACGAACACCAGAGGTGTTATGCACATTGTCAATACTGACGTCTGCGTTGCCATAAAAGGTCACGCTGGATTCAGCCATGGCGGCGCTGGCGCCGAGGGTCACCATTGCCACCGCGATGGCTTTGGTCAGGATCGTCTTTTGCATAGGATCTCCTTGTATACCCCCCTGAACCGGGGGAAGAACTTCATTGTTGCGCAAGCTGAGAACGGCAAGTTGCTGGTTTGCGATAAGTGTCGCAAATTGGCGACAAGCCTCAGCGTACAGGCGTAAAAAAAGGGGCCAAAGCCCCTTTAACTTGATCAACCAAGCCTTGATTAGAAGGCGTGACGGATACCGAAAGCGAGACCGCGCGAATGCTTGCTTGATGTACCGTCAGCAGTGAGAGGCACGCTGGTCTTATCGATGGCCAACTCAGCGTTCTTAGCGTTATCGACCACTGTCAGCAGACCGTACAAAGCCGTACGCTTGGACAGTGTGTAGACACCCTTGAAGGTCAGGAAGGTGGCATTGTCACCCGTCGTTGCAGCAACGCCAGTGTTCTTGGCGTGCGACAGGCTGGTGGTCAACACGAAGTCATTCGTGAATGGCACCGCCACCTTCACGCCGTACAAGCGGAAGCGATCCGTATCGCCAGTCAGTTTGGTTTCGCTATCGAAGTAGCCGGTGAGCTTGAGCATGCCGAAGTCATAGCCTGCGTACACCAAAGTGGCATTGGCTTTTTGATCGCCAGCAGTTGCGGACTCATCCTTAGCAGCCAGGTAACCCAGACCAGCCGAGAATGGACCTGCAACGTACTGTGCGTTCAGACCATAAGCCTTGCCTGCCGCGCCATTAGCAGCGGTAGACGACTCAGCACCAGCGGTACCAGATGTACCGACGGCGGTGGAGTACTGCAACTGAGCTGTCAGACCTGGAACGAAGGTAGGCAGCAGGTAGGTGATGGCGTTGTCGACGCGACGATACGAGTCGCCAGCACGAGTCTTGGCGATCTTGAAGTCGTCATAGGCTTGAGCACCCAGAAGAGCGGTGTCGCCAGCCAATGCGCCGATCGACGAGTCGATACGACCCAGACGCAGCTCACCAAAACCGCCTTGCAGACCCAGCCAAGCGGCGCGATCAAAGAAACGAGCGGTGTTGCCTTGAGCTCCGGTGTCAGCCTTGACGGCGGTTTCCAGTGCGAATTTGGCATTCAGGCCATCACCGATGGCTTCAGTACCCTTGAAGCCCAGGCGTGAAGTGGCCAGGTTGTCCGACGAAACACGGGTCACCGAAGCGTCGTTCTTGACGTTTTCGAGCGAAGCATCGACCACGCCGTAGACGGTCACGGACGATTGAGCAAAAACGTTCGAAGTAGCAGCCAAAACAGCGATGGCCAGCAAAGTCTTTTTCATTCAGTTCTCCAAAGTTAAACCAGAGGCTCCCGCAGTTGGCGCACAAGGCTGCCCTGCAGAAACTCATTGGATTGCAACAG
>JAZJZP010000168.1:0-4339 GCA_040389805.1 Pseudomonadota bacterium
ATTTACAGCACCTTGCCCCATGGCTCAGTCCCGCAACAGCACGACAAGCAACAGCAGGCCAGCGCCCGCCAATGCCATCTTCATGCCTTGCGACATGGCAGGCATTTGCATGACGCTTTCCGGCGTTTGCCTCACGCCTGCCACGCCTTCGGTGTAGTAGCCGTTTTGACCCAGGGCTCCCAACTGCATTTGCTGCTGAGTTTCCCCTGCGAATTCCTTGCTGGACCACTTGCTGACCACTTCCTTGCCCGTGTCCTGCAACCATTCTTCCCAATTAGCCATTGACGGCCTCCTTTCGGTGGCTCGCGCCGATCACAGGTTGTTCAAGGGGTCAAGATACTCAACCACCACTGTGCCGTTGTCCGCTGCTGAGAAGTCGAACAGCCACTCCAAGGACTTGGCATCGCGGGTGTCCAGGGCTTTGCTGACGTTGCCGTCAAGACAGAAGTCGAGGGTGTAGCAGTTTGCTTGTGGCACTCGGCCTGCCTTGGTCTGGTCGAACTCGTTCTCGACCTTGACCGACTCATGCACGGTGATTGCGTCTTGCTTGACGGTGGCGCCCAGCATGTTTCCGCCGTGGAAAACGTGCATCCGTTTGATGATGGCGCCGTTTTGCGGTCCAAATGGAACGGTAATAGGCAACTTGCCACCGCTGCCGATGTTGAACGGATAGCTTAACAGCTTGGCAATGTAGGGGGCATGGCCAGCACTACCGCCGTTGGCCGTCTTTTGGTTGGCCGACTCGATCAGAATTGGCGTGATCTGTGGAGCCGTGGCGCCCGCAATGGTGATCTCTGTGGTGATGTTGGCAATGCCCATGCCGGTATCGAATGAACCGACCTGACGGTCGATCTCACTCAAGCCGGTGTAATCGGCAAATTGCAGATCCAAGAAGGCGGCATTTGTGGCCTCGCCACGGTACGCGTTGATTTTGTCGATCTGCGTCCCGCTGGCTTCGATGATCGGTTTGCCGTTGGCCTTGAGCTTGAACAGCGTGATCATTGCCTTGGTCAAGGCGGTTCCCGCCAATCGCAAGCGGAACACTTCCAGGGTGCGCCCCGGCGTTACGTTGTTGGTCGATTGACCGTTTGCCACGACGTTTGCGAATGGCAGGCCGTAGCGGGTAAGTTTGCCGACAGACATGGTTTTGCTCCTTTGGTCCGTTGGGTTGCTTACAGAACGTCTTTGACGTAGGGAACGCGCTTGGCGACGATGCCCGCAGCAACGGCCATCGCGCCAGCCTTGGCCCATGCGGGGCCGTACTTGAAAGCGGCAAACAGGATTGCGCCAGCGATGGCCAGCTTCTTCATATCTTCGGTGGTCATTTGTGTAGTTCCTTGACAGGTGCACATTGGTGAAAATTGCCCTTAGGCGTTTGGTGTGCCCACTGTCAAAGCCCCTCCCACAAAAGAAAAGGCCCGGTAACGGTTCCCGTTGTGGTTACCGTTACAGGGCCTTGCCCATGAAAATAATTTCAGAATTTCAACTTTCCGCGCTGCACTGTTCCGGTAATCGCACACTTTTCAACGTATTCAAGCTGTTTCAGCCCGTCCAGGTCGGCATAGTCGACGCGGGTTTTTCGCGCCAGATATGTGATGTCGTCCCCGCTTGACTGCCGGAACAGGACGAACAATGACGCATTGCCGACCGCCGTCTTGTCGGCTTCGGCCCACCGCTGGCTGATGGCGTAAATGTTGATCCCGCGCTTCAAGCCTCGCCGCACCAAAATCCCCCACTTGTCCGGCGCCTTACCCGGCGTGGTCACGTCGGCCAGTTCCTCAGCTATGCACGAAAGGGGCTCTACGTACCGGCCCGAGTACATGACGCACTCGGCCCAGTAGTTGAACTCCTCTTGCAGCTTGCCCCCGGCCACATAGGCCACCTTGACGCGCCCCGGCCTAGTCAGGGCCTTTGCCAGCTCTTGGCGCGTTGTGACCTTGATCCATCCCGGCAACTGTGCCCACTGGTCCTCTGGGTCCCATGCCGTGATCCGCGCCACCTTGGCCACGGCCTTTTTGGTCCAGGCGGTTTTCCCAGAGCGTGACGCGCCACCGATCACGACAAGACGACCGTCTTGCGTTTGCATGGTCACGCTGTCACCGTCCCGAAGCTGACCGTCTTGGAGCCCGGCACCTGATCGGCCAGGATCGGCGATGGCTGCGCCTCAATTTGTGGTGCTGGCGCCGTGGGGTCTGGCGCGTCCTTCTTGCGGTTTTTGAGTGCTTCCAGCACCACAGGTATTGACGGACCAAACAAAGCCGCTCCAAAGGCTATTTCAATGCCCCACGTGGCCATGAACTCCGCCGCCGACCACCCGCGCTTTACTGCCAGGGCCGTGCCACTGGCCGCGATGCGGGCGCGCTGTTCTTGACCGTAGCGCACCGCGATCTTTTCAGGCAACAGGCCGCCAACCAGATCCCAAACCGCTTCAATGGTCATGGTGTTTTCTTCGATCAAGGCGGCCATCTCCCCGGCCTGCTCGCTCTCGACCTTGGCCGCATTCGCCGCCTCCGGTGCTTCGGCGCCGTTCATGAGCGATGCAAAGTCCGCCGCCTGCTCCGATGACATGGCCGGTTGTGCGTCCTGGTCGGTGTTTTCTGGTTCGATTGGGTTCATGGCTTCAACGCCTCCAACAGTTCCAAGCTGTGACGCGCTCGCACCTTGGCTAACTGGCATTGTTGGGTCACGATGCCCGATGGCGCCAGCGCCTCAGCCTTTTCGATCAGTTCCAGCGTTTCATTCAAGGCCGATTCCAGATCACGCACGGTGATGGCGGGCAGTGGCTCCGACTTGGCGCGCACGGTCTTGACTGCGGCTGTTTTTTTGGTAGTGCTCATGGGTGGTTTGCTCCGAGAAAGTGCAGTACCTGCGACATGGAGGACATGGCGGGCTTTTTGTCTGCGTTGGTGATGACCGGCACAGGGGCCGGTGTGGATACAGCAACCGGCTTGGCCGGTGCTGGCTTGGCCTGCGCTGGTGCGCTGGCCGGTGCTGGTGCTGGTGCGCTGGCCGGTGCTGTACCCGTTACAGGCTTTGCTGCCCACGGATAGCGCGCTACGAATTGCTTGACGCGGTGCGCGTCACCACCGACGCGCAATTGCTGCCGACAATTCAACTCACAGAACCCGAACGGGTCGAGGTTCTTGTCGTGGTTGATCCGCATCCCTTTGGATGCGCCGCAGCTTGGGCAATCGATGTGCCCGAGTACTGGTCCTGCCATTGTTTTTCGCCTCGTTCATGGTTTGGCCCCCCGTTCCATGATCGATTTATGACCTCTGCCCAGGTCATGAGCCGTTTTTCTTGCCGCTTGATGACCGAAACCGGCACACCTGCGATGGTTTCGGCTTGTCTCTGAGTACAGTTATTGACACGGGTCCAAGGGGGAACAGCCGCGCCTGCGTTGCGTGCTGACTTGTGCTCCCTATCAGCAGGCTTAACTGGCCGCTGCACAGCGAAGCTGCTCCCCCTTGAACCCCATGCTCCACGCGGGCGCCATTCTTTGCGCTCGCTGGCTGCGCGCTTGTCCTGCATACGGTCAACCACACCAACCGGCTTTGCCTTGTTGATCGTTTCGTATCTGCCCTGATGCTCTACCTGCTCCACATCGACGCCAACGCGATAATTTCGCCCCGCCATGGCCCCTCCTTGCCTGACCATATAAACGGCCCACGATGCCCGCTTTGCCCCGTCGCGCTGTGCTGCTGACCACATGGCCGCGATTCGATCCGATCCGGCCACGGCCTGCGCCTGAGTCACCCTGCGAAGCTCGCGCCACACGGTAACCGGTGGCTGCCCCAGCGCTTGAAACTGCCTGATTCCGTGCGAACGTGCCCAGGCCGCCACACGCGCCGCGCCGCCGCCGAACATGTCGCCCTGATCCATTGCAAACACCTCGCCGCTTTGCTCGTCGACGTGCCCCGATGCCATGGCACCCGCATCATCAATACCCTTTGCAATGTACTTGGCGATGTAGCCCGATGCCCCGCCCGATTCCATGCGCAAGAACTTGGCGCGGTGCTCCTTTGCTCCCGCTTCGTCGCCTGCGTCCTTGAGCCACTGGCGACGGATCACGACGGCAATGCGTCCGATGCTCTGTGGCCTGCAAAACAGCAATCCGTGCCAGTGTGGTGTCCCGTCGTGGTGAGGTTCGGCCACCCTAAAGCCGTAAAAGCTGAGGCCACGGCGATCAAGCTCGGCACGTGCTCGCGCCCAGGCCTTGCATAGCCATTGCTGCCCGTCCTTTGGCGTTGGCCGCCCTGCTGCTGTCCATTTTTCATTTGTGCCCCCGTGTCGGTGTGTTGCGTGATACCTGCTCGGCGTTGTCTGCGTTGTGAATAGG
>JAZJZP010000168.1:4349-10588 GCA_040389805.1 Pseudomonadota bacterium
CCGACCATCCCATTTGCCTGCGCCCATTCTTCACATCCCCTGATCCTTGTCATGAGTTCGCCCCGCCTGATGGCTGGATTGCTGGTGCTCTTTGCTGCCAGCTTGGCAAGCGTGAACACCTGCCCATCCTCGTTTTCAAGCTCTGTTGCTTCCAGCATGGCGCGATTGGCCGCGTCCTGGTTCATCCGGCGCCGCATGGTTTCGTTTGTGATGTAGGGTTGACGTGATGCACACACCAGCGCGGCCGCACGGCCTGCCGCTTCGCGCTGCTCTGTCACGGCCCGGCGCAATGCGCGCACCCACCAGCTTTTACACGTGACGCGCCCGACCATGCCGCGCCGTGCCTGCCCCTCATTGATTGCGCCCGCGTGCGCCCGCAATGGGCGCCCCTGCAATGGCAGTAGCTGCGCGTTTATCTCGGTTTTGAACGCCTCAAACGTCAACGGTGCCAGCAACGCGACCCGATCCATCATGAGTTCGGCGCGCCGCTCTGCCAGCGCCCTAATCTCGGCCTCGCTTGCGTCCATGCGGATCAATGCCGCGGCATTGTGTGCCTGCACTGCTGCGATCTGTGCCGCCGCTGTGCTGTAGCTGGCCCGGTCAACGTCGGCCCACAAAGCCCGATCAATGTCGGCCAGCCGCGCCGCCGATACCCCAGGCGCGACCATCACCGCAGCGCACCCGCCAACGCTGCCATCCGTGCCCAGCGCCGCGCCGTTGCGCCGCATTCGTCCCGCTCTTGCTGTGTCAACTGATCCCACCTCACGGCCCACGCCCGACCATGCACGATGACCCAATCCGTGCAGACTGCCAACAGTTCCGCCCGTGTCTGCTCGTCGATCCGGTCCCATGCGTCAACCCGCGCCGCCGCCGTCGATGCTTTTAGGCTGGCCTTCATGTCTCGCACCAGATATTGACCCGCAAAAACCGCACGTCGTCGGGGTGAAACTCACCTATCGGCAACTCGCTAACCTGATGCTGTGGGAATGTTGGCGTTTTCATTTTTGCCACGCCCAATAGACGATCAGCGACACCCAAATGGTGATGATGATCAGATAGGCGGTCCAGAATTTCGCCGCTGCTCTGTCGTCAAAGTCCGATCGGTCGTTGCGTTCAGGGGCGCCCATCGGCACCCCTGCCCCGCTTTTTGCCCGGTACTTGGCCTCGTACTTTTCCCGCTGTGATTTGGTCATGCTGGCACCTTCTGCAACGATTCCAGCAACTTGAACGACTCCATGCATAACACTGATGCCTCCGCTGATAACCCGACTGATTCAGCCTCAAGTGCAAGCACCTCAAAATGCAGCGCCCGCACCTCGTCGCCTAGAACCCGAGTGCGCTCAATTAGCATGAGCAAAACCGCGGCATTGCCACTCATGACGCCACCCCCTGACGCACCAGCCCGCCGCGCTCGCAGTTGGTGACCAGCGCTTGCAAGTTGGCCCGATCTGCGGCCCGCTCTGCAAACTCGGCCGAAATGCACAGCGCCGCCGCGATGGCTGAGGCCCGCTCTGGTGACAGGTCGATGACCTCGGTTTTGTGTGCGCTGACAAGCTCCAGGCGGACGCCGCCTAAGGCCCGGTTTTCGATGCAGACGGATTGCCCGTTGTCGATCCTGATGGTGTGTTTCATGCGCCCTCCGGCACGTAATGACAGGAAGGCCCGCAGTCAGGGCACGTGTCGCCCTTCGGACTGGTGCACAGGTGGCCGCCGAAGACTCGGCCGCAGATGCGCGCCGGATCAAGGCAGTAGTCCAAATGCGAAAGCCCGGGGGCGATATCGCCCACCGGGCCGACGTTGACATGGGCAGATGCCCCGGCTGAAGTATTCGTGCTCACCTCTGAACCCCCGTTCGTTGCGCCCCCCACCTCATCCCGAGGTGTTCCCGGCGCGGAACGGGGGGACGTGAAAAACGCCGGGAACAGGGGCAGTTTGGCACAAGGCCCCTGTGCTACTCAACTGACCCTAGGGATTGTGCTAACAGGGCCCTTGTGAGACTCTTGACATATCGAAAATGTCATGAACGGGGGTTCTATGCACACCACAAATGAGCTGCTTGATTTGGTCAAGTCTCGCCACGCTTTGCCATCCGATTACAAGCTAGGACTGGTGCTAGGTTTGTCTCACAATGCCGTTGGACACTACAGAAAAGGCCGAACGTGCCTTGATGATCGTGTGTCAATCAAGGTGGCCGAATTGCTCGACCTTGACGCCGGTTATGTGGCCGCTTGCATGCACTCTGAGCGCGCCTCCGACGACACCATAAAAGCCCTTTGGAGCCGTGTGGCTTTTACGCTGGAACGGTCCACCGCCGCCGCGCTGGCTGTCATTTTGTCAGTGGTTTTATTGACCCCCGGCGAGTCTCAGGCCAGCGCCAGCGTTTGCTCTGCCGGTGAGTACCCACTAACTTGCGCGGTTCCGCTTTCTATACATTGTGGATATTAAATGCAGTGATGGCATGGGCCAAACGGCTGACCTCATGCGCCACAATGAAGCAGCCGATAAGGTGTGCATGATCAAAAAAATGCCGCGACGCTGGCCGACATGCTCAGGGACTTGTCAGCTACACCGATGGACGTAGCCAAAGCGCTGGACGTGAGCCAATCAACGGTCTATCGGTGGTTGGATTTTTTGAGCCTGCAGGTGGCCTTGATCGAGATTGCGTCGCCAGACGACGACCTGGTTGGGATTGCGGATGTCATAGATCGCCGCGACCTGGCGGCTGGAAAGCTGTTCAGGCGGTAGTGGCTCACCCAGGTCCGGATCTTCTCTTCGGGCACCGACCAGCGCCGAGCCAGCAACTTTGCGCCGCCTTCGCCCGCCAAAAAGCTTTGGACGACTTCCAGCTTGAACTCCGTTCTGTACTTCTTCATGAAATCCCTTGAAGTTTGTCCAACTTCTGGGGGGCAGTTCAATCCCGGGGCGATTCAATACCAACTCTACGAGCAGGGAGTTAAAGCCTCACAACACCCAGGGGCGTAGACTCAATCAAGCTAAGTACGGCTGCTCAGCGTACGAAGATCATAGCAAGGGGGTAGGGATGACTTCACCACGTTTCAAACGGTATTGCTCGACGGCAGTGCTCATCATGATGATGCTTGATGGGATGCCAGCTTATGCATCCTTTGAGCCAGGCAAGTTGATTGATCTAAGCCTGGAAGAATTAAGTAATATTAAAATCACATCGGTATCCAAGCGTGCTGAACGCCTGTCCGATGCGCCGACATCGGTCTATGTCATCACCGCCGACGACATTCGACGCGCTGGTGCGCTTAGTCTTCCACAAGCGCTGCGACTGGCCCCCAATTTGCAAGTGGCGCAAACAAATGCCAGCGGGTATTCAATCAGCGCACGCGGCTTCAATGGATCGTCTGCCAATAAGCTATTGGTGCTGATTGACGGGCGGTCTGTGTACACACCTTTGTTTTCTGGTGTGTTCTGGGATGTGCAAGATGTGATGATGGAAGACATTGAGCGCATTGAAGTCATCAGTGGCCCTGGCGGCACCTTATGGGGGGTCAATGCAGTCAATGGGGTGATCAACATCATCACTCGTTCAGCGCATGACACACAAGGCAAATTGCTCTCTGTAGGTTCAGGAAATAGCCAGACCAGTGTCGCTGCGCGATATGGCGCTGCTTTTGGGGACGACGGCCATTACAGGCTCTATGCGAAGCATGCCCACCTCAACAACACGAACACTGCCTCGGGCAGTGATGTGGATGATGCCGGGAACATGAGTCAGGTTGGCTTTCGATCGGATTGGGTGCACAAGCAAGACCAACTGTCTGTGCAAGGGAATGCATATCAAGGTGAGCGCGGTCAGCCCAAGCCAGGCTCTATTGTACTGAATGGTGTCACCTTCAATTTAGGTGACATCCCATTGTCTGGCGTGAACTTGATTGCACAATGGGAGCATGGACTGGACAGTGGGTCCTCCTTTACTGTGCAGGGCTACTTTGATCAAACTGAACGCGATATTCGGTCCATTTTTTCTGAGACGCTAGATATCGTTGATCTCCAGTTTCAGTATTCTGTGGCACCCAAGGCAGGGCACACCTTGGTCTGGGGGGGCGAGTACCGGTATGGCATGGACAAGGTCAGTAACGACACAGCCTTTTTTGCTTTTTTGCCTGCTCATGTCAATCAAAAATGGGTCAGTATTTTTGCCCAAGATGAAATAGCATTCACCCCGAACGTTCACCTGACCTTAGGTGCACGGATTGAGCACAACGACTACACAGGCAAAGAATTCTTACCTAATATGCGTCTGGCATGGAAGCTGGCACCCGACCACCTGTTGTGGGGTGCGGCCTCTCATCCGGTGCGTGCCCCGTCTCGACTAGACCGCGATGTGTTTGCTTCGATTCCGGTCCCCCCGCCCTCCCCGATTCATGAGGTTCGATTAATCGGAGGACCGCAAGTTCGATCGGAGGCTGCAGATGTTTACGAACTCGGCTACCGAGGGCAGCCAAGTCCCCAGACCTCGTTCTCAATCACCGCGTTCAGAGCTTATTACGATCACCTGCGTACCCAAGAAACCCAATCGCTTGGGTCGCTTATTCTTGTCTCATATGGCAATGGCATGAAGGGTGTTTCCAGTGGGATTGAATTATGGGGAACCTATCAGGTGTCATCCACTTGGCGTCTGCGTGGTGGTTACACCAATTTGCATGAGGTTTTTCAACTCAATCCCGCCAGTCATGATAAGACAGGACTAGCCACGGCTGCCGCTCGAGATCCACACCAAAGCTGGGTGTTGCGTTCATCTCACGACCTGCCTTGGCAAACTGAATTGGATGTGGCCTTGCGCCATGTTTCTGCGCTGTCCAGCCCTGTTGTACCCGCCTATTTGGCCCTTGACATTCGATATGGGTGGCGGCCACAACCTAATACAGAAATATCTATCGGTGGCCAGAATTTACTTGGAACTCAGCATGCGGAATTCTCAGAATTTGCCACACGCTCGAAACTGGGGCCGAGCGTTTTTTTCAACGTGGTTAGTCTATTTTAAGTATCTAAAATTAATTGTTTTTGTCGTCGGTGGGTGATCGACATGTTCCTTCTAGGTCGACAGATCGTCTTCAACCAGTCCTTTTATCGGCTGGGGGGACTCGTACGTGTCGGACGCCATGGCGTGTGCATTGCCCTGCTCTTACTAGGCAGCTTGACCTCCAGTTGGGGACAGTCCTTGGAGTACCAAGTCAAGGCCGCCTTCCTTTACAAGTTTTGCGGATATGTAGAGTGGCCGGCTCAGGCATTTGTTCAAATTGACAGCCCAATTTCTATTGGCGTGATCGGCTCAACAGCCTTGACTGATGCCTTGTCAAAAATCACCACGGGCCATACCGTTAACGGTAGAGCGATCATCGTCAGAAAGATTCAACGAGGCGACTCGATCAGTGGCCTGCACATTCTTTTCGTTACCGGCTCAAATGTAGGGCGTGACTCGGAAACCTTGCTTAATGCCCGGGGCCAACCTGTCCTGATTGTGACGGAAGAGGATCAATTGCCGCCGCCCGACAGCATGATCAATTTCGTTTTGGTCAACGACAAAGTTCGATTCGACATTGCCCTGCAACCAGCAGAGCAAAGTAGTCTCAAAATCAGCGCACGATTGCTGGCGGTTGCTCGCAAAGTGATACCGAGGCCATCGTCGTGAGGACCATTTTTGCCAATTCATTACAACGTCGGCTGCTTGGTGTCATGCTCATCACGTCGCTTGCTGGGTTGGTTGCTGCCTTGGGTGCCATGATAGGCTATGACATGTTCGCCTATCACAAAAGCTGGGTCGGTGACATGACTGCTCAGGCTTCGTTATTGGCCAAAACCACCGCGCCGGCCGTGGCTTTTGACGACGCAAAGATGGCTCATGAAAACCTCGGATTCTTGCGATCCCAACCCAAAGTTCGGGCTGCCGCCATTTATGACGCTCATGGTGAGTTGTTCTCCACTTACCTTGGTGTTGGTGAGCATGCTCCACTGCCCCTCCACCCTGCGGGTGACGGTGCACGAGTTGAGCAACGAAAACTGATCGTCTTCAAACGCATTGTTGAAAACGGGGAGTTTTTGGGCACGGTTTACGTGCAAGCCGATTACGAACTTTATGATCGGATCGCAAACTACTTAGGCATCGCACTGGTAGTCGCTTTGTTGGGTATGTTGGTGGCGCTTTTGGTGTCCTCCAGGCTGCAAAACATCGTGACACGACCCATCCTTGCAATAGCTCAAATCGCTCA
>JAZJZP010000169.1:0-2127 GCA_040389805.1 Pseudomonadota bacterium
TCACCGTCGTTCCCCAGGCCGCGATCGCTAGCGTCGTGCGTGACGGTCCGGATGTGCTGGTTCAGTTGGGCCAGCGGTGCGCAGGGTGCGTTGGCCGCCGTTTGTGCGCCGAGTCGGCGCACGCCCCTGTAATCGCCTGCTGCAAAAAGCCTGCGCAGTTCAGGGGCCAGTTCAGGATGCTGGATCGACAGGCTCGTCACCTCATCGCGGGCCTCTTGTTGGGCCTGCGTGAAGCGTTCGCTGTAGTCGGTCAGGGCTTGGCCCAGCTTGTCTTCCAAGATGCGACGAACCTCACCTGACGCGGCGTGCACTCGCCGTGACAGCACCTCCAGGTAATGAAAGCGCGCGGGGTCGAGGTGCTCGGCGCCCTCGTGTCGCAAGGATTCGAGCCGCGGCTCACTCATGGGCCACAGGTTTCACGTTGGCGGACTTCGGGACCGGTGCCATTTCCACCCGCCGATTCAAGGCGCGTCCCTTCGCATCCGCGTTGGAGGCCACCGGCTGCTCAGGCCCAAACGCCGCGGCAAAGACCCGTGACGACGGCATGCCTTCCTCCATCAAGACACGGGTCACCGTCAGGGCGCGCTGGGCTGACAGCTCCAAGTTGTCCGCAAAGCGCTGGTTGCCCCCCTGGATGGGCTTGTCATCGGTAAAACCGCTCACCATCAACATCTCGTCGCGCTCACCCAGGTACACCTGCAACGGGGGCACGAGGCTCTTCAACAGCAGTCGACCGTCGGGGCGCAACTGCTCCGAATTCAGGGGGAACAAGACGCTGCCACTGATGCCAATGCGGCCGTTGTTCAGCGTGACTCGGCCCGTTTGCAGGGGAATGGCCAGGGCCTTTTCTAGCGCGATGCGGCGCTGCTCCTCCACCTGGCGTTTTTTGACCTCGGACTCGAGGTTTGCCACCAGGTCCATCTGAACCACCAGCACCCCCACGAGGATCAGCACAAACGCGCCCAGCAGGCCCGCCATCAGATCGCCGAACACGGCCCAGACCGGCGCGGTCTCCTCAATGCCGTCGTCCCGTTCGTCAAGGCTGGCCATCAAACGCTTCCTTCGGGCGACGAGGCTTGCCTGCTGTGGAGCCGGCGCAGGTCTTCGACAATGCCTTGCTGCGCCGTGATGCTGAGGTCGATGACCTCACGCGCCTGCGCCACATAGTAGGCGAGTTGTTCGTCGCTTCGGGCCATGGATTGTTTGCTCGAGTCTTCGATGCGCTGCAGGCTTTCAACCAGCTTCTCGTTCGTTGTATTGAACAGCTGGATGCCATGGCTGAAGGATTTGCCCAGGCTCGATAGCTCGATGGCACTGCCCGTGACGTGCGCCGCCACATCGGCTGCCTTGCCAACCTGCGCACCCAGCGCTTGCGCGAACTGGCTGCTGGCCTGGTCCAGCACCGTCGTTGCAGAGACCACCAGCGACTCAATCGCCACCCGCTGGTCACCCGAGGCCTGCTTGAGGGTCTGGAGTAGCGCCGTGATTTGTTCCACCAGGCGATTGCGTTCTTCGAGCGCCAGGTTGTCGCGCTCGCTGAGCCGGGTCATTTCCTGGCGCAATTGTGCAATCACTTCGGCGGCGGCCTGGGGCACTTCAGAGGCCGTGTGCATGAGCCGGGTCATGGGGGCTTCCAGTGCTGCGCCCAGCGTGGCCAAGTGGCTGGCCAGCGCGGTCTGCAGTGTGTCCAGCCGTTCAACGGCGGCATTGCCACGCGAGGCCTCGTCATCCCTGAGCGCGCCCAGTTCCGTGCGCCACACACTGGCCAGCTGATCCATGCGCTCGCCGTGGTGCTGCATCCAGTGGGCTTCGGAATCGATGCGCGAACGAATCAGTGCTTCGGATTGGGTCAATAGCCCGGTAATGTCGTTCAGGGTCTGACCTGCATGAGCGTTGGCGCGTTCGGTGATCTCGCCCGCGGTCTTCTCCAGCGTCTGGCAGATGGCCTGCTGCTGTGCGAGCGTCTGTACCCCAACGCGCTGCCATTCACTGTGGAGCGTGGCGGCCATGGACTCCAGTGCACCTGTCCAGCCTTCCAGCCTGTGTTGATCAGCCGAGGCCTGCTGGGATTGCGACCTGGCCACGGTTTCGTTGACCGTGGTCAGCAGCGCAGTGGACCGCTGCTCG
>JAZJZP010000169.1:2137-4167 GCA_040389805.1 Pseudomonadota bacterium
GACGCCAGTGTTCGGTCCAGTCCACCGACCAGGTTTTCACTGGTGCGCGCATGGGTCTGGAGGGCCGTTGTCCAGCCATCGGAGACGGTGCGGGCGGTGGCGCTGAGTTGGTCCGACAGCGCATTCAATTGCGCTTGCGTCGCATCGGTCTGGCGCTGGTGCACGCGCGTCGATTCGGCCGCGATCTCCGACATCGCGGACTCGACCACGGGCTTGATGCTCTCACCCGCCATCCTGGCGCTGGTCGTCAGGCTGTCGCTCAACGACTTGCCCACGTCGTCGGCCAGGTCGGTGTAGGCGACGGTCACATCGCGGTGGAATTGCGCCTGCTGACCCAACAATTGCTCGTTCAACTGCTGGCTCCGACGCTCCAGGCCTTCCATCATGGCCTGCAACTTGCCGACCACGTCGGGCAATGCGTGGGCTTGCATCTGCAGTGCCTTGAAAGTTTCCTGACGCTGGTGGGTCAGCGAAAAGGGCCGAAACTCGGTTGCAATGCGGGTGTCCAGCTGCCGGGCGACGTCCTGCCTCTCGCGACGGCTGATGGCCGATATCAGGCCCAGCATGCTGGAGGCGGCCACGCCGGCCACCGAAGTGCCAAACGCGAGCCCCAGGCCCTTGATCGGTGCGGCCAGCGCCGAGCGGATGGCTTGGAGATCCGTCGAGCCTTCCAGTGCAAACACGGCCCCTTTGAAGGTCACGACCATGCCGAGGAAGGTGCCGAGCATCCCCAGCATCACCAGGAGCCCCACCAGGTAAGGCGTCAGCGCAGGTCCGGGCAAAGCGACCCGTTCACCCTCAATCCGCAAACGCACGGTATTTTTCAAGGACGGCGGCACGCCATTGAGCCAGGCGCCAAGGTCCATCAGGGGTTGCGGAATGTCGGCCAGCGCCGCTGCCAAAGAGGCCGTGGCCGCACGAAACTGGCTGATTTCGAACGCGCCCAGCAAATAAACGCCGGCAATCACCACGGTCATGAGCAGGGCCATCCAGCTCGAACCGACAAACCCCATGCCGACCCAGGCCACGGTCATCAGACCGATGGCGAAGGCGGCTGCAAAAACAATCCTGTTCATTGTGATTTCTTGACCTCGTTGCTGAATGCTTCCATCAATCCCACGACCGGCTGCAAGCGGACGTTCATTTCCGCCAGCAAGACCTCCTGCAGCTCCTTGCGGAACACGTCCAGCCACCCGGCTTGTGAGTGGGTCTTGCGCAAGTGCTCGAAGCGTCTTTCGAGCAGAACGGGCACCGTGGTCAGCAATTTTTGCTCGCGGCCTCCGAGGATCATCTGGTCCATCACGGCATCGAGGTAGGCCAGCTGCCTGAGTTTGGGAGAGGCTCTGGACAGGGCTTGTCGGACATGGGCTCGCAAGGGGCCAATTTTCGATTCCATGTGGCGTTGTTGCTCGATATAGCGCTGGCGATACGGCGCATAGTCAGCGACCGTTTCGGTGGCGGCGTCTGGTGGCGGGGTGTTGCGGGAGGTGTCGTTCGCCGTGATGGCTTGCACCATGGCCGTTCGCACCCGATGGAATTCGGCTTCGACGGCATCGGTTTTGGCTGGCTGCAGATCCGATGGCTTCGCGTCGGCAAGCGTCTTGATCGACTGTTGCGCCGCACGGAGCTCAAGGGCATCGAACGTGTCCACCCACAAACTCAGTTTTTCGGCAACGTCCTGTCGGGACACATCAACCTCCACGAGGGTTGCCTCACTGAGCAAGCGAACAAGGCTTGAACTGCTGAAATTGCTGCGCAAATACATTCCGTCGGAAAGGGTGGGGCGGGGACGATCAGCGCTGGGAGTGAAAGAGCGGCCGAAATCGAGATCGTCCACGTTGCTTGGCCGGTGGCCAGGTAGCGATTAGACACGATCCGGACCCAGCAAACCCCTTCGCCATGGGATGCATTTTGTTGAAGCATTCATCACATTGTGAGATGATTGCTTCATGATTGATTGGCTTGTTTTGACCGCGACGCTGCCGACGTCCCCCAGCGGGCTGCGTGTGCGCATTTGGCGCACGCTGAAG
>JAZJZP010000169.1:4177-7756 GCA_040389805.1 Pseudomonadota bacterium
ATCGAGTTTCACGTAGACACCCAGAAGGGCTGGGCGGGCTTCGGCTGGAACTGGACGTCGTACTACCAGGGCGGTGCGGCGGACGTCACCGGACGCAAGCACCTGAAGTTCATGCTCCAGGTCGAGGCGGCGACTCCCGACGACGGTCCCGATCCTGGCGCGCTTCAGCTGGCGCTTCGCTGCGCGAAGGTGTCTACCTCCTGCCGGCGTCTGCCGCGTCCGCGAAGGACTTCTGGGCCATGGATGCTGCCATTCGCGACGCCGGTGCCGAGTCACACCTGCTGAAGCTCAACGCGCGCGATGACACGCAAGAGGCCGGGTTCCTTGCGCTTTTCGACCGGACAGCGCTCTACGCGGAGTTCACCCAGTCGTTGAAGGATGCTCGCACGGCATTCAAGTCGGCCACCGAGGTGGAGGTCCGCAAGGCTCTGCGGTCCCTGGATCAGCAGCTCCAAAGCGTCTTGGACGCCGACTTTTTCCCAGGGAAGGCGGCCGATGTGGCCAAGTCCGGTTTGCAAGCACTGCGCCATGAGGCCGAACGCCAGCTTTCACCTGGCGAGCCCGCCACCGCCACAGGAGAAGTCACCCGCCTGTCTACCGACGACTACCAGGGCCAAACCTGGGCGACTCGTGCGAGGCCCTGGGTGGATCGATTGGCCACGGCCTGGCTGGTGCAGCGCTTTGTGGACAAGCGACCGACCTTCCTCTGGCTGGCCAACGCCAAGAAGTGTCCCAAAAGCGCACTGGGCTACGACTTCGACGGCGCCACCTTCACCCACGTTGGCGAACGCGTGACTTTCGAAGTCGTGGCTTCATCGTTCGCGCTGGACATTGACGCTGGCGTGAAGCGCCTTGGCGAGCTGGTGCACTTCATTGACATCGGCGGCGTCCCTGTTGATGAAGCCGCTGGGCTGGAGTTGCTCATCCGAGGACTTCAGGCTCAACACCATGATGACGATGCCTTGTTCGCAGCGTCGATCCCCCTGTTTGATGCCCTTTATGCCGCGCTGCAAACCACCAAATGACGACGACGACCACCTCCACCGCGCCTGAGGCGCCAAGTTTCTGGGACGCCTTTGTCTACTGGCTCAAACTCGGGTTCATCTCGTTCGGCGGTCCGGCTGGCCAGATTGCCATCATGCATGAGGACCTGGTCGAGCGGAAGCGCTGGATTTCCGAGAAACGCTACCTCCACGCCCTGAACTACTGCATGGTGCTGCCAGGCCCTGAGGCCCAGCAGTTGGCAACCTACATCGGATGGCTCATGCACCGCACGTGGGGTGGCCTCGTGGCGGGCGGGCTGTTCGTTCTGCCATCACTGATCATTTTGATCATCCTGTCTTGGGTGTACATGGCCTATGGCCACATTCCGGCCGTGGCGGGGGTGCTTTACGGGATCAAGCCGGCCGTCACCGCCATCGTCGTGTCGGCGGCCTACCGCATTGGCTCCAGAGCCCTGAAGAACGGGTTCTTGTGGGGCATTGCCGTTGCCGCATTCGTGGCCATCTTTGCCTTGAATCTCCCGTTCCCCTTCATCGTGCTGGCGGCGGGTGTCGCCGGATACCTGGGAGGCCGATTCGCCCCCGACAAGTTCGCGGTGGGTGGGGGGCACGGTCCGGCGGGCCAGAGCGCAGGGCCCGCCGTCATCGACGATACGACGCCGACACCAGCCCATGCCCTGTTTACCTGGGCCCGCTTCGCGCGTGTGATGCTGGTCTTTCTTGGCCTGTGGGTCGGGGCCATGGGCATTCTGACCGCCCTTTACGGGTGGGATGGGGCACTGACCCAGTTGGCCTGGTTCTTCACGAAGGCCGCGTTGATGACCTTCGGTGGTGCCTATGCGGTGCTGCCTTATGTCTACCAGGGGGCTGTGGACCACTTCCAATGGCTGACGGCGCCGCAGATGATGGATGGCCTGGCCCTTGGTGAGACGACACCGGGGCCGCTCATCATGGTGGTGTCCTTTGTTGGCTTTGTGGGTGGTTGGACCAAGGCCATTTTTGGCTCGGACTCGCTGCTGTTGTCCGGAGTCGTCGCCGCGTCCGTGGTCACGTTCTTCACCTTTTTGCCGTCGTTCTTTTTTATCTTTCTGGGTGGACCTTTCATTGAATCCACCCACGGCAATCTCAAGTTCACCGCACCACTGACGGGTATCACCGCTGCCGTGGTTGGCGTCATCGTGAACTTGGCCGTGTTCTTTGCCTTCCACGTACTGTGGCCAGCGGGGCTTGCAGGGCACGTCGACTGGCCGTCTGCGCTGATTGGCCTGGGTGCGGCGTTGGCACTTTTTCGACTCAAAACAGGTGTGATCACGGTGGTTGGCATCAGCGGTCTTGCCGGGCTGGCGCTGACCTTGGCACGCAGTCAGTTGTCTTGAGGCGCAGCCGGAGGTCTTATCCTCAAGTTGTCAGGTGCTTGTCCGATAAAACTGTCGAATCACCCTGCTTGCTTGTAGACCACCCGACTTGATCTCCGTGCCTCCCAACGCCCCCTTGATTGTTCCGCTGGTCGACCTGCCGGCTGGACTCACGCCTGCACACGCGCCTGCGCAGTGGTTGCTGGGTCGGCACCCCGCAGTTCGCGATGGCGTCAAGGACGTGCTCCTGGCGATACTGACCTACGTCGTGGCCTCTTTGCTGTTGAGCATGGCCACCTTCCACGGTCTGATTCCATTCTGGAAAGTGGTCGTCCTGATCAGCTTCTTTGTCGTGAGCTGGGGCACGGTCTATGCACTGGTGCGCAGTGCTTGGTCGCAGCGACTGGTCGACCCCCAACTGGCATTTGTGCGGATCCAAATTGACATGGTTGCCATCGTCATGTCGTACGGCCTGATCACCATGGTCCGTGGCGCGACCTTGCAATGGCTCTGTTTGATGCTGACGTTCTACCTGGGTAGGCTGAGTCAGCGACAAATCTTCACCACGGCCTTCATCGCGATTGGCTTGCTCGCCGCCACGTTGCTGGGGCACTGGATGCTGCGCCCGCAAGATGTCGTCCTGCACGCGGAGATCCTCAACTTGTCAATGCTGGGCGTCTTGCTGCCCATTGCCGCCTTCATCGGTGGCGAGGTGCATCGGCTGTTTCAACGCGCGGCCGAGCAAGGCGAGCGTCTGCAATCCACCCTGAAGGACCTGACCCAGCTGTCCACGCAAGATGGGTTGACCGGTCTGTGCAATCGCCACCATATGCTGGAGCTGCTCGAAGAAGAGCCCAAGCGGCAACGGCGCAGCGGTCAGGCCTTTTGCGTTGCCCTGCTGGACATTGACTTCTTCAAGCTCGTCAACGACACCCACGGACACGCGATGGGCGATCAGGTGCTGAAAAAATTTGCACAGCTCGCCGCCGAATCGATCGGTTCTGCCGACACGCTGGCCCGTTGGGGTGGAGAAGAATTCCTGCTGCTCTTGCCGGCCACCGACCTGGACCAGGCCCAAGCCACCATGGCGCGACTGCATGAGGTCATGCGTCAATATGATTGGGGCCAGCATGCCGCTGGGCTGCGCCTCACATTCTCGGCAGGGTTGGCCGAACAGAGAGACCCTGACGGACCATTGTTCGTCTTGCTGGAGCGGGTCGACC
>JAZJZP010000169.1:7766-12366 GCA_040389805.1 Pseudomonadota bacterium
ACCGGTCGCGACCGCACGGAACTGGCCTCGGCCTCATGGGTGTGTGCGAAACCTCACGTGAACCTTGCCACCCCGGTCAAACTCAAGCAGCCTGCCCCTAACCTTGCTGCAGGCGCTGTTTTGTCGCACGAAGCCGCGTTGCCGGGGGCTGGCCCGACACGCCATCCGGAGCGAGGCCTGTTGGATGCAGTCGTGAATGCGGTGATCGGTTCCGACTCAGCCATGCGTGAGCGCCTGCGACTCATGATGGCCGCGATCCTGGGCTATGCGTCTTGGATCGCCACGATTGGCGTTTACGCGATCCCGTACGGGGTGATTTCTCCGGGGATGGGCCAGTTCCTGATGGGGTACGTCGCACTCATGGCGGTGGTTTTTTATGCGCTGATCCGCAGCGGCTATTCGACACGCTGGCAAGACCAGCAAATCATCCTGCCGCAGCTCATCAGTGGTTGTATGGCGTGTGTGGCGTGCTACTGGGTGGCACCGGCGTTGCGGCCCATTGTGTTGCAGTCCATGTGCGTCCTCCTGATCTTTGGCATGGTCACACTCAAGCCACGGGCAGCCCTCCTGGTCGGAGGCTTGTTCACGGCACTGCTGTTGGCCACCATGGGGCTGCAATACCGCCTGCCGCATCCTGGCGTTGACCTGACGATGGATGCACTGAAGGTGGCACTGTCTTGCTTTATCTTTCTTCACCTGTCGACGCTGTCCTTTTCCTACAGCAAGCTGCGCCAAAGCGTGGCGAGCGAGCAAACACGTTTGGCGCAAGCGGTGCAACAGGTGCATGAGCTGCTGATTCACGACGCCCTGACCGGGCTCTTCAACCGCAAGTACCTCGTCGAATTGCTGGAGCGCGAACGTCAACGCTTCACACGCTCACACAGCCATTTTTGTGTCGCGTTGATCGATCTGGACCATTTCAAGCGCATCAACGACAGCCATGGTCACCATGTGGGTGACGAGGTGTTGATTGAGTTCGGGCGGATGGCGCGCTCCGTGCTGCGCGAGACCGACGTGATCGGTCGCTGGGGCGGTGAAGAGTTTCTGGTCGTGATGCCCGACACCGAGCCCGGCCCCAACGGCATCGTCACCCTGGAGCGCCTGCATCAACGCTTTGCCACGCACCGCATCCAAAGTTGTCCGGAACTGCGTGTGGCCTTTTCAAGCGGGGTGGCCGAGTTTCGTGTCGATGAAAGCCTGGACCAAACGATGGAGCGTGCCGACCGGGCTCTGTACGCGGCCAAAGCCGGCGGCCGCAATCGCTGCGTATTGGCGCCTTAGCCACTCCTGCCCTCAGCTTGGCGGGTTTTCTTGGGCCGGTGCGGGTGAGAGGCCTGCGCACTTGGCGCAGATGCAGGACACCCTGCGCAATTCCTGTGGCACCTGGGCCAACAGGTCCGCATTGAATGTGGCCTGCCGGCACCAGCATGGTGTGCTCAGGTCGCCGCTGACGGCAGGCGCGCAGGCGTTGGGGCCGCCGCAGATCGGGCAGGTGTGGTTCTGCAGTGCAACGGTGAGCGTCATGGTGGGGACTCAGCCGATGAACTTGGTCATCTCACCTTCGGTCAGGAAGTCCGTGTACCACGCATCAACCAGTTCGCTGGCCAGTGCCGATTCGACTTCGGGACGGGCGCGTAGCCAGGCCATCATGGCTGCGCGATCTTCTTCTGACACGCTGCCCCTGGCCGCTTTGGTGATGAAACCCACCGTCACCCAGCCGCCAAACTCCAGGCCCCTGGGTTCAATGACCTCGTCCAACAGGGCGTCAATGAAGATTTCTTCACGGGCACCTGGTTTGATCTGGTTCTTGAAGGCGAAGCCGAATTCCTGGAACTCGCCGAGGTGCAGCTTCTTGCGGAGGCGGCGGCTGCGTTGCTTGGACATGGGTGTTTCCGTTTTCTGTGAAATGAGGCGCTTGATTCTATGGGCGATCGATTCGATCCGGCGTGCGCCGCCGAGCAGGGCATCGGCTGCCGGGTAAAATGCCCACCTTCCCTACATAAGCAGACGTCATGGCCATGACGCGTGAGAGCATTCATGATCTTTGGAAAACTACTGCCCCGTGAGGGCAATTTTTTCGAGCTGTTCAACCAGCACGCCAACCACATCGTGGTGGCCTCCCACGCGTTTGCCAACCTGGTCAAGCACTACAACGACCCGGTCCTGCGCGAAAAGTACAACCAGGACGTGGACAGCGCCGAGGGGGCTGCCGACACCATCACCCGGGAAGTCAACCGGCTGCTCCACAAGACGTTCATCACGCCGATCGATCGCGAGCAGATTCACTCGTTGATCAACACCATGGACGACGTGGCCGACCTGATCCAGGATGCGGCCGAGACCATGGCTTTGTATGACGTGCGTGTCATGACGGACGAAATCGTTCGCCTGACCGAACTGTGCGTCAAATGCTGTGAACGGCTGAAGTCTGCCGTGGCGCTGCTGCCTGACATTGGCAACCACAAAACGGCAGAAGCCGCACTCAAGACCTGCGAGGAAATCGATCAACTTGAGTCCGATGCGGATCGTGTGATGCGCTCGGCCATGAGCAAGCTGTTCCGAGAGGAGCCCGACGTGCGCGAGGTGATCAAGCTCAAGGCCATCTACGAGCTGCTGGAAACCGTGACCGACAAGTGCGAGGACGTGGCCAACCTGATCGAGGGCGTGATCCTCGAGAACTCCTGAACGGGGCGGGCTGACATGGAATCCATGCAGGTGGCCCTGTGGGTCGTCGCTCTTTTGGTGGTGCTGGCACTGCTGTTTGACTTCATGAACGGCTTTCACGATGCCGCCAACTCCATTGCGACCGTGGTGTCGACCGGGGTGCTGCGTCCGGCTCAGGCGGTGCTGTTTGCCGCCTTCTTCAACGTCGTGGCCATTTTTGTTTTTCACCTCAGCGTGGCGACCACGGTGGGCAAAGGCATTGCCGACCCGGGGGTGGTGGATGTTCACGTGGTGTTTGGTGCTTTGACGGGGGCCATCGCCTGGAACGTACTCACCTGGTTGTATGGCATTCCGAGCAGTTCATCGCACGCGCTGATCGGCGGCATCGTAGGGGCGGTGATCGCCAAGGCCGGCACGGGGGCGTTGCTGGCCAGCGGGATCATGCGCACGGTGACCTTCATTTTCGTCTCGCCTCTCTTGGGCTATGTCTTTGGGTCGTTGATGATGGTGTTGGTGGCATGGGTGTGCAGACGTGCCACGCCATCGCGCGTGGACCGGTGGTTTCGCCGCTTGCAACTGGTATCGGCAGGCGCCTACAGCCTGGGCCACGGCGGCAATGACGCGCAAAAGACCATCGGCATCATCTGGATGCTCCTGATTTCCACCGGGTATGCATCCGCCGCCGACAAGGCGCCCCCGACCTGGGCCATCGTTGCCTGCTACATGTCCATCGGCGCGGGCACCATGTTTGGCGGCTGGCGCATCGTGAGAACCATGGGGCAGAAGATCACCAAGCTCAAGCCAGTGGGTGGGTTTTGTGCCGAAACCGGTGGCGCATTGACCTTGTTCATTGCCACCGCGATGGGCGTGCCGGTGTCGACAACGCACACCATCACGGGTGCCATCGTGGGCGTGGGGTCGGTGCAGCGCGCCAGCGCTGTGCGCTGGGGTGTGGCTGGCAACATTGTGTGGGCTTGGGTCCTGACGATCCCGTCCGCTGCCTTGGTGGCCGCCGTCGCCTATTGGATCAGCCTGCAGTTGTTCTGAGGGCCCGCAAGCCTATGGGTTCGACGCGACCACCAGCCAGGTCGAGCCACTCAGGCGCACGCACCTGACCATCGGGTGCAGCCAAGGCAGTGAAGGTGCGTTCAATGGCATCGATGATGGTCGGCAGGTTCTCGATGCCGACTTCACGCACGAGGCGCGAGGTGGGTCCGACCCGTACCGCGTTTTCAGCGGCAGCGCGTGGCGTGGCGCCTAAAAAGACCGGTGCATCGAAGCGGGTCACATCGATCTTCTCGAAGCCGGCGTCTGACAGGATGGCGCGCAGTCGTTCGTCGTCTGCAAAGGCGAAGGGCCCGGGCGCGTTCGGGTCGGTCGGCGCTGGTGTGAGGCCCATCACGTTGCGGGCGGCGACGAGCGGTGTCATGGCCCAAGGGTTGTCGCGCGGGGCTCGCCAGCAAACAAAGACGCAGCGCCCGCCTGAGCGCATGGATGCGCGCAGATGGCGCAAGGCGGCCACAGGCTGACCGAAGAACATCACCCCGAAGCGCGAGAACAGCAAGTCGGTGCCGGATGGCAGGTCGGCCTCGGAGGCGTCGGCCTGGCGGAACACCAGATTGGGTCGCCCCTGCAGACCGGCGCGCGCACGCGCCACCTCCAACATGGGTTGCGAGACATCAACGCCCAGAACGCGGCCCGCATCGCCGACCCGGCGCGCCAGTTCGATCGACGTGTCACCGCACCCGCACCCGACGTCGATCACCCGCTCCCCCATTTGCGGCGCGGCGAGCTTCAGCGCGGCCTCGCCGAATGGGACGACGATGCCGTCGATTTCCTGTTGCAGTTCAGCCCAGCGCTGGCCCAAGGCGCCGTTCCACTCGGCGATTTGCTCGGCGTTTTGCGTTGACATGGCGTCCCGATCGGTTGAAGATTT
>JAZJZP010000169.1:12376-16060 GCA_040389805.1 Pseudomonadota bacterium
TTCTAAATGGCGTGCGCTTGATTGAAAATGGGGCCGCATCCTGAACAACAAGCCAGCGAGGTGTCTCATGATGATCAACTTTCTTCGCCCCGATGGGGCCCAAGGGCGTGGCTATCTGGCGCAAGGTCAGGGCAGTCCGGCCGGCCCGGGTGTGGTCCTGATTCAAGAATGGTGGGGGCTCAATGAGCACATTTGCGGCATTGCCGACCGCTTGGCCGCGCAGGGTTTGACCGTGTTGGCACCTGACCTGTACCGAGGGCGATTGGCCAGCACCAGTGACGAAGCCAGCCACATGATGGCGGGCCTTGATTTTGGCGATGCGACGCATCAGGACATCCGAGGGGCGGCCCAGCATTTGGCGCAGCATTGCAGCAAGGTGGGCGTCATGGGTTTTTGCATGGGCGGGGCCTTGACCATTGCTGCGGCGGTGCATGTGCCTGAATTGTTGGCTGCCGTGTGCTTTTATGGCATACCGCCCAAGGAGGTGGCCGACCCGGCGCGCATCAAGATTCCCTTTCAGGGGCACTTCGCCAAGCAGGACGACTGGTGCACACCCAAGGTGGTGGGAGCGCTTGAAAAAACAATGCGTGCTGCCGGTGCTCAGCCGGAGATTTTCCACTACGACGCGCATCACGCCTTTTTCAATCAGACCCGTCCCGAGGTGTATGACGCGGCCTGTGCCCAACTGGCCTGGGGGCGCAGCGTCGCTTTTTTGCGCAAACATTTGCAAGCGGCCTGACAGGGCCATAGTCTATTTGGCGGGACTTGGCGTTGAACCGTCACATGGTTTGCCGACACTGGACACCATGGGGTCTCTTTTTTGAGGCCTGCTGGAATTGCAATGCCGCTGCGCCTATCCGTTCGCTGTCTGTTCAGGATGGCGCTCACTGCTGTTTTTTGTACGAGCCTGTTGGCGTTCAATCAGCCAGCATGGGCCGCGGCCAGCATTCCTCCAGAAGCGCTCGCCGCATTGACTGCGGGTGACAGCATTGACCTCATCGTCGAATATGAGTCAACGCTCGTCGATCAAGAAGTCACGCGGGCAAGAGGCAAGGGCCAGCGGTTTGACAGCGATGCCGTGATGGCCCTCAGGGCCTCTCGCTATCAAACGATCAAGAGCCAGGTGGAGCCTATGCTGCCCAAGATTGGGTTGGAGGCCCTGGCGGATTTCAGTCATTTGCCCATGTCGTTCAAGCGGCTGCGCTCGGTGGCTGCCTTGAAAATGTTGGCGGGGCATGCCGAGGTCCGGGGGCTCTACCTGAACAAGGCCTTTCATCGAGTGGCTGCGGCCAACCTGACGATGATCAATCAGCCCGCGGCTGGAAGTGTGGGCTATACCGGTGCGGGTACCACGGTGGCTGTGCTGGATGACGGCATTGATTACACCAATGCAGCCTTCGGCGGCTGCACTGCGCCAGGCGTGCCAGCCAGTTGCCTGGTGGCTGCGACCAAAACAACGGGCAGTGGTTCGACCAGCAACAGCCACGGAACCAACGTGTCGGCCATCGTGGTGGGCGTGGCGCCCGGCGCGCGCGTGGCCATGGTGAACGTGTTTTCTGGCACGGTGGCCTACACCTCGGACATTCTCACGGGCATCAACTGGGCTATCTCCAAGCGCAGTACCTACAACATCGTCGCAATGAATTTGAGTCTGGGCGATAGCAGTCAGAACACCGCCCTATGCAGCAGTGGTAATCCTTATCTGACCCCCACGAACAATGCGCGCAATGCTGGTATCACGATGGTGGCCGCTTCTGGCAATGATGCCTATACCAATGCCATCGGGGCTCCGGCCTGTACGCCTGGGATGGTGTCGGTGGGCGCGGTCTATGGTCCCAACCAGGGAGGATTGGCGTGGGGCACCCTGTGCACTGACTACACAAGCACGGTGGATCAGGTGCCTTGCTTTTCGAACAGTGCCAGTTTTTTGACGCTGCTGGCGCCCGGCGCCTTGATCACCGCGGGCGGCATCACCAAAGGCGGGACCTCTCAGGCATCACCCCATGTGGCTGGTGCGGTGGCGGTGCTGCGTGCGGCTTTTCCGGGCGATACCTTGACCACCACCTTGAACCGCCTCACTTCATCTGGCGTGAATGTTACGGATGCCCGCAATGGGTTGGTCACGCCTCGCTTGAATCTGGAGGCCGCTGCGCGTCCCATCAATGATGGTTTTGCCGCGCGTACGTTGATCAGCGGAAACGCCGGATCAGCCACCGGCATTAACCTTCTGGGCACGCTCGATGCTGGCGAGGCGAGCTTGGCACCCACCGCCGCAGGCCACACGGTGTGGTGGACCTGGGTTGCACCGGCGTCTGGCCAGGTCACCCTGGATACCCATGGCAGCGGCGTTGACACGGTGTTGGGGGTGTTCACCGGTTCGCTGCTCGATGCTTTAAAGCCGGTGGCTGCCAATGACAATGATGGTAGCAGCGGCAATGCCAGCGGATTTTTGTTTCAAGCCACGGCGGGTACGGAGTATGCGATTGCTGTTGATGGGATGGCCCTTGCCCAGGGCAGCGTGAAGCTGAACTGGTCATTGAACACCAGTGCGCAAGCCAATGTGTCGGTGGGTGCGGTGAACGGCCCCACCAATCCAGTGCTGGGGTCCGTCAACAGCTATGCCTTCACGGTCAGCAATGGAGGGCCTCAAGCCGCGACCAATGTGGTGGCCACCGTGAGTTTGCCAACGGGTGTCAGTTTGGTTTCTGGACCATCCAATTGCATGGCCTCGGGGGCGACAATCGTGTGCTCGCTCGCCAGCTTGGCTGCAGGCGCCAGTACATTGGTGTCCATTGATCTGCTTTGGGGTGTCAGTGCGGCCCAAACATTGGCGGTGAGCGTTGGCTCCGATCTACCCGATGCGGTGGCGTCGGACAACACCGGCAGTCTGGCCGTCCTGGCCGAGGCTGCGTCAGTGCTTGATGCGGAGACGCCGACCTTGCCTCAATGGGCGGCCATTATTTTGGGTGGCTTGCTGTTGATGTTTCTGGCGCGTGCCGAGTCTCGGGGCGCGCAGACTGATTGGCCATGGACACATTGACCCCCTCTGGCCCGCGCCCGCTTTGGCGCAGGGCTGCGGTGTTCCTGCTGGTCTTTGTGGTTTTGCAGTGGGCCTGGGACCAGGCACGCGGCACCGCCTTCGAGCGGGCCGTGATCGACATGGCGACGGTTGCCGTGGCGGTCTCGATCATCAATGTGTGGACGCCCGATGTTCAGGCCGGTGCAGTGGGGGCGCACATCAAGGCGTCTGGGGGCGGTATCCATGTCCTCAATGGCTGTGAAGGCACCGAGGTGCTGTTTTTGCTCATCGCTGCGCTGCTGACCTACCCGCTGTCGTGGCGCTGGCGCTGCATGGGCATCGTTGCCGGAGTGGCTTGGGTGTTTGTGCTCAATCAGCTCAGGTTGATGGCGCTGTTTTACAGCTATCGCCATGACCGTGCTTTGTTTGATCAACTGCATGGCTTGGTGGCCCCTATGGTGTTGATTGCGCTGAGCGTGCTCTTCATGGCGCTGATCGTTCGGGCGGATGAACGCGGTGGGCGCACATGAAGGCCGGGCCTGTGCTGGTTCGGGATTTCATGCTGCGTTTTTTGGCGGCTGCGATGGTGCTGATCACCTTGGCTTACTACGGTGGGGTTGCACTGGTCGGGGCGCTGCTGCCCGCCTTTCAGTCGGAGATCCACT
>JAZJZP010000170.1:0-2739 GCA_040389805.1 Pseudomonadota bacterium
GGCCTCCCCCACCTTTTTACTTTGTCAGGTCACGACGAACATCAAGAACACCACGCCGAACTCGCCCAGGTGGCGCACGGTGGCCGAATCCTTGGCCAGCGCCAGCGCGTTGGGGCCAATCACCACCCCGACGGCCAGATAGCCCAGCATCGGGGGCAGCTTCATCAGGCGACACAAGACCACACCGATCACTGCGGCAAACAGATACAACAGCGCAAGGTCGAGCGTGGTGGCCATCTTGTCCCTAGAATCCCTCGATCCTACCCGGTGCTTTTATCCAGCAAGGTTTATGACGCAATTGTCGACTTCTTCATCCTCGGCGCCTTTGGTGGCGGACTCCGACGCCATTGTCGCGCTGGCCCGGCAGGCCCTGGACATCGAGGCGCAGGCCTTGCAGGACATGCGGACCCGTCTGGCGGGCCCCGCCGGGGACGCCTTTGTCCGCGCCGTGAGGGCGGTGCTGGCCTGCAAGGGGCGCCTGGTGGTCATGGGCATGGGCAAGAGCGGGCATGTCGGTCGCAAGATCGTGGCGACGCTGGCCTCGACCGGCACCCCGGCCATGTTCGTGCATCCCGCCGAGGCGCACCACGGTGACCTGGGCATGGTTACGCCGGGTGACATCGTGCTGGCCATCTCCAACTCCGGCGAGAGCGAAGAGCTCACCGCCTTGCTGCCGGTGCTCAAGCGCCAAGGCGTGTTGTTGCTGGCCATGACGGGGCGGCCTCAATCATCGCTGGCCCGCCATGCCGACATCGTGCTGGATTGCAGCGTGACCGTCGAGGCCTGCCCTTTGAACCTGGCGCCCACCGCCAGCACCACCGCGCAGATGGCCCTGGGCGATGCCTTGGCCGTGACGCTGCTCGATGCGCGCGGGTTCAAGGCCGAGGACTTTGCCCGCTCGCACCCCGGCGGAGCCCTGGGCCGCAAGCTGCTCACCCACCTGCGCGACGTGATGCGCTCGGGCGATGCCTTGCCCCGCGTGCGGCCCGACGCGCCGTTTGGCGATGTGATGCGCGAAATGAGTGCCAAAGGACTCGGTGCGGCCATCGTGGTCGATGCCGATGGCCTGTTGCTGGGCGTGTTCACCGACGGTGACCTGCGCCGCAAGATCGAAGCCGGGGTGGAGTTGCGCAACGCCAGCGCCGCACAACTGATGACCCCCGGCCCGCGCACCATTCGCGACGACGTGCTGGCCGCCGAGGCGGTGGCGGTGATGGAAACCCACCGCATCAACACCCTGCTGGTGGTTGACGACGCCGGCAAGCTGGTTGGCGCCGTCACCACCAACGACCTCATGCGCGCCAAGGTAATTTGATATGAGCACGATCCGCACCCTCACCCCGACCCTGTCGTTTGCCCCGGCCTTGCGGCAGGCCGCGCAAGGCATTCGCGCCGCCATTTTTGACGTGGACGGCGTCTTGACCGATGGCACCTTGTTCATCAGCGAGGCGGGCGAAACGATCAAGGCCTTCCATGCACTGGACGGCCATGGTTTGAAATTGCTGGCACAAGGCGGCATCACGCCCATCGTGATCACAGGGCGGGATTCGCCGGCGGTGCGGCGCCGCTTGAAAGACTTGGGCATCACGCAGGCCGTGTTCGGGGCCCATGACAAGCTGGCCGTGGCCGAGCCTTTGCTCGCGTCCCTGGGCATGTCTTGGCAGGAAGTGGCCGTGATGGGTGACGACTGGCCCGATCTGCCCTTGCTGGTGCGCGCCGGGTTTGCGTGTGCACCCGCCAACGCGCATGCCGAGGTCAGGGCCGTGGCGCACCATGTGACGACCCTGCGCGGTGGCCAGGGCGCGGCCCGCGAATGTTGTGACCTGCTCTTGTGGGCGACGGGGCGCTACGACGCCTTGCTGCACGGGCATCTGCACACCTTGGACACCACCGCGCAAGAGGCGCGTCGATGAGCCGTTGGCTGACCGCCCTTGATCAAGCCCGTGCGGCCGTGCCGATGGTGCTGGTGGCGGGCCTGGCGGGCTTTACGTGGTGGCTGGTGCAGTCTGCCCCGAAGGACTCGGGCCCCGCCCAAACCGCCACGGCCTCGTCATCGCCCGACTATGAACTGGGGCAGGCGCGCGTGGAGCGCTACAACCTGCAAGGGCGGTTGGTGGCGGTGATTGACGGCAAGGCCATGCGCCATTTCGCCGTCGGTGATCGGCTGGAGATCCAGTCCGTGCAAATAGCGGCCCGAGACGACACCGGGCGGCACTTGCATGCCGTGGCCAATGAAGGCCAAGCCAATGGGGTGGCCGAGACCGTGGTGTTGCGCGGCGGTGCGCGGGTGGTGGCCACGCCGGCCTCGGGGGTGCCCAATGCTTCCCCTGTGGTGTTTGAGGGGGAGCTCATGACCATCGATACCCGCCACCGGCAGGTGAAGTCGGACCTGCCAGTCAAAATAACCCAGGCGCATGCCCAGGTGCAGGCAGGTCAACTGGTGTTTGATGAACGCCAAGGGGTGACCCAGTTGGGGCAGGGCGTGAAGGGTCGGTATGACGCAGTCGGGCGCTGAGCCTGGACAGAAGCTCCCGGTGGCTCCCTTGGTGTTCATCACGGGGGCGTCCAGTGGGCTGGGCCAGGCCTTGGCCTTGCTTTACGCCCGACAAGGCTGGCGGCTGGCCTTGGTGGCGCGGCGTGTGCCGACCCTGCAAGCCTGGGCACAGGCACAAGGCTGGCCCGCCGACCAGTGGGCGGTGTATGGCGCCGATGTGCGGGTGGAGGCCGAGATGGTGGCTG